>NZ_VCKW01000014.1 GCF_005889715.1 Actinomadura soli
ACCCAGCCCCGCCCTTATGCCCGCGTTAAGGATGGCCTGAGTGAGACTTATTCGGCTCTCGTCCGCCTGAGCCTCGGGGAGTCGCCCAGCGAGCCGCTCACCTGCGAAAACAAGGGAGGGAAGCCAGAGGAACAGGTCGGCACTGTCGATCTAGGTCGGCTAAGCCAACCTGTGCAGGCGCGTTAGGGGACGAGAGTGTTGCGGGTCTTCGTCGCCGTGGGATCGTCCGCGACCTCGTTAAGGAAGTGTTGGGTTCGAGGGTTAGGGGCGTGGTTTTACGGCGTAGGCGGTTAGGCGGGTTGTTAGGCGTCGGGTGCTGACGTTGTGCCAGTCTGAGCGGCGGGGTGGCCAGGCGTAGCAGGGCAGGCCGTCGCTGATGAGGTCCTCGATGCCCGGCAGGCCGAGTGACCCGGCGGCGAACTCGTACAGGGGGACGAGGCGCGGCACGATGATGCCGTAGTCGAGGGCGCGCGGGAGCGGGCCTTCGGCGGCGACGAGGTCTTCGACGCGCAGGCCGCGCAGCGGGTATCGCTCGGGGAAGGCGCGGCGGAGGTCGAGGAAGAATCCGACCGTGCCGCTGCGGGGGTCGCCGAGGAGGCGGCCGAGTGGGGCGAACGGGCCTAGGGCGAGGCGAGGGCGCGCGACCAGGGCGTGTGCGTACAGGACGCGGACCAGCGCGACGTTCATCATGAAGCGCTCGGCGGGTAGTTCCGACAGGGCGAGCGTGCTGTTCTGGAGGTAACCGGTGACGACGCTGGCGTTATGGGCGCGGTACCAGGCGGCGGGCGATGGTTTGTGGAGGAACTCTCCCCACAGCAAAACGCTGCGCGAGGACGGCTCGCCGTAGTGGCCATCGGCCAGCAGCGAGGCTTCGGTCTTGTCGCATAGAAGGCGGTCGTTGACGGCACGCCACCAAGGGCTGCCCGGCGGGTCGCCGTTGGGTGGGTTCAGTACGCCGCGGGCGATCTCCCAGCGGAGGAAGCTCAGTTCCGCGCGGCCGTAGCGGTCACCGGCGTAGAAGTCGGCGGCTAGCCGCATGCGCGCGGCCGCGCCGTCCGCGATCCGCCGGACCCGCAGGGCGGCCGCGTGCGCCGCGTCGATCATGCCTGGCCTCCCGGAACCCATTCCGCCTGCCTTCACCCACGGACGCGTCCCGGTCGCGGGTTCAACCTCTAAGATGAAAGCCGGGGGTGGTGGACGTGGGCAAGCACAACAAGCCGGCGACGCGAGCCTGCCCCGGCTGCAACGGGACCGGCACGAGCACCGCCAGTGGCGAGAAGTGCAACGTCTGCCGCGGTACGGGACGTATCTGACAACGCGCCCGCCGGGGGTCAGCGGGGGCCGCTCAGGCCGGACACGGCGCGCAGTCTGCCGGGGCGCAGGCCGGCCAAGGCTTCGGACGTGGCGTCGTCTGCGGGCAGGTAGGTGACGAGGACCTGGTCGTCGCCCGCCGGCAGTTCGAGGGTCTCGTACGCCAGTCGCAGCTCACCTACGTCGGGATGGACGAACCGTTCGACGCCCGAGCGCCGGGGCAGCCGTGGAGGGGCCTTGCCGCGCTCGCCGAACGGCGCGCCGGCGGTGATGATCAGCTCGTCGACGAGTCGTGTGAGATGCGTGTTGCCGGATGGGAAGGCGGCTCGGAGGCCGGCCACGCGTTCGTCGGCGACGCGGTCCCAGTCGGGGTAGACGGTTCTGGCGCGGGTGTCGGTGAAGACGTAGCGGACGAGGTTCGGCGGGTCTCCGTCGAGGAGTCCTACGGGGCCGGCGAGGCGTTCGTAGCCGTCCGTCCGGGCGAGCACGTCGCCGAGCATGTTGACGACGATCGCGGGGGTCGGTTCTAGGCGTTCCAGCAGCATCCGGACGGTCGGACGCACCGAGTCGGCGGGCGGCCTCGGGCAGCACTCCCCATCGTCGGACTTGGACAGGATGCGCAGATGGACGCGTTCGTCCGGGGTCATGCGGAGCGCGTCGGCGAGCGAGCCGAGGACCGCCGGCGACGGGTGGCGGTCGCGGCCCTGCTCGAGCCGCGCGAGGTACTCGACGCTGAGCCCGGCGAGTGTGGCGAGCTCGGAGCGGCGCAGGCCCGGCGTCCGGCGGCGTCCCCCTTCGGGCAGCCCGACCTGCGCGGGCGTGACGGCCTCGCGGCACGCGCGCAGGAAACCGCCTAGCTGGTTGTCGCTCACGTCCGCAACGTACCAAGTAGCGGACGCCCGGATCGTGGCCCTGTCAGTGCCTGTCTAAGCCCGGCCTCCCTCGTGGACGCGTGCCCGGCCAACGTGGAAGCACCGACCACGAAGGAGCACACAAATGGCACTCGATCTCGTCGTCATCGTCGCCAGCGTCAGGGAGGGCCGGTACGGGCCTCATTTCGCGAACTGGTTCGCAGAGCGCGCGCGGAAGCACGGGTCGTTCGACGTGGACGTCATCGACCTTGCCGATGTCGCGCTGCCGCCCGCCCTCCCGGCTGGTCCGGAGCAGTTCGAGGCGGGCGACGGCCGTACGCCCGCCATGGCGGACCTCGCGCGGCGACTGGACGGCGCGGACGCGTTCGTCGTCGTGACGCCCGAGTACAACCACAGCTATCCGGCGTCGATCAAGCACCTCATCGACTGGCACCAGTCCGAGTGGCACGCCAAGCCCGTCGGGTTCGTCTCCTACGGCGGGAGGGGCGGCGGGCTGCGGGCGGTCGAGCACCTCCGGCAGGTGTTCACCGAGACGCATTCGGTGCTCGTCCGCGACCAGGTCAGCTTCGATCAGCACTGGGGGCTCGTCGACGAGGACGGGAACCTGCTCGACCCGGACGGCCCCGACGCCGCCGCGAAGACGCTTCTGGACCAGTTGCACTGGTGGGCCTCCGTTCTGCATGAGGCGCGCTGCGAAATGCCCTACACGGCCGCCTGAGGCCCGGGGGCGGGGGCCCGGCGCCCGGCGGTGGGGGTCCGAACGCGTCCGCCGGGCGGCATGCGGGTGAAGATCGTGAAGCGGGAGGACGGGGACGCCTCCGAGATGGTTGAATCACGTCCCATGTGGCACTCGTCACAACGATCTTCCCCGTGGCGGCAGTGGTATCAGCCGGGCGTTCCCGGCGAATTAGACATTCCAGACATTCCTGTTACGCAGCTTCTCGACGACGCGGCGGAGCGGTATCCGCGGCGGCCCGCGCTCCTCTTCTTCGGCCGCCGGACCACCTACCGGGAGCTGCGCGCGGCCGTGGACCGGTTCGCCGACGGCCTCCACCGGCTCGGTGTCCAGCCCGGCGACCGGGTGGCGCTGATCCTGCCGAACTGCCCGCAGCAGGTCATCGCGTTCTACGGGGTGCTGCGCCGGGGCGCGATCGCGGTGCAGCACAACCCGCTGTACACCGAGGAGGAGATGCTCCACCAGCTCGCGGACAGCGGTGCCCGCGCCGCCGTCGTGCTGGATCGTTCCTACGCGACGGTGCGCGCGGTCCGCGCCGAGCTCCCGCTTGAGCACATCGTCGTGACGTCGCTGGCCGACTTCCTGCCGGCGGCCAAGCGGATCGCGCTGCGGCTCCCACTGGCGCGGGCGCGGCGGCGGCGGGCGGCCATCACCGCGGACGTGCCGGACGATCCCGGCGTCATCCCTTTCAGCGAAATGCAGCGGCAGCCGCAGGGGCCCGTGCGGCAATTGGAAATCGAGCCGTCGCGGCAACTCGCGGCCATTCAATACACGGGCGGGACAGAAGGGCGTCCCAAGGGCGCCATGCTCACGCACCGGAATCTCGTCGCGAACGCCTGCCAGCAGCACGCGTGGGACCGCGAGAGCCGTCCGGGCGAGGATGTGACGCTGGCGGTCCTGCCGCTGTTCCACTCGTTCGGGTTGATGAGCTGCCTCGTCGCGCCGGTGATGACGGCCGGGGCGGTGGTCCTGCTCCCGCGTTTCGACGCCGACCGCATGCTCGGTGCCATCCGCAAGTACCGTCCGACCATCTTCCCCGGGGTGCCGACGCTCTACGAGCAACTGCTCGACAGCCCGCGGTTCCTGCCGTCCGACCTGAACTCGCTGCGCGTCTTCATCTCGGGCGCGATGGGCCTCGGGCAGAGCACCATCGACCGGCTCGAACGGGTGGGCGCCAAGGGGCTGATCAACTGTTATGGGCTGACGGAGGCGTCCCCTGCCGTCAGCGCGAACCCGCTGGGTGGCAAGGCGCGGAACCTGAGCGTCGGGCTACCGCTCCCCTTGACCGAGGCCGTCATCGTCGACCAGGACGAGCCGACGAGGGTTCTGCCGCCGGGCGAGCCTGGCGAACTGGTCGTCCGCGGGCCGCAGGTGTTCGCCGGCTACTGGAACGCGCCGCTCGCCACCGCGCAGAGCCTGTCGAAGGGGTGGCTCCGCACGGGCGACATAGCGGTGATGGACGAGGACGGCTTCTTCACGATCCTGGAACGCCAGCGCGACATGATCAAGGTCAGCGGGTTCAGTGTCTTCCCGACGGAGGTGGAGAGAATCCTGCGGCGCCATCCGGCCGTCCACGACTGCGCGGTGGTCGGCGTGCCGGACGCCCGGCGCGGGGAGCGCATCATCGCGCACGTGGTGGAGCACCCGGCTTACCTTTTCTCGGCGGACGAACTGCGGCGCCACTGCGAACGCTACCTTTCGCATTACAAAGTGCCCGCGGAATTCCGTCCGCGGACGGAGCTGCCCCGCAACGTCCTAGGGAAGGTCGTCCGGCGGCGGCTCCGCGACGAGATCGTCAACTCGCCCGCGTAGCCCGGCGAACCCTGGTGCATGGGTGGTGGGCTCGCGTGCACGGGTGGTGGGCTCGTTGGTGTGGGCGTGACCGTTCCGTGCCGGGTGGTTGACTGGGCGGGTGCACACCGAGACCGTCCAGCCAGGGCTGTTGGCCCGGCTCATTGAGATCGGGCGCGAGTCGGCGGGCCACGTCACGTCTACGCCTTCCGCAGCGGCGGAGCCGGAGACGCTGTACGACCGGCACGGTGTGCTCGTGGTACGCGTCGGCGACCTGGCGGTGAAGCTGCATCAGGCCGACCGTGAGCACGGGGCCCCATTCCTCGAACGGATACGGCTGGCGGCCACCGTCCCGGACGTTCTGGTCGCTCCGCTGGGCCCGCCGCTCGACGTCGACGGACGGACGGTCACCGTCTACCCCTACGGCGAGCCGGTGGATCCGCAGCAGAAACTGCCCTGGGAGGAGGGTGCGCGGCTTCTGGCGGCGCTCCACTCCACGACGGTTCCGGCAGACGCGCCGTCTTGGGGACGTCCTGCGCGCGTGGCCCGCCGGGTCTCGGAACTGGGGCACGGCCCTGCCGTGGACGTAGTGCGGCGTGCATTCGCCACTCTCCCCGCCTGGATCCGAGGCGAAAACGGCGACGGGCCTCCTGACGCTGCGGAATACCTCATCCATGGGGACTGGCACCTCGGCCAGATGGTCCGCGCACAGGACGGACGGTGGCGGCTCATCGACATCGAAGACCTCGGCAGAGGCGACCCCGCCTGGGACCTCGCGCGTCCGGCCGCGCTCTATTCGGCGGGTGTTCTGCACCCCGATGAGTGGAGCCGCTTCCTGGGCGCGTACCAGGAAGCGGGCGGCCCAGCTGTCCCGGCGGAGGGCGACCCATGGACGTCCCTGGACGTGCCCGCGCGAAGTCTTGCGATCCAGATAGCCGCCACGTGCGTCATATCCGCGGAAAGGGAGGACCGGCCACTGAACGAGCCGGAGCAGGCGATGGTCGACGCCTGCGGAAGAATATCGGCGGCGGGGGACGCGGCATGACGTGGCGCGAAACCTGCCCTACATTTAGCCTCTACCTGGGGATCCATACTGGAAGGAAGACAAGGCGATGCACTGCCCTAAGTGTCGTGGCGTGATGCGGACCTACACCCGCAGCGGAGTCCACATCGAGCAATGTGACAGCTGTCGGGGCATCTTCCTCGACTACGGCGAACTTGAGGCCCTGGCGCAGATGGAGTCGCAGTACCGCGCGGCGCCTCCGCCCGCCGCGGCGCCGGGGTGGGGAGCCGCCCCGCAGGTGCAGCACCATCACCACCACGGTGCGCGTCACCACCGCCCCCACGGGGGGAGCGTCTTCCACATGCTCTTCACCACCTGACCGGTTCCGCACGAGCCGCTCAGGCGACGGTTCGGCGCGGCCCGCCGCCTAGGAACGCCTAGGGGCGGGCCGCGCGTCTGCAATCGAAGGGCCTCTACAGGCGCGGGTCGACGGGCTCGGACTCCAATGCCAGGACGGCGAAGACCGCCTGATGCACGCGCCAGAGCGGTTCGCCCCCGGTGAGCCTGTCGAGCGCCTCAACGCCGAGTGCGTGCTCCCGCATCGCCAGCGATCGCTTGCGGCCGAGCGACCTACCGCGCAGTCGGTCGAGGTTCTCCGGCTCGCCGTAGTCCGGGCCGTAGATGATGCGCAGGTATTCGGGGCCGCGGCATTTGACGCCGGGCTGGACCCGCCTGTCGTCCGGCAACGGCCCCAGCGGCTTGACGACCATGCCCTCGCCGCCCGCGGCGGTGAGCTTCTCCCACCATTCGGTGACGGCGCCCTCCGATTCCGGCGAGTTCAGGTCGGCGGTCACCGAGCCCGTCCGCTGGACGAGGCCGCTCGGGTCACAATCTGCGAGCCGTCCGGCCATGGACATGTGCCAGTCGTGTTCGCGTGCCACGGCCCAGGAGCGGCCTTCTCCGGCGAGGATCTGGAACGGCGCGAGCCGTAGGCCGGTGAGGCCGTCGACCGTCCAGCAGTAGCGCGCGTAGGCGTCGCGGAAGCGGGACGCGTTGGCGGCGCGCCGGTCGATGTGCTCCCGGAGGCCGCCGACGTCGAGGCCGCGTCCTTCCGCTCTCGCGAGGAGGCCGGACGCCATCGGCAAGGCCGCGCGTGCGGCCGCGCCGGTCGCGGCGTACTGCGTGCGGATGAGGTCCATGGCCTTGGCCGACCACGGCAGCAGTTCGCTGTCGATGACGAGCCATCCGGTGCCGAGCTCTTCCCAGAGCCCTGCGGCGCCTATGGCGGAACGGAGCCGGTCCAGTACCTCGGTCGTGCGCGACGGGTCGCGGAAGAAGGAACGTCCGGTGCGGGTGTAGACGGCGCCGGTCGTCCCGTCGTTCACGCCGAAGCGGTCTGCGGCGATCGACGCGTCGCGGCAGACGACGACTATGGCCCGTGAGCCCATGTGCTTCTCTTCGCACACAACGCGGTCGACGCCCTTGTCCCGGTACGCGGCGAGGGCCTCGGCGGGATGCTCCAGGTATCCGGGCAGCGACGACGTCTCGGCCGGGGCCATGGTGGGCGGCAGGTAGACGAGCCAGCGCGGGTCCACCGCGAACCGGCTCATCACCTCCAGCGCCGCCAGCGCGTTCTCCTCCCGGACGGCGACGCGGCCCATCAGGCGGGTCTCGACACCCTGCGCGCCGAGCACGTCCTCGATCTTCAGGACCTCGTCCTCCCGGTGAGCGCCCGCCGCGGCGCCGGCCGGGGCGTTCAGGGGGCGCGTCGGCTCGTACCAGACCTGCCGGGCCGGGACGGAGACCAGCTCACGCTCGGGATAGCGCAGCGCGGTCAGCTTCCCGCCGAACACCGCTCCGGTGTCGAGGCAGATCGTGTTGTTGATCCATTCCGCCTCGGGGACGGGCGTGTGCCCGTACACGACCATGGCCTTGCCCCGGTAGTCGCGCGCCCACGGGTACCGCACGGGCAGGCCGTACTCGTCGGTCTCCCCCGTGGTGTCGCCGTAGAGCGCGAACGACCGGACACGGCCGGACGCACGCCCGTGGTACTCCTCCTTCAGCCCGGCATGGGCCACGACCAGGCGGCCGTCATCCAGGACGTAGTGGCTGATGAGGCCGTCCATGAAGCGGAGTGCGTCGTCGCGGAACTCGTCCGGTACCGCGGAGAGCTGCTCCAGCGACTCGGCGAGGCCGTGCGCTACGCGGACCTTGCGCCCGCGTAGGGCGCGGACGAGTTTCGCCTCGTGGTTGCCCGAGACGCAGAGCGCGTTGCCTGCGGCCACCATGCCCATCACGAGGCGCAGCACGCCCGGCGAATCCGGTCCGCGGTCGACGAGGTCGCCGACGAAGACGGCCGTGCGCCTACCGGGATGGTTCGCGCCCACGGCGAGCCCCTGCGGGTCGCGGTCGATCTCGTAGCCGAGACCGGAGAGGAGGTCCTCCAGCTCGGCGCGGCAGCCGTGCACGTCGCCGAGGATGTCGAACGGCCCGGCCAGCTCCCGCCTGTCGTTCCACGCCTTCTCGTACGCGACCGTCGCGGCGTCGATCTCCTCGACGCCGGTCAGCACGTGGACGCGGCGGAACTCGCGCGCCAGCGACCGCATCCCGCGCCTCAGTTCGCGCCGCTGGCGCGGGATCACATGCGGAGGCAGGTTCCGATCCGGGCGGACGGCGTTCCGGTCGGCAGCGACGCTCTCAGGGACGTCCAGCACGATCGCGACGGACATCACGTCGTGGTCCTTGGCGATCCGCAGCAGCGACTGCCGCGCCGCGCTCTGCACGTTGGTGGCGTCGACCACGGTCAGCAGGCCGCGCCGCAGCCGCTTGGCCACGATGTAGTGCAGCAGGTCGAACGCGTCGCCGGTCGCGGACTGGTCGTTCTCGTCGTCCGACACGACGCCGCGGCAGTGGTCGGACGAGATCACCTGCGTCGGCCGGAAATGCTTGCGCGCGAAGTACGACTTGCCCGAACCGGTCACGCCGACCAGCACGACCAGGCCCATCTCCGGGACCCTGATCTCCGTCATCGGGTGAACACCCCCATCTGCGTCGGCGCGCCGACCTCCGGATCGTCGTCGCCTACGGGCACGTGCCGGACGCGGTAGCCGTGGGCGGCGGCGACCCGGTCCGCCCACGCGCGGAATTCTGCGCGCGTCCACTCGAAACGGTGGTCGGGGTGGCGCATGGCGCCCGGCGCCAGGCCCTCGTAGCGGACGTTGTGCTCGGAGTTCGGCGTCGTCACCACCACGACGCGCGGCCTGGCATACCCGAACACGACCCGTTCCACGGCGCTGAGACGCGGCGGGTCGACGTGCTCGATGACCTCCATCAGCACGGCCGCCTCGTAGTCGCGGAATCGTTCGTCGGTGTAGGTGAGCGCGCCCTGGAAGACGTCCTTGACGCGGTCGTTCGCGCGGCGGGGCTGCTGGTCCCAGCGGAGCCGCCGCCACGCGTGGCTGAGCGCACGGTGCGACACGTCCGTCCCTGAGATCTCGCTGAAGAAATCGTCCTGGGCTAGGCGCGAGAGCAGTTTCCCGGAGCCGCAGCCAAGGTCGATGACGCGCTTGGCGTTCTCGTCCCGCAGTGCTTGCACGACCGACTGGAGACGGCGTTCCGCTAGGGAAACGGGCTGCTCCTCCGACGGTGACTGGTCTTCGCCGTCCTCGACGGCAGGCGGCTCCTCCTCCACCTGCGCGGGGTCGAGCGCCTCCTCGGTCGCGTCTTCGGCGTCGGCGAGACGGCCCAGCGCGGTCCGGACGAGAGCGCGCCGGTTGGCCAGATAGCGGCGGGTGATGGTGCCGCGATCGGGATGCGTGGCGAGCCAGCCCTCCCCGGCGCGGATGAGCTTGTCCACCTCGTCCGGCGCCATCCAGTAGTGCTTGGCGTCGTCCAGGACGGGCAGCAGCACGTAGAGCTGGTTGAGCGCGTCGGCGAGACGCATGGTCCCGGTCAGCGTGAGCGTCACGTACCGGGAGTCGCCCCAGTCGCCGAACTCCGGGTCGAGCGGAACGGGAACGGCCGACATGTCCCAGCCCAATGGCGCGAAGAACCGCTCGGCCTGCCCGGGGCCACCACGGCATGGGAGCGCCGGCAGGACGACCTCTAGCGGAATCGGCGTCTCGGCGAGGTCGGGACGCAGGTCGCAGCGTCCCCGCATGGCGGTGCGGAACACGTTCGCCATGGCCGACGCCAGTAGCGACGACGCCGCGTACGGACGGTCGTTGACGTACTGGCCGAGGGAGAAGTCCGGTGTGCCCCTGCCACGCGTGCGCACGAGCTTGACCGGATCGACGTCCAGCAGCAGCGCCGCCGTGCAACGGGACTCGTCCGCGTCCGGATAGAAGACGTGCGCCGTGCCGAAGGACTGCTCGAACGCCTGCACCTTCCCGGGATGCTTGTGCAGGAGGAATCCCAGGTCGGTCGCCTGGCTCAGGGTAGTGGTGATCGTCAGAAGCACGACGACAAGTCTGGCGGACCAGCCCGAACGCACCACATTCTTTTTTCGCACGGACGGTCTTGCGCGGCTTAAGGCGGACAACAGAAAAGGGATTGCGGTCACGTTTCCGGTACCGCCAGAATCCGGAGCGTTATGAGCAGACATCCGCGCCGGGAGACGGCGCAGGAGACCGTGAGAATCCTCGACCGCGGCGACTACGTGGCGCCGTCCGGCCGCACGGTCTCGATAGGCGACGCCCTGGCCCGCACGGTCCGCGACACGGTTCTGTACCGTCCGGACGAGCTGGACGAGCTACTGCAGCGCCTGCCCGCCGCCGAACCCCGCACTGAGACGCGCATCGAGGTCACCGGCGAGACCACTCTCGCCGCCGCCCTCCGTCTGCGCGGCCAAGAAGCCATTCCCTTCGCGCTGAACTTCGCCTCCGCGAAGAACCCTGGCGGAGGATTCCTGAACGGAGCGCACGCCCAAGAGGAAGGGCTGGCCCGGTCGTCCGGCCTGTACGCCTCGCTGCTTTCGGCCAGGGAGTTCTACGACTTCCACCGTGCACAGGGCGACCTGCTCTACAGCGACCACATGATCTACTCACCGGGCGTGCCGGTGTTCCGGGACGACGCGGGAACACTGCTGGACGACCCGTACGAAGTCGCGTTCCTGACGTCCCCCGCTCCTAACCGTGGCGCCATCCACGACGCCGCGAAGGCGGACCGCATCCGCGACGTGCTTCACCTGCGCGCCCGCAAGCTCCTCGCCGTGGCGCTGGCCAACGGCCACCGGCGGCTGGTCCTCGGCGCCTGGGGCTGCGGTGTCTTCCGCAACGATCCGCGAGAGGTGGCCGAGGTCTTCGCCGAGCTGCTGCAGCCGGGGCAAGAGTTCGCCGACCGTTTCGAGCACGTCGTCTTCGCGGTCTGGGACACCGCCAAGGGCGCCCCCAGGCACGCCGCCTTCCGAAGCGTCTTCGCCTAGAGACCCGCAACGTTCACGATGGCTCCGGCGCATCGACGTAGGACGCGATGCCCCGGATCAGGATGTCGAGGCCGAACTCGAAGCGCGCGTCGCCGCCCGTCTCGGTCAGCTCGTCCGCCATCGCGACGACGTTCGGGTAGCGGTCGGCGGGCAGCGCCTTGAAGAAGTCGCGGATCTCGCCCAGGTAGTGGATGAACTTCTCCATCGCCTCCGCGCCGCCGTTGAGCCTGGCCGAGTAGATCGTGCCCTCGATGGCGTCGGCGTCCACGAACATGCCGAGGGTGTCGACGGCGAGCGCGGCGATCCTCGGAGGAACGCCGCCCGCCCGCATGAGGGCGAGCTGCGCCTCGGCCACCGACAGCAGGTTGGAGCCGGTGGGGATCAGCCCTATCGAGACCTGGGCGATGTCGCGGTGCGAGGTCAGCACGCGGTGGGTCTCCATGGCCAGCTCCTTCAGCTGCTCCTGCCACCGCGCGGGGTCGGGCACGGGCAGCCTGACCTCCCCGGCCACACGGTCCAGCATCAGCTCGCGGAGCTCCTCCTTGCCCGAGACGTGGGCGTAGAGGGAGGCAGCGCCGGTGCCCAGCTCCTGGGCGACGCGGCGCATGGTCGCCGCCTCCAGGCCCTCGGCGTCCAGGACGCGGATCGCGGTGTCGACGATCAGGTCCTGCGAGAGGGGCTGCCTTGCGGGGGCGGCCTTGCGGGGCTTGCGCCCGGGCGGTGTCGGCATGTCCGGGCGTCCGGTGACCACGGCGGGACCTCCCACTTTCGCGATACATCTTGACTTCGGCGAAACGCGATATATCTTCTCCATGAAAGAGAGAAGACGGACCCGGTATCGCCACGAACAGCGTACTTGACGCGAACACCATTCCTAGCTTAGAACACTGTTCCTAACTAACGAACGGTGTTCCCCTTGGGAGGTCCCATGGCCGAGACATTGACGTCCACCACGAAACACGTCGCGGAGGGCGCCTACCGCTGGCGCTGGGTCGCCCTCTTCGTGATCCTCGCCGGCGAGGTCATGGACATGCTGGACGCGCTGATCACCAACATCGCCGCCCCCACGATCCGCGCCGAGCTCGGCGGCTCGGCCGCCACCGTCCAGTGGCTCGCCGCCGGCTACACCCTCGCCATGGCGATCGGCCTCATCACCGGCGGGCGCCTCGGCGACCTGTACGGACGCAGGCGGATGTTCCTGATCGGCGCGGCCGGGTTCACGGCCGCCTCGCTGCTCTGCGGCATCGCCGTCTCGCCCGGGATGCTCGTCGGCGCCCGCGTCACGCAGGGCTTGTTCGGCGCGCTGATGCTGCCGCAGGGCATCGGGCTGATCAAGCAGATGTTCGCGCCGACGGAGATGGCCGCCGCGTTCAGCCTGTTCGGGCCGGTCATGGGCCTGTCGTCGGTCGGCGGGCCGGTGCTGGCCGGCTGGCTGATCGACGCCGACCTGTTCGGCACCGGCTGGCGGATGATCTTCCTGATCAACCTGCCGCTGGGCGCCGCCGCCATCCTCGCCGGGCTGAAATTCCTGCCCGCCGGGCGCTCCGATCACGCGACCCGGCTCGACCTCGCCGGCGCGGCGCTCGCGTCCCTCGCCGCCGGGCTGCTGATCTACCCGCTCGTCCAGGGCCGCGAGCACGACTGGCCCGCCTGGACGTTCCTGATGATGGGCGCCTCGCTCGCCGTCTGGGCCGCGTTCGCCTGGTACGAGTCCCGCAAGCAGCGCTCGGGCGGCGACCCGCTGATCGTCCCGAGCCTGTTCCGCAAGCGCGGCTTCACCGGCGGACTGATCGTCGGCCTGGTGTTCTTCTCCGGCATGGCGGGCCTCGGCCTGGTGCTGTCCCTGTTCTTCCAGATGGGGCTCGGCTTCTCGCCGCTCAAGGCCGGCCTCTCGCAGATCCCGTGGTCGGTCGGCACCGTCCTCGGGTTCGGCGTCGTGCAGGCCGTGCAGCGCTTCGGGCGCAGGGTCATCCACGCGGGCGCCCTCGTCATGGCCGCCGGAATCGCCGGGTTCTACTTCACGCTGCAGTACGCCGGGATCGACGTCACGCCGTGGCAGCTCGTCCCCGCGCTGACCGTGACCGGGCTCGGCATGGGCCTGCTGATGGGGCCGTTCTTCGACACCGCCCTCGCGGGCGTCGAGCCGGCGGAGACGGGCTCCGCGGGCGGCACGCTCACCGCCGTCCAGCAGCTCGGCGCGGCGCTCGGCGCGGCCGTCCTCGGGACGGTCTTCTTCGGCCTGCTGGGCGGGCAGGTGACGAGCGCGGCGGACGGCGGCGCGGCCGGGCTGCGCGAGGACCTCGCCGCCGCGTCCGTCCCCGCCGCCCAGCGGGACCGGATCGCGAACGCTCTGCGCGACTGCGGCCACGACCGCGCCACCGCCAAGGACGCCGCCGCCGTCCCGGCCTCCTGCCACCGGCTCCAGGACGACGTCAAGGCCGCGATCACCGCCGTGCCGCAGTCGGCGCCCGCCGTCCAGAAGGCGGTCGCGGACGCGGGCGAGCGCTCCGCGAAGATCGGCTTCAGCGACGCCATGAAGATCACCCTGTGGGTCGAGGTCGGGCTCCTCGGCCTCACCTTCCTGGCGACCTTCCTGCTGCCCATGCACGCCCGCCCCGAAGAGGAACCCGCCTGACCGGACGCGGCCAGACGGACCCGTCCGGACGCGAAAGGCCCGCCGCGGGGTGCTCCCCGCGGCGGGCCTCCGCGCCTCCGCGCCTCCCGGGACGGTCAGAGCTTGGCCATGACCTCCGCGGCCAGCAGTTCCAGGTGCTCCAGATCCCCGAGATCGAGGACCTGCAGGTACACGCGCTCGGCGCCCAGCTCCGCGAACCGGCCGATCTTGTCGACGAGTTCGCCCGGCGTGCCGGTCAGGCCGTTCGCCCGCAGCTCCGGCACCTCGCGTCCGATGGCGGCGGCGCGGCGGCTCACCTCCGCCTCGTCCCGGCCGCAGCACACGACCTGGGCGACCGAGTAGGCGAGCGGCTTCGTCCGCCCCGCCTCGGCGCAGGCCGCGCGGACGCGGTCGAACGCGGCGGCCGTGCCCTCCGGCTGCGTGAAGGGGACGTTGTACTCGTCGGCGTAGCGGGCCGCGAGCCGCGGTGTCCGCTTCGCCCCGGTCCCGCCGATGATGACCGGCGGGCCGCCCGCCCGGGCGGGCTTGGGCAGCGCGGGCGAGTCGGTGAGCGTGTAGTGCTCACCGCTGAACGAGTAGGTCTCGCCGGACGGCGTCCCCCAGAGACCGGTCAGGATTTCGAGCTGCTCCTCAAGCCGGGCGAACCGCTCCCTCAGGCTCGGGAACGGGATGCCGTACGCGGTGTGCTCCTCCTCGAACCAGCCCGTCCCGAGACCGAGGTCGACGCGTCCCGCGCTCATCCGGTCGACCTGCGCGACGGAGATCGCCAGCGGGCCGGGGTGCCGGAACGTCGCGGCCGTCACCAGCGTGCCGAGCCTGATCCGGCTGGTCTCCCTGGCCAGTGCGCCCAGAGTGATCCACGAGTCGGTCGGGCCCGGGTCGCCCGTCACGTCCCCCATCTTGACGTAGTGGTCCGAGCGGAAGAACGCGTCGAACCCGAGGTCCTCCGCCGCCTTCGCCACGGCCAGCTGTGTCTCGTAAGTCGCCCCTTGCTGGGGCTCGGTGAAGATCCGAAGTCGCATGGTCCCATCCTGCAACCCCCGCGGCCGCGACCATGGCACCGGGTCAGCGGCGCCGGGTGATCCGGGTGCGGGCGACGGCTCCGTTGTCCGTCCGGTCGAGGTCGGTGGTCGGCGAGGCGACCGTCCACGACGACTTCAGCACCGTCCCGGCCCGGACGCTCCGGCGCGGCGCCGCCGTGATGCGCAGCGTCTTGGACTCGCCGGCCCGGAGCGCGCCGACCGAGCACACGTAGGCGCCGCGTGCGGGCAGGCACGCGGTGTTCCGCCCGACGAGCCTGAAGGGCCCCTCGGAAAGGATCATCACGTTCTCGGCCGTGGACGGGCCGCTGTTGCGGACCTTCAGCCGGTACGGGATCTTCGCGCCGGCACGCGCCCGCGTCGGAGTGATCCCGGTGATGGCGAGGTCGGCGGTGGCGGCGACGCGCACGGCCGGGAAGCTCCTGGTGACGCGCGTCCCGGCCCACGCCACCGTCCCGCGAGGGCTGATCCGCTGCCCCGGCTTCGCCCGCTGGGCGACCTTGGCCCTGATCACTCCGCTGACCCTGCCGCCCGGCCGGACGGCGCCCAGCCGGCAGATGACCTTCCACCCGCTGGACGCGCAGTCCCTCGCGCCGGACACGAACGCCAGCGTCTTCGGCAGCGTCGTCCAGAACACCGCCTCACGGGGCCTCGTCCTGCTCGTCTGCAGCTTCCCGCTCTTCGCCTTGGTCTTGGCCTTGGTCTTCGCCTTGCCCGGCTTCGCCTTGACGGTCTTCGGCCGCGCCCTTTCGGCCACGCGGAACGTCCACTTCCACTCGTAGGTGCGGCCAGGGATCACGTCCGCCTTGGGACCGGCCGTGCGGAGCGCCACGACCTTCGCCTTCGCCTTGGGCTTCGCCTTCGGCTTGGGCTTGGCCTGCGTTCTCGGCCTCGGAGGCGGGTTGAGAACACCGTCCAGCCGTATCGGCTGCGAGGCCCGCGGCGGACCATCGGCGTCCGCTCCGGCCGTGGCGGGCACGGCCCCCAGCAGCGGCGCGGCCGTCAGCAGGACGAGACCGCGCACCTTCCATGTCCGGATCACAATGAGCCCCCCGTGGCCTGCGGTTCTTCGTACGGACACATCCGTTGTAGCGACCGCCGGCCGGACCGCATAGCGCCGTGTCGGCGTGTCATTACAGACAGTGACCATTGTTCCACGGGTGCGCCGTCACGGAGGGTCAACCGGATGATTCCGCTGCGCGATCACGGGTGCGCGCTGTTCAATCAGATGGACGGACCGGAACCGCGACCCATGGAGTTGGCATGGCTGTCTTCGGCGTCGACTACGCGTGGGGCCGTCCCGGGGTGGCCGCACTGAAACAGGCCGGGGCGCACTTCGCGTGCCGCTACCTCTCGCACGACACGACCGGCAAGAACCTGACCCGCGCCGAGGCGGACGAGCTCTCCGAGGCGGGCATCTGGCTCGTGGTCGTCTGGGAGACCACCGCGAAGCGGCCCCTGGACGGACGGTCCGCGGGCGCCGCCGACGCCGTGGACGCCGCCGCGCAGGCCGAAGCGTGCGGCATGCCGGGCGACCGGCCGATCTACTTCGCCGCCGACTGGGACGCCTCCCCCGGCCAGCAGGACGAGATCAACGCCTACCTCGACGGCGCCGCGAGCGTCATCGGGCGCGGCCGGGTCGGCCTGTACGCGGGGCACGGGCCGATGAAACGCGCGTTCGACGCCGAGAAGATCGCCTACGGCTGGCAGACCTACGCCTGGTCGGGCGGCCGGTGGGACGCCCGCGCCCAGCTCCAGCAGTACTCCAACGACCACGAGATCAACGGTGTCGCCGTCGACTACGACCGCGCCGTCCAGGACGACTACGGGCAGTGGCGTGTCGGCGTCTCGCCCGGGGAATAGGGCCCGGCCGGGAACGGCGTCCGCGTCGTCCGGAAAGATCCGGTAACTCAGCGGCCTTCGGGTTCGCCGTAGAGCGCCCGGAGGAACGCGAGCGCCATCCGCCGCTTCTCGCCGGGGCCGGTCCGCAGGTCGGCGAAGTAGGCGTTGAGCTCCGCGAGTTCGCGCGGGGTCTCGTCCGCCTCCGCCGGGTCCTGGCCGCCGAGCGGCTCCATCCCCTCGGCGATGCGCGCGAGGTCGCCGGCCCGCCACCGCAGCGCGTCCTCGATGGCGCCGCGGGTCCGCGCCTGCGGCCAGCGCTCCCCCGCCTCCAGGTTGTAGACCGTCTTGACCGTCACCCCGGCCCGCTCCGCCAGCTGCTCCTGCGTCAGCCCGAGCGATCCGCGCCTGGCCACCGCGTACTTGGCGACCCGCTCGCGGTCCACGTCCCCGGCCATGCCGCCCAGCATGCCGGAAACACCAGGAAACATCCACCGCCCCGCCCCCGGGCGCACCGCTCAGACGCGCCAGTTCGCCCGGTACTCCGGGTGGTCGGCGTACGGCGTCGCCAGGAGCCGCAGCGTCGTGCACCCGCCCTCCCGGACGTGCTCGCCGCACGCCTGGCAGACACCCGTCCCGTTCATCCGCGAATGCAGTTCGAGCAGGCGCCGCTTCAGCCGCACCTCGGCCACGACACGCGCCGGCGAATGGCGCGCCATGTGCAGCGCGACGCCCTCCTTGACGAACGAGACGTCCAGCACGTGGTGCGGCCCGAACCCCGGACGGCTCTGCCACGGGTACTCGTTGACGCTCCGCAGCGAAACCGGCCGCTGCAGATGGTCCATCGGCCGCCGTCCCAGCCGGAGCCGCTCCCCGGAATGCGTCTCGACCCACTGCCACCGCTCGTCCCCGGACAGGTCGGGCCCGCCGCTCGGACGCGACCGGTAGTCGGCCGCCCACCGCGCGGTGTCCTCGTCCTCGAAGAGCCGGGCCCGCAGGAACTCCACCAGATCGCTCACAGCCACTCCGTTCAGCCATCGACGCACCCGACACCGATCCTGCCACCGCAAGATCACCCATCGGTCCGGCCCGCGGCGGGCGCCGCGGCTAGCGGACGTGTCAGAAGTCGTCGTGGATGAACGGCGCGAGCGGCACGGCCAGCGCGGCCTCCAGGCGGGTGGCGGCGGACGGCGTGTGCTCGGTCACCGCGCCGACGCGGACCAGCGCGGTCAGGCGCGTGCCGCCGAGATAGACGGCGGCCAGGTCGGCGGCCGACAGGGTCAGGTCGGGGGAGTCCGCGGTCCGGTCGCAGGAGGGCGCGGACCCGGTCTTCAGCCGCCAGCGCCCCTCGTTCGCCGGGATGCGGGGATCGCGGACCTCCAGGACGAACGCGTCGCCGGCGGCCCAGGAACGGGCGCGCAGCGCGGCCGGGACGTCGACGAGCCGCAGCCAGAGCGCGCCGTAGTCGCCCTTGATGGCGACCTGGTCGGGGTCGGCCGCCATGTGCGGGAGCAGGTCGTCCACCGGACGGCCGGGGGCCTTGATGCGGGACGTGAGGTCGATCGACGCCAGGTACCGCCAGAGCGCCGCCTCGGCCTGCGGCGTCTCGGCGACGAAGTCGATGACCATGACCGTCCGGTCAGGGTGCGTGCGGTAGACGGCGTACCCGGCCGGATGGACGACGGCGCGCGGCTCGGTGTAGCCGGGCGCCTCGTGGTCGACCGGCTCCAGGACGATCTGCGCCCACCATTCGGGGTCGCGCAGCAGGCCACCGGGGCGGGACGACAGCGCCCGCGTGTAGATCGGGTCGAGGACCTCCGGGGCGGACGCGAGATCGACCAGCCGGAGCGGCGCGGGATCGGGCGTGGTGCGAAGGTCGAGCGGACGGGTCGTGTCGATCTCCATCGAGATCGCGCGGGTGGCGAGGCCGAAGCCGTACCGCCCGTAGATCAGGCCCTGCGAGGCCCAGAGCGCGGCGACCGGGCGGCCCGCGGCGATCGCGTCCGCGTGCATCCGATCGATCATCGAGGTGAGCACGCCGCGGCGGCGATGGGTGGGCAGCACCCCGACGAAGGTGACCGCCGAGCAGTCGAGGAACCCGCCCGGCACGGCCAGCCGGGCCGGTAGGGACGCGAGCTGCCCGGCCAGGACGCCGTCGTCGTAGGCGCCGAGGCGTTCGGCCCGGCGCGCCGGCCACGCCACGCGGTCGTACTCGTCCTTCTCGATGCGCTGGTGGAACACCAGGGCGGCGAGATCGACCATCTGGTCGACGTCGCCCTCCGGGACCTCCCTGATTTCGATCACGCTTCCACGGTATTCCCCGCCGCAACCCGTTTTCGCAGGTCCGGATGCGCAGGTCAGCGCGGAAGCTCAGCCGTGGACGAGGGTGGCGAGGCACTCCACGTGGTGGGTCATCGGGAAGGCGTCGAAGGCGCGGAGGGTCTCCAGCGTCCAGCCGCGCTCGGCGAAGTAGGCGAGGTCGCGGGCCAGGGTCGCGGGGTCGCAGGACACGTAGGCGATCTTGCGTCCGGCGAGGCGGGTGATGTGCTCGACGACGTCGCGTCCCGCGCCGGTGCGCGGCGGGTCGAGGACGACGAGGTCGGCGCGCCGGACGCGCTCGCCGCGGTGGTGGCCGCCGCCGCGCTTGTTCTGCGCCCGCGACCCGGCGGACGCGCGGCCGAACTCCAGGTCGGCGACGACCTCCTCGACGGGGCCGCGCTCGATGGACACGTTCGGCAGCTCGCGCAGGTTGAACCGGGCGTCGCGGACGGCCTGCCCGTCGGACTCGACGCCGACGACGAGGCCGTCCTGCCCGACCCGGTCGGCGAGGACGCCGGCGAACAGGCCGACGCCGCAGTACAGGTCGAGGGCGATGTCGCCGGGCTTCGGTTCGAGCGCGTCGACGACGGCGTCGGCGAGCAGCTGCGCGGCGCCCGGATGCACCTGCCAGAAGCCGCTGCCGCTGACCTGGTACAGGCGTCCGGACACCTCCTCGCGGACGTACGGGAGGCTCGCGCCGGGTTCGGGCTTGCCGCGGACGAGCCGGACCGGCACGTCCAGCCGGGGCACCTTGATCTTGCGGCGGTCGCGGCCGCGCAGCACGACCAGCCGGTCGCCGGCGGTCGCGGACACGATGCCCTCGACGCCGGACGCGCCCGGCCAGCGCTTGCGCTCGATGCCCATCAGCTCGACGCCCGGGTGGGCGATCAGGCATTCGTCGATCGGCTCGATGTCGTGCGAGCGGTGCCGGCGCAGCCCGACGGCGCCGCCCGAGACGGTGAACTGCACGCGGGTCCGCCATCCGAGCCCCGGCGGCGGCGCGACCTCCGAGTCGACCGGGTAGGGGACCTCCTCGACGGTGACCGTCCGGTCGATCCCGGCGAGGCGCTTGAGCTGCTCCTCCACGACGGCGGCCTTGAGGGCGCGCTGCGCGGGCAGGGAGGCGTGCTGCCAGTCGCAGCCGCCGCAGCGTCCGGGGCCCGCGAACGGGCACGGCGGCGCGACCCGGTCCGGGGACGCCTCGATGATCTCCACGGCGTCCGCGCGGAGGAAGGTCTTCGCGCGCTCGGTGACGCGCGCCCGCACCCGCTCGCCCGGCAGCGCGTGCCGGACGAAGATCACGCGTCCCTCGTGCCGGGCGACGCAGAATCCGCCGTTGGCGACGTTGCCGACCTCCAGGTCGAGGATGTCGGGCAGGACGTCGGGTTCCAGGTCAGTCACGTTCCGAAACATTACCCGCACCGGGACGCGACCCGGTCCGCGGCGGCCGCCGGGACGCGCCGGGGCCGGGCGGCTCGACCCGTCCCTTGAGCCGGTCGGACGACTGGAGCTGCCACGCGACGCTCGTCACCATGACGCCCGGCTGGAACAGCAGCCGCCCCTTGAGCCGCAGCGCGCTCTGGTTGTGCAGGAGCTGCTCCCACCAGTGCCCGACGACGTACTCGGGGATGAACACGGTGACGACGTCGCGCGGGCTCTTGCGCCGGACGCTCTTCACATACGACAGGACGGGACGGGTGATCTCCCGGTACGGCGAGTCGAGGATCTTCAGCGGGACGGGGATGTCGAGCGCGTCCCACTCGTCCTGGAGCCGCTGCGACTCTGCCGCGTCCACCGCGACCGTCACCGCCTCCAGCGTGGACGGACGGGTCGCGCGGGCATACGCCAGCGCCCGCAGCGTCGGCTTGTGGATCTTGGAGACGAGCACGATGCCGTGGATGCGGGCGGGCAGCGCGACGTCCTCGCCGGAGGGCACCAGCTCGACGGCGACCCGGTCGTAGTGCCGCCTGATCCCCTTCATCAGCAGGAACAGCACCGGCATCGCGATGCAGACGATGTAGGCGCCGAGCGCGAACTTGGTGATCAGCACGACGACGAGGACGATGCCGGTGAGGGTGGCGCCGAACGCGTTGATGCCGCGGGAGGTCATCATCCGGCGGCGCTGCGCCGCGTCGGTCTCGGTCGCCAGCAGCCGGTTCCAGTGCCGGACCATGCCGATCTGGCTGACGGTGAACGACACGAACACGCCGACCGTGTACAGCGGGATCAGCCGGCTGACGGACGCGTCGTAGGCGTAGATCAGCAGCCCGGCCATCGTGGCGAGGATGACGATGCCGTTGCTGAAGGCGAGCCGGTCGCCGCGGGTGTGCAGCTGCCGCGGGAGGAAGCGGTTCTGCGCGAGCACCGACCCCAGCACCGGGAACCCGTTGAACGCGGTGTTGGCGGCCAGGAACAGGATCAGCGCGGTCATCGTGGTGACGAGCACGAAGCCCAGCTCGAAGTTGCTGAACACGGTGTGCGCGACCTGCGCGATCACCGGGTCGGCGTGCTCGACCGCCCGCCCGGTCTCCGGGTCGATCAGCCGGCTGCCCTGGTCGGGTTCGGCGAACCTGGCGTCGGTGATGTAGGCGAACGCGATGACGCCGCCGAACAGCGTCATCGCGACGACCCCGAGCGCCAGCAGCGTCTTCGCGGCGTTCTCGCCCTTGGGCTTGCGGAACGCGGGCACGCCGTTGCTGATCGCCTCGACCCCGGTCAGCGCGGCGCAGCCGGACGAGAACGCCCGCAGCAGCAGGAAGACCAGCGCGAACCCGGCGACGTCCGTCTCGTCGCCGCGGACCTCGTAGCCCGCCGTCTCGGCCTCCAGGTCGGCGCCGGCGACCAGCCGGACGAGCCCCCACAGCAGCATGCTGACCATCGCGAACATGAACAGGTACGTCGGGATCGCGAACGCGACCCCGGCCTCCTTGAGGCCCCGCAGGTTCCCGATCGTGAGCAGCACCACGATGCCGATCGCGACGGCGACCTCGTGCGGCCGCATGAAGTTCAGCAGCGCCCCGAGGTTCTCCACCCCCGACGACACCGACACCGCGACCGTCATGACGTAGTCGACCAGCAGCGCGCTCGCGACGACCACGCCCCAGTTGCCGCCGAGGTTCTCGGTGGCGACCTCGAAGTCGCCGCCGCCGCTCTGGTACGCCCGGACGTTCTGCCGGTACGAGGCGACCACCGTCAGCAGGATCACCACCACGGCCGCGGCGACCCACGGCGTGTAGTGGTACATCACCAGGCCGCCGGCGCCCAGCGCGAGGAGGATCTCCTGGGGGGCGTAGGCGACCGACGAGAGGGCGTCGCTGGCGAAGACCGGCAGCGCGATGCGCTTCTTCAGGAGCTGCTCGTGCTGCTGCGCGCTGCTCAGCGCCCGGCCGACGAGCAGCCGCTTCGCAAGGTCCGGAACCTTAGACACGAGAGGAGACTCTAGCTCTTGGACGTGACGCCGCCGTTCCGCCCCCGCGGCCGGGAAGGAGGTGCCGTACCGGGTAGTACTCGCCTGGGCGGATGTGTAGGTTTGCAGCCCGGTAGGGATCATTCACAGGAAACGTTCCTCGGGTGCGGCACGGCATGGGCGGTCGGCGACGGGTGCCGTGCACGGCGCGGGGGGTACAGGGGGAGCGTCCCCCTGGACGGACAGAGGGAACGGCCGTGCATATCGTGATCATGGGATGCGGGCGGGTCGGCTCGACGCTCGCCCACATCCTGGAGGACAAGGGTCACTCGGTGGCCATCATCGACCAGAACCCGGAGGCGTTCCGCCGGCTGCGCAGCGGGTTCCGGGGCCGCCGCATCACCGGGTTCGGGTTCGACCGCGAGGTGATCGCCGAGGCGGGCATCGAGCGCGCGTCCGCGTTCGTGGCCGTCAGCAGCGGCGACAACTCCAACATCATCTCCGCGCGGGTGGCGCGGGAGACGTTCGGCGTCGACAACGTCGTCGCCCGGATCTACGACCCGCGCCGCGCGGAGGTCTACCAGCGGCTCGGCATCCCCACGGTCGCGACCGTCCGGTGGACCGCCGACCAGATCCTGCGGCGGCTGCTCCCCGAGGGCGCCGAGCCGCTGTGGCGCGACCCGACCGGCGCGGTCGTCCTCGCCGAGCTGGACTCCGGGCACCTGTGGGTGGGTGAGAAGGTCGGCGCGCTGGAGGAGCACGCGGGCACGCGGGTAGCGTTCCTGTCGCGGATGGGCGAGGCCCTCGTCCCGGACCGGGACACCGTGATCCAGGACGGAGACATCGTGCACATCATGGCGGGCGCCGACGACGTCGAGCGCGTGAACCTCGCGGTCGCGGCGCGGGACGGGGAGGAGTCCTGATGCGGGTCGCGATCGCCGGGGCGGGCGCGGTGGGCCGGTCCATCGCCCAGGAGCTGCTGGAGAACGGGCACGAGGTGCTCCTGATCGACAAGAGCCCCAAGGCCATCAAGGTGGAGATGGTGCCGCGCGCCGAGTGGCTGCTGGCCGACGCGTGCGAGATCTCCGCGCTGGACGACGCCGCGCTGCAGCGCTGCCAGGTCGTGGTCGCCTCGTCCGGCGACGACAAGGTCAACCTGGTGGTGTCGCTGCTGGCCAAGACCGAGTACGGGGTGCCGCGCGTGGTGGCCCGGATCAACCACCCGAACAACGAGTGGCTGTTCAACGAGTCGTGGGGCGTGGACGTGGCGGTGTCGACGCCGCGGCTGCTGTCGGCGCTGGTGGAGGAGGCGGTCAGCGTCGGCGACCTCGTCCGGCTGATGACGTTCCGGCAGGGCGAGGCGAACCTGGTCGAGCTGACGCTGCCGGAGGACGCGCCGCTCGGCGGGGAGCGGGTCGGGTCGGTGGCCTGGCCGCGCGACACGGCGCTGGTGGCGATCCTGCGCGAGGGCCGGGTGCTCGTCCCGACGGCGGACGACACGCTCGAACCGGGCGACGAGCTGATGTTCGTCGCCAGCCAGGACGTGGAGGACGAACTCGCCGAACTCCTGGGCGGCCACTGAGAAGACGCCCGGAACCCGCCCGGCCGTCGCGGCTAGGCGGGTTCTTTGCGTTCGATGGGGGTGCGGCCGCGGGCGAGGAGCCAGACCATGGCCGCCAGCGCCGCCACCTGCAGCGGCCAGCCCATCGCGATCTTGGCGGCGCCGAGCAGGCCGCTCTGGTCGCCGTCGGCGAGGTAGATCGGGTACTGGACGGCGACGCGGGCGGCGCACGGCAGCACCAGCAGCCAGGTGAGCTTCGAGCAGAGCCTCACGATGCCGGGGTCGCGGCGCCATTCGGTCGGGTCGCCGGTGACGGTGCCGATGATGAAGCCGACGACCGGCCACCGCACCGCGATCGAGAAGATCATCGCGGCGGCGTAGCCGGCGTTGAGGAGGATGCCGGGCAGGAACGCGTCCTCGGCCTTGCCCGAGCGCAGCGCGAAGAACGCGGCGACCGCGATGCCGACGAGGCTGTTCAGGACGAACTGCGGGTTGGAGCGCTGGGCGATCCGGACGGCGAGCAGCAGCACGGCCGCGCCGATGCCGGCGGCGACGGCGGGCTTGATCTCGTCCGTGGTGACGTAGGTGCCGGTGAACGCGATGGTGGGGACGGCGGCCTCGACCATGCCGCGGACGCCGCCGAGCGCCTTGGTGAGCTGGGCGCGCACGGCCGCCTCGACGGTGTCGTGCGCGGCGTTCCCCTCCGCCGGCGCACCGGACGTGCCCGGCGCGGCCGTCGCCCCCGACGCTGCGGGATCACCGGTTTCGGTGTCCGTGCCGTCCTCCCGGCTCGCTTCCACTTCGCTCACGTCGCACTCCCGGGCACCCGGCGCGGCCTCATGAACCGCCGCGCAGCTCGTATCGCGGATTGAACATGACCTTGCGCCCGTCCTGCGTGCTCACCAGCCCTTCGGCGCGCAGCATGCGCCCCGGGTCGATGCCGGCGATCTTGCGGCGGCCGAGCCAGACCAGGCTGATCACGTCGGTGCCGTCGTACAGTTCGGCCTCCAGGGCCGGGGCGCCGCCCCGCGGACGGAGCGTCACCGTACGTAGCGTACCGGCGACGCAGTGGCGCTTGCGCTCGGCGCACTGGGTGATCGGCGTCGCGCCCTCGTCGCCCGAGGATTTCTGCAGCTCTTCGGCCTCCAGCTCGGCCCGGCTCGACGCCATGCGCCGGAGGAAGCGGCGCAGCCCGCCCTTCCCGCGCTCGGCCGATACCTCGTCCATGTCTCGAAGCGTATGGCATCCCCGGACGAATCGGACCCCTTGCCCCGCCCCCGATCGATTCCCTCTCCCCAGGACTTGGAATGAAGCATTCCGTTCTGTTATTATTGGAACAGAGCATTCCGCTCCAACAGGAAGGAAGAGCCGTGGCCGCCACGCTCGACACCTCGGTCTCACCATCTGAGATCCGCCCCGACGCCCCCCAGGAGACCGCGGGCGCGCCCGTTCCTGTGGAAGGACGACCCTCCGGAACGGCGTTGAGCCCGCGCCGCTGGCTCGGCCTCTCCGCGGTCCTGGCCGCCACCCTGCTGAACCTGCTCGACTCGACCGTCGTGAACGTGGCCGCTCCCGCGATCCGCGCGGACCTCGGCGGGTCCTACTCCGCGCTGCAGTGGATGGCCGCCGGGTACACGCTCGCCCTCGCCGTGGCGCTGCTCACCGGCGGGCGGCTCGGTGACATGTTCGGCCGCAAGCCCGTCCTGCTGGTGGGGGCGGCCGGGTTCGTGGTCACCTCGGTGGCCTGCGCGTTCGCCTGGTCGCCCGAGAGCCTGATCGCCGCGCGGGTCGCGCAGGGGCTGTGCGCCGCGGTGATGATCCCGCAGGGCTTCGGGCTGATCCGCGACCTGTTCGGCGCCAAGGACATCGGCAAGGCGTTCGCGCTGTTCGGCCCGGTGATCGGGCTGGCCACGATCCTCGGCCCGGTGGTCGCCGGCCTGCTGGTCGACGCCGACCTGTTCGGCACCGGCTGGCGCGCGATCTTCCTGATCAACATCCCGGTCGGCGCGTACGCGCTGGTCGTCGGCGCGCGGGTCCTGCCGGCCCCGGCCCGGTCGCAGGGGCAGGCCGACCGCTCCGGCGGGCTGGACGTCCCCGGGATGCTGCTCGGCGGCCTCGGCATGAGCATGCTCGTCTACCCGCTCGTCCAGGGCCGTGAGCTGGGCTGGCCGGTCTGGTCGCTGGCGCTGCTCGCCGGTTCGGCGCCCGTCCTCGCCCTGTTCGCGCTGCACCAGCTGCGCCGCGCCCGCCGCGGCCGGACGCCGCTCGTCCGGCTGACCGTGTTCGCCAGCCGCTCCTACAGCTCCGGTGTCCTGTTCGTCGTCGTCTTCTTCGGGCTGATCACCGGGTTCTCGCTGGCCGTCGGGCTGTTCCTGCAGCTCGGGCTCGGCTACACGCCGCTCGCCGCCAGCCTGGCGATGTCGTCCTGGGCGATCGGCGCGTTCGCCGGGTCGGCGTTCTCCGGGATGACCATGAACAGCCTCGGCCGGAAGATCCTGCACCTCGGCCTCGGCATGATGCTCGCCGGGCTGGCCGCCCTGTACGCGGTGTTCGAGACGGCCGGGACGGGCCTCGGCGGCTGGCACCTGGTCGCGCCGCTGCTGCTCTTCGGCGCCGGGATGGGGATGATCTTCGTCCCGCTGTTCGACATCATCGTCGCGGGCATCGCCGACCACGAGGTCGGGTCCGGGTCGGCGGCGCTGGAGTCGATCCAGCAGCTCGGCGCCTCGCTCGGCATCGCGATCCTCGGCACGGTGTTCTTCGGCGCGATCGGCGCGCCGGTGGCCGGGCACTTCGACCCGTCCGCCGCGCTGGACGCCGCGAAGCGGGTCGCCGAGCTGACCCTCGTCCTCACCGCGGTCGCGTTCCTGGTCGCGTTCCTCCTCCCCCGCCGGGCCCGCGCCCACTGAGCCGTCCCGCCGAACTCGCCGTCCGCACCGGGCGGCGTTTTCGGCGTTCCCGGGCCCTCAGGAGCGGCGCAGCCGGGCCGACGCCATCGCGGTGAAGTAGCCGATCTCGGGGACGTTCATCAGCCGGGCGGTCACGAAGTACAGCGCGCCGCCGCCGAGACCGCCGACGGCGAGGGCGAGCAGGGCGGGGAGCCGGTCGCCCGGCAGATGGCCGAACCCCCAGACCGTCGCCGCCGCGAACGCGAGGCCGGGCAGCGCGGCCAGGTGCAGGCGGGTGAGCGCGCGGAGGATGCGGCGCCCGTCCATCCCGCCGAGCCGCCTGCGCAGGACGATCGCCGCGCCCGCCGCGCCGACCAGGTAGAACAGCCCGTACGCGATGGGCAGCCCGAGCACCACCTGCCGTGCCGGGACGAGCCACAGCAGCGCCAGCGCCGTGGCCGCCTGCGCCGCCCCGGCCGGGATGGCGATCAGCCCGGGCGTGCGGGTGTCGCCCAGCGCGTAGAAGACGCGCATGAGCAGCTGATGCAGGGTGAACGGCAGGACCATCACGGCGAAGACCATGAGGACGGCCCCGATGCGGCGCGCCCCGTCCACGCTGAGGCTGCCGTAGGCGAAGAACGTGACCGAGCCGGGGATCGCGAACACCAGCATCCCCAGCCACAGCGGGACGAGCAGCGCGCAGGCCAGCCGCAGGCCGCGGGAGAAGTCGTCCCGGACGAGGTCGCGCCGCCCGTCCGCGACGTGCGCGCTCATCCTCGGCAGCAGCGCCGTGATCACCGACACGGCGATGATCGCGTACGGGAGCTGGAACACGACGAGCGCGAACTTGTACGTGGCGAGCCCGCTCCCCGGGACCGGACGGCCCGCCGCCTCGGCCGCCCGGCCGGCCGCGCGCGTCGCGACGTTCGCGGTCACGAGGACGCCCACCTGCGCGACGACGATGTAGAGCAGCATCCACGACGCGGCCCGCACCGCCTCGCCGAGCCCGGAACCGCGCAGGTCGAGGCGCGGCCGCCAGCGGAACCCGGCGGACCGCAGCATCCACGCGAGCACCGCGCTCTGCGCGATCGTCCCGAACGCGGAGCCGAGGCCGATGAGGGCGAGCTGGCCGTCGGTGACGGTCTCGGCCGTCCGGCCGCGTCCGGCGACCCAGAGGAAGAGCACGCCCGCGGCCATCGTGATCAGGTTGTTGACGACCGGCGCCCACATCGGCGCCCCGAACCGGCGCCGGACGTTCAGCAGCGTGCTCGCCAGCCCGCTGACGCCGATGAAGAAGATCTGGACGAGCAGCAGCCGGGTGAGCAGCACGGCCACCTCGCGCTGCCGGCCCTCGTACCCGCCCGCGTACAGGGAGATCAGCTGGTCGGCGGCGAGCACGGCCACGACGGTCAGCACGGCGAGGGCCACCAGGACGACGCCGAGCAGCCGCCGCTCCGTCGCCGCTCCCCCGTCGGCGTCCCGCATCCGCCGCTTCACCAGGAACGGGACGAAGACGCTCGCGAGCAGCCCGCCGAGCAGCAGCTCGTACACCGTGTACGGGATCATCTCGGCGGCCTGGTAGGCGTCGCCGAGCAGCGCGGTGCCGAGCGCCGCGCCGATCACGACCGTGCGGAGGAAGCCGGTGGCGCGGGAGAAGACCGTCCCGATCGCCATGACGGCGCTGGAGTGCGCGACGCCCGGCGGCGCGGCCTGCGCGGCGCCGCCGATCTCGTCGCGCTCCGAGCCGGGCCGGTCGGCGGTCCCCGGGTCGCCGACGTCGCCGGGGTCGCGGACCGGGACGAGCCCGGTCTCCGGCTCGCCGGGCGGCTCCGCGCGCTCGGCCTCCTCGATGACCAGCGGCATGAGGACCCGGCGCCGGCCGGGTTCGGCCCGTCGCTCGGGTTCGTCCTGTATGTCGGGCTCGTCCACCGTCACCACCCCCGGAGGCGCCAGTATGCCCCGCGGGGTGCCCACCCTCTACGGATGAGCACCCCGCGGAGCCTCGCGGGGGGACGCGGCCTGCCGCCCCCCCGTCCTCCAACCGACGAGCTTCGCTCGACCCCCGTCTGGTCAGTTGAGCGCCGCCTCGACCGCGGGGACCCGGACGGCCCTGCGCGTCGCGCCGTAGGCCGTGGCCCCGGTGAGGACGGCGGCGAGCGCGACCACCGCGAGGTAGGTCCACACGCTTCCGTCCGGGGTGACCGAGTCGCGCCGGGCGAGGCCGAACGGCACGATCGTGAAGACCGACGCGACCGTCCCGACCACCACGCCGGTGACCGCCAGCACCGCCGCCTCCACCGCCGCACCGCCGAGCACCTGGCCGGGCGTCGCGCCGGCGAGCCGCGTCTGGCCGAACTCGCGGCGGCGGTGCGCGGTCGCCGCGATCAGCGTGTTCACCAGCATGATCGCGGTGAACAGCACCACCATGGCGATGACGACGAAGTTCAGCGTCTCGATGTTCTTCTGCTCGTTCGTCTTGGCGAGCCCGGCGGCCTCCAGCGCCGCGTTCTCGGTGGACTGCAGGAACAGCGTGCCGACCGCCGTCGCGACGAACAGGATGACCGGCGTGACCGCGGCGGCCAGCGCGCTCGTCCGGCGGCCCATGGTGTCGGCCGCGAGACCGCCGGCGGCGCCGCCGAACAGCCGCAGCGGACCGGCCACCAGCGCCGTCACCCGCCGCATGATCGCCGGGGCCAGCAGCGACAGCCCGATCGCGGCGAAGATGTCCGCCTGCCCGGACGTCGCCATCGCCATGCTGTCGCCGTCCATCACGGTCACGGTGATCACGGCCTGCTGGACGGCGACCAGCAGGAAGATCACCGCGAACACGACGCGCTTCCTGCTCAGCCTGCCGGTGTCGACGGCCGCGGCCGCCAGCGACTCCGTCACCCGGACGCGGGTCGTGCGGCGCGCGGTGATCAGCGCGGCGCCGACGGCGGACACGACGGTGATCCCGATGCCCATGGACACCGCGATCGGCCCGAAGGTGTACCCGACGTCCGCCGGGACCTGGTCGGTGTCGTGCAGCATGCCCAGCAGCGCGCGGCCGATGAGCATCCCCGGGACGATCCCGAGCAGCGCCGCCGCCACGGCCAGCCCCGCCGCCTCGCCGACGATCATCCGGCCGAGCTGCGCCGGGGTCGCGCCGACGCTCTTCAGCAGCGCCATCTCCACGGCCCGCTGCCGGACCGACAGGGTCAGCGTCGAGGTGACCGCGAAGACCACCAGCAGCAGGCCCCACCCGCCGACGACGTTCGCCATGGTGACGAGCGTCTCCCGAGCCGTCCCGGTCGCGCCGCTCGCCTCCGCCGTGTCCAGCATCGACGCGAACGCCATGATGATCGCCGAGCCGAGGAACATCGCGAGGAAGCTCGCGACGAACGCGCCGGCCCGCCTGCGCAGTGAACTCATCGCCAACTGGAACATCGTCACGCCTCCGTCATCGTCCGCTGACGCTCGACCTCGTCGGCCAGGTGCGTCATCCGCTCGGCGACGGCCTCGGCGGTCGGCGCGGCCTGGTGGCCGACGATCCGCCCGTCCGCCAGGTACAGCACCGCGTTCGCGTAGGACGCGGCGACCGGGTCGTGGGTGACCATCACGACCGTCTGGCCGTGCAGGTGCACCGACTCCTGCAGCAGGCCCAGGACGTCGCGGGCGCTCCGCGTGTCCAGCGCGCCGGTCGGCTCGTCCGCGAACACCACCCGCGGCCGCGTGACCAGCGCCCGCGCGATCGCCACCCGCTGCTGCTGCCCGCCGGACAGCTCCGAGGGCAGGTGGCCGAGCCGCTCGCCCAGCCCGAGGCGCTCAAGGACGTCCCGCGCCTCCCGCCGGTCGGCCTTGCGGCCGGCCAGCTTCAGCGGCAGCAGCACGTTCTGCATCACGTTCAGCGTCGGCAGCAGGTTGAACTGCTGGAAGACGAAACCGATGCGCTGGCGGCGGAACTTCGTCAGCGCGGCCTCGCTGTCCCCCGACAGCGCGGCGCCGTCCACGAACACGCGTCCCTCGGTGGGACGGTCAAGGCCCGCCGCGCACTGCAGCAGCGTGCTCTTGCCCGACCCGGACGGGCCCATCACCGCGGTGAACGACCCGGCCGGCAGCGACAGCGACACGCCGTCCAGCGCGACCACACGGTTGCCGTCCGCGCCGTACACCTTGCGCACGTTCTCCAGGCGGAGCGCCTCGTCCGGCACCTGGCCCGCCGGGTCCGCCGGCCCCGGTCCCCTACGTCCGATCATTGTTTCCCTCCAGCCCGGCGCCCCTTCCCGGTGCGCCTGTGGGAACGAAATTACGGACGGCGACGGCCGCGCAGGATGGGTCCAGCACGCCGATCGGGGTAGGCAAAACCCCACCATTTCCAAGGCTCGGACGACCCCGCCTCGGGCCGGGTCCAGCGCGTCGGGTTACAGTCGCTGGCGGTGCGCCGGGAAGTCTGGTCGGCAGGTCCTGTCAGCCCCATGCCGATCAGGAGGCGCCGTGCCGGCCATCGCCGCGATCGTCATCTTCGTCTGCGCCTACGTCCTGATCGCCTCGGAGCGGGTGCACCGGACGGCGGTGGCCCTCGGCGGCGCGGGCCTGATGCTGCTCCTGCACATCACCGACGCGGAGGACGCGTTCTTCTCCGAAGAGTCCGGGATCGACTGGAACGTAATCTTCCTGCTGCTCGGGATGATGGTCATCGTGTCGGTGCTGCGGCAGACCTCGGCGGCAACGCCACAGCCATCGGCGCCAGCGCCAACGTCGTCGTGCTCGGCATCGCCGCCCGCAACGGCACGCCGATCAGCTTCTGGCGGTTCACCCGCTACGGACTCGTCGTCACCTTCGTCACGGTCGCGCTGGCCACCCCCTACCTCTGGCTCCGCTACCTGTAGGGAATGGGCGAGGATGGAGGGATGGACGAGGTACCTGAGGACTGGGAACGGGCGCTGACGATCGTCGCGCACCCCGACGACCTGGAGTACGGGGCGTCGGCGGCGGTCGCCAAGTGGACGAGCCAGGGCAAGACGGTGACGGAGGTGATGGCGACCCGCGGCGAGGCGGGGATCGACTCGATGGACCCCGCGGAGGTCGCCCGGATCCGCAGCGCGGAGCAGATCGAGGCGGCGCGCGCCGTCGGCGTGGAGGCCGTGGAGTTCCTCGACTTCCAGGACGGCGTGCTGGAGTACGGGCTGCCGCTGCGGCGGGCGCTCGCCGCGGCGATCCGGCGGCACCGGCCCGAGGTGGTGCTGTCGCTGAACTTCCGGGAGTCGTTCCCCGGCGGCGGTTTCAACATGGCCGACCACCGCGTGCTCGGGCTCGCTGTCGCCGACGCGATCAGGGACGCGGCCAACCGGTGGGTGTTCCGCGACCTCGGCCTCGACCCGTGGCAGGGCGTCCGGTTCGCGCTGTTCGGCGGGTCACCGCAGGCCACGCACTACGTGGACGTCACCGGGCATCTGCGCGCCGGCATCGACTCGCTGCTCGCGCACCACGTGTACTTCTCGAACCTGGGCGAGGAGTTCGACGGGGAGGCGTTCCTCACCGGCATCGCCGAGAAGGAGGGGCGCGCCGCGGGCGTCGAGCACGCGATGACGTTCGAGATGATCGAGTGATAGCGCCGGGCGGCGGGCGCCGGGCTCGCTAACGGCGGGCGTTGGGCCGCTTGCCCTTGTTGGACTTGCTGCGTTTACGGGCCCGACGTTTGCGCGTCTTCTTCGACATGTCCCGATTGACCACCCGGGAGGCGTCCAGCGCAAGGAATCCGCCGCGCACGGCCCAGCGAAAACCCGCCGGCCGCACGTCCGAAAAAGGCGCGCGGCACGGCGGGCAAGATCTGGTGTGGAGCGGACGGCGGCCGGGGCCGGCGGCCACGGCGACCGGGTCAGCGGACCACGGCGGCGGGTCAGCGGACCTCGGTGATCTCGGGGCCGCGCTCGAAGGGGTCGAAGGTCTGCACGCCCTCCTCCTCCCCTTCCTCCTCGTTGCCCTCGCTGAACTCCTTCGGGATGCGCAGCTCCAGCAACTCGCGCGGGGGCATCGGGGCGTCGCCGCGGACGACGACCACGCCGCGCAGGACGTCCTCCAGGACCTGCCACTGCTCCTCGTTCTCGATCGCCGCGCCCTGCACGACGGCCTGGAGGAACCAGCGGGGGCCGTCCACGCCGAGGAAGCGGATGATCTGCGGCGCCCAGCCCTGCTCGACGAACTCGGCCGGGATCTGCTGGCGGAACTCCTCCGGCATCTCCGCGAGGACCTCTTCGGTCAGCGGCTGGGGGACCATCGCCAGCAGCTCGGAACCGAACGGGCCGTCGCCCTCCTGGGTCTGGCCCTGCGCCTCCTCCTGGATGTCCTTGGCGGTCTCACGGCGCACGTCGTCCCAGATGCCGCTGCGCTTCGGCGCCGCGAACGCCTGCAGCTGCATGGCGCTCTCCTCGTACTGCACCAGCACGGCGACGGGGCGCCCGTCGAGCGGGTTGCCCTCCTCGTCGACCTGGGTGGCCTCGAAGTTCACCTGGAAGGCGAGCCCCTGGGCGACGGGCACCTGGATGGATCCGAAGTCGAGCCGCTGCAACTCGGGGAAGGAGTCCTCGGAGTCCCACGGACCGCCCTCGGCCTTCTCGGCCTTCTCGGCCTTGGCGGGGGCCTCATCGGCGGCGTCCTCGGCGGCCTCCGCCGGCTCATCGGTCACCTCGGGCCCCTTCTCGGGCTCCTCGGCCTGCCGGCGACGTCCAAAAGCCACGACTCACGCTCCTTCTCGACTGTGCTCATTGCCTGCATTATCCGCGCCCGCGGGCCCTCGCCCTCCGGGCGCAGGACCGAATCCGCCGGTGGAGCCGAAGCCGTCGGTTCCGCGCGCCGATCCGGGAAGCTCGGCGACCTCGTGGAACACCGCCTGCTCCACCCGCTGCACGACCAGCTGCGCGATGCGGTCTCCGCGCCGCAAGGTGACGGTGGCGCGGAGGTCGGTGTTCAGCAGGGTCACCTTGATCTCACCCCGATAGCCGGCGTCGACCGTACCGGGTGCGTTGACTATGGTCACCCCCAACCTAGCGCCCAAACCGGACCTCGGGTGAATGAAAGCCGCGTAGCCGTCGGGCAGCGCGATCGCCGTTCCGGTCGGGACGACGGCGCGCTCACCGGGCGGCAGCTCGACGTCCACGGCCGCGACCAGATCGGCGCCCGCGTCGCCCGCGTGGGCGTACTGCGGCAGGGGCAGCCCGGGATCGAGCCGCTTGATCAGCACATCGACCTTGCTCACGCGTTCACCTCACGCTCACCTGCCGGAAAACCTCACGACCCTACCGAGGGCGCGGTGCCGGGCCGGGGCTGAAACGCCGCCGTCGCACGGGTCCGGCAGTTGACCCTACCCGTTCCCGAAGGTGACCACTTCCGGAAGATTCAGCCCCAAAGAGTGGAATTACGCGTAGCGTCACTTCTGTTACCCGCGGTGCTTCTGCGGGAATTGCGTCCCGCAGGAAAGGGGGCGTCATGGGCACATCCGAACGGGAGACCGTCCACCGCTCGCTGGACGGCGTCAGGGTACGGCTCTCGGGTCCCCATGACCTCGGCCGTCCCTGCACGTCGGTGGCGCGGATCGCCGACGGCGGGCGGCTCCACGAGATCTCCAGCGGCACCCGGGCGGACGCGCTCGCCTGGGCCGAGGACATCGGCGTCGACCGGTTCGAGGAGGAGTTCCGCGTCCAGGACGGGCGGCTCCGGGTCGGCCGGGCCGAGGCGGCGCACGACACCGGGACCGGGCTGCGCGAGACCGTCCTCGCGGCCGTGTGGGAGGGACGTCGCCACGCGGTGTTCACGCACCTCTACCACGCGCGCCCGGCGGACGCGGTGGCGTTCTTCGGCACGGTGCGGCTCACCGAGCACGGCGACGGGATCATCGCGGTCCCGCGCGGCCGGGCCCGGCGGCCCGAGCCCGCCGAGCTGGTCAAGGAGGTCCCGGGCCTCGGGCTCCTGGAGATCACGCCGCTGAACCGGCAGACGCGGCGGCGGCTCCCGACGTGGCGCGGCGCGCCCGTCGCGGGCGGCGAGCTGTTCCAGGACACGGTGGAGGGCCAGGGCCTCTACTTCCTGCTCGCCCTGAAGTCGCTGCTGGTGACCGTCCTGCCCGAGCAGGACCGGGCGCGGGAGGTCCCGCGGCGGCTCGCGGGACTGGCGGTCGAGGCGATCCCGTGACCGCGCTTCTGGCGGGCGTCGCGGCGGTCGCGGTCCCGCTCGTCCTGCTGGCGTCGGTGTACGGGCACGCCAGGCGTCCCGGCATGCTCGCCTCGGCACTGCGGGCGCACGGCACGGTTCCGCGCGCGCTCGCGGGTCCCGCCGCGGCGGCCGTGGTCGCCGCGGAGGCGCTGGCCGGCGCCGCCGGCGCGACGGCACTCCTCCTCCAGGTGGACGGGCCGATGCGCGCGGCGTCCGGAGCGTCGGCCGTCCTGCTCGCCCTCTACGCCGCCTACGCGACGTACGTGTCACGCACGCGGCACGACGCGCCATGCGGTTGCGCGGGCGCCGGCACGCCGATGACGGGCTGGGTCGCTGGACGCGCCGCCGCGCTGTCCGTCCTCGCGCTGATCGGAGCCCTGCACGGGCTCCCGGGCGGGCCGTCCGCCTACGAGTCGTTCATCGCCGTCACGGCGGGGCTGGGGTTCGCGGTCCTCCTCTGGACGCTCCCGTCCGCCATGATCGAAAGGAGGTCGGCCGGATGAGCTTCCAGAGCAGTGCGCTCCTGCTGTCGTGGGTGGCGATCCTGCTGCTCGCCCTGGTGGTCGCCGGTCTCGTCCGGCAGGTCCACGCGCTCGGCCAGGGGACGTCCAGCCCGACCGGTCTCGGCCCCGCGCCGGGCACGCCCGCGCCGTCGTTCGACCGCCTCGGGCCGGGCCTGCTGCTCTTCCTGGACCGCGACTGCGGCGTCTGCACCGACGTGCTGGCCGCCGCCGACGGCCTCGGCCCGCTCCACGCGATCTTCTCCGGCCCGCCGGCGGACGGCGCGGCCGCGCTGCCCGGCGCGACCGTGCTCACCGGCGAGCAGGACGGGCTGTTCGCCGACTACCGCGTCCCCGCCACCCCGTTCGCCGTGATGGTCGGCGCGGACGGCCGGGTGCGGGCCGCCGAACCCGTGGGCTCGCCCGGAGCCCTGCGCGCCATGACCTTGGAGGCGGCCCGATGATCGAGCTGGTCGACGTCCCGCCGCTGCGCGGCCCGCGACCGGCCGGCACCTCGCGCGTCCGCCGCCGCGTCCCGCCGGACGCACCCGTGTTCAGGCCCGTGCGGCGCAGCATCCTCACCGGCCTCGCCGCCGCGGGCGCGACCGCCGGGCTGAAGGCGCTCGGCGTGTTCCCGCCCGCGCGGGACGCGCTGTCCTCCGGATTCGAGCTGGTCGGCTACTACGACATCTATCCGCGCTGCCCGTCGTACGCGTCCGGGCACAACTGCTCCCCCGGCTGCGGCCCGAGCCTGGTGTGCGCCTCATGCTGCCGGACGAGCGGAAAGTACAAGGGCTTCCACAAATCCGGGGTCTCGGACCCGGGACGCTACAAACTGCGCCCGAGCGACTGCTACGGCAGCCACTGGGACGGATGGCTCTGGGCGTACGCCAAGTCCTGCGGCAAGTGCAAGAAGGGCGTCACCTGGCGCTGCCACGACGGCTGGAAGAAGTCGAAGGCGGGGAACTGGTACAAGACCATCTGCCGCGTGGCGACGGCGTGCAAGAACTGACCGCCGGACGGCTCCGGCGCGGACTGACCGACCCGCTCCTTCCCGTCACCGCCGTCGCGCTCCTCGCGCTGTCGGCCGCCGCCCTGAACGCCGCCGTCCTGTGCTGGGCCTCGATCGGCGTCCTCGCCGGATTCTCCCTGTCGGGCAGCGTTTGAACGCGCAACAGCGAATCCGTGCTGTTCTCGCCAGGTTGGCGGGCTCCCGTACGGCAGGGCGAGATCCTGGCCGTCTTCACCGCAGGGCTGATGCTCGGCGGCACCGTGAGCGCCACGGTGATCTGGCTGCTCTCGGGCCTCTCGGCGCCGCTGCCCTCGTCCGTCCGCACCTCGGCGATCCTGGGAATCGCGGCCCTCGGAGCGGCCCGTGAACTCGGCCTGCTCTCCCTTCCCCTCCCGCAGAACGCCCGCCAGATCCCGCAGGAGATCCTCCAGACGAATCTGCGCCGGGGCAGCCTGCAATTCGGCTTCGAACTGGGCACCGGCGTCCGGACTTACGTTTCGTCCACCGCCCCTTACGTCCTGGCCCTGGCCCTCCTCCTCAGCCACGAGCCCCTCGCCATCGCCCTCCTGACCGGCGCCGCCTTCGGCACCGGCCGCGCCCTGAGCGCCGCCCTCACCTACCTCTCCCAAGACGACGACCGCGCCGCCGTCATCGCGACTCGAATTCCGCACCTGAAAGCCGCCACGGCCGCCATATCCCTTTGCGCGCTCGCCCTCCTGCTCCTGTGAGGCGGTGGCAGACTGAGATCATCTCGTCGGTGCGGGTGCGGACGACGCTGAGAGAACGGACGCTGCGCACCGCCGTCCTACCGCAGACAGCGGTGGCATCCGAGGTAGGATTTGTTACATGAGCGAGCCCACCCGGAAGTACTCCGTGACCATGCCTCGCGACGTCGCGGAAGAGGCCAGGGCGAGAAGCGGCCCTTCTGGATTGTCCGCCTATGTCACGGCAGCCGTCGCGCGTCAGATCGAACGAGACAAACTAGACGAGCTCATCGCGGCCTGCGAAGCGGAGAACGGCCCAGTCGACCCCGCTGGGGTAGAGGCAAAGCTCGCGATCTTCGATCAAGCCGAGTCCGCTCACCCCGGCCAAGTAGCATGACGCGTTCGGCCGCGGTCCCCGACGGCACGCTGGTACTTGACTGCGAAGGTCTGGCCAGAGCCACCCTACGTGACCGCGACATGGCCGAATGGCTGGCCGCCGCGCGGGTGAGAGATAAACGCGTCATAACGAGCGCGGCCACTCTGGTTGAAGTGGCTCATCCAGGCATCAAATGGGCCGCGCTCCAATGGACTCTTTCACGAGTGAACGTTGAACCCGTGACCGAATCAATCGCTCGGCACGCCGCCGCTCTCCTGCGCGATGCCGGTCTGCACGGTCACAAATACGCGATCGACGCCATGCTCTCCGCAACCGCGCTGGCGGCCTCGCGCCCAGTCATGATCCTTACGTCCGACCCACAGGACATCCGCACGTTGTGCGGCGAACAGGTGACGGTGGTCAAGATCTAGCAGCGGCGGGAGCGTATCTCCTGACTTCCGGGGCGTGGACGGCGGTGGAGCGGGCGGTGCTGCACCGGAGGGTCGTGGCAGCCTCTTGACGGATGTCCGGTTGCCTCGGTTCCATGGAAACCGAATGGCATTCTGAACTCCGTGAGGACGGTGCCTGGTGACGACAGTGCGGGAGACCGGCGAGATCGACCTGTCGGACCTGAACTTCTGGTCCCTGCCCCCGGACCGCCGGCTCGCGGCGTTCGCGCGGCTCCGCGAGCGGGACCGGCCCGCGTTCTTCCGCGAGCTGAAGATGCCGTTCATCAGGACCGGGCGCGGCTACTACGCGCTGACCAGGCACGCCGACGTGGTGGAGGCCAGCCGGACGCCGGAGGTGTTCAGCAGCGAGCCGTCCGCCACCAGCATCGCCGACCTGCCCCGGTACATGGCCCGCTACTTCGGCTCCATGATCAACATGGACGACCCGCGGCACGCCAAGATCCGGCGGATCGTGTCGCGGGCGTTCACCCCCCGCGTCCTCGCCAAGCTGGACGCCGACCTGCAGGCGACCGCGACGCGCATCGTGGACGACCTGCGCGGCAAGGGCTCGGCCGACTTCGTCACCGACGTCGCCGCCCGGCTGCCCCTCGAAGTCATCTGCGACATGATGGGCATCCCCGGACGGCTGCGGCCCATGGTGTTCCAGCGGACGAACATCATCCTCGGCCTCGGCGACCCCGAGTACACCGGCGGCAAGGACCTCTACCGCGGCGACATCACCCGGATCGGCGTCCTGTACGGGCTGCTGCAGGCGATGACGGCCGGGTACGAGCTGAACCACCTGGCGATGAAGCTGGCGCGGAGGCGCCGCCGCCACCCGGGCGACGATCTGGTGTCGCGGCTCGTGACCGCCAACGTGGACGGCGAGTCGCTGACCGACCAGGAGATCGGGTCGTTCTTCATCCTGCTCGTCGTCGCCGGGAACGAGACCACGCGGAACGCCATGTCGCACGGCCTGAAGCTGCTCACCGACAACCCGGAGCAGCGGGCCCTGCTGACGGACGACTTCGACGCGCACGCGCCCGGCGCTGTGGAGGAGATCGTCCGGATGGCGACGCCGGTCATCCAGTTCCGCCGGACGGTGACCCGCGACCACGAGATGAACGGCCAGCGGTACCGGGCGGGCGACAAGGTCCTGCTGTTCTACAACTCCGCCAACCGCGACGCCGACGTGTTCACCGACCCGGACGTCTTCGACATCACCCGCTCCCCCAACCCGCACGTCGGGTTCGGCGGCCCCGGCCCGCACTTCTGCCTGGGCGCCAACCTCGCCCGGCAGGAGATCACGGTGATGTTCCGGGAGCTGCTCACGCGCGTGCCGGAGATCCGGGCGAGCAACGAACCCAAGATGCTCTACTCGCACTTCATCAACGGCATCAAGCATCTTCCCTGCACGTTCTGAGCGGTGGGCCCGGACGCCGTGGCGCGGCTGACGGCGCCCGGGCCCGCCGCGGCTCAGGGAGCGGCCCTGTCCCTGGGCGCTTCCCCGGCCGCGTACCCGGCGGCCCGCGCGGCGGGCGGTGCAGCGGCGTGTCCGCCCAGTCGAACCGCACGCGCCGCGGGGTGATGACGGGATGCCGCTCGTCGATCTCGCTCATCGCCCTCCACCCCAATTGGACCCGAAATCCAATATTGGGAGCGGAGCGGAACCGCGTCAAGGGCGGAGCGGAGTCGCTCAGGTCACAGGGGCGAGGACGACGTCGACGGTCAGGCCGGCCGGGGCGTCCTCCAGCGTCAGGTCGGCGATGCGCCCGGCCGCGGCCAGATCCGGACGTGCGATCCTCATCACCTCGGCGCCCCGCACCACCGCGCGGGCCACGTCGGCCCGCATCGACGCCTTCGCCTCCGACTTGGCCTTGCGGACCTGCCGGAGCGCCTCCCCCGTCGCCGCCAGGACGGCCGGGTCACCGCCCGGAGGCAGCTCCGCCGTCGTCGGCCAGGACGCCCTGTGCACCGACCCGTGCCGCCACCACGACCAGACCTCCTCGGTCACGAACGGCAGGACGGGCGCGAACAAGCGCAGCAGAACCGACAGCGCGGTGCGCAGCGCCGCCCGCGCGGACTGGCCCTCCGGCCCCTCGCCATAGGCGCGCGCCTTGACCAGCTCCAGATAGTCGTCGCAGAACTCCCAGAAGAACCGCTCCGTGCGCTCCAAGGCCCGCGCGTAGTCGTAGCCCTCGAAGGCGTCCGTCGCGTCCTGGACGACCCCGGACAGCGCCGCCAGCATCGCCCGGTCGAGGGGCTCCGTCACCGCCGCGTCCGCGCGCACCTCCCCCAGCCCCAGCACGAACTTGGACGCGTTGAGGATCTTGATGGCGAGGCGCCGCCCGACCTTGATCTGGCCGGTGTCGAACGCGGTGTCGGTGCCCGGACGCCCGCCGGCGGCCCAGTACCGGACGGCGTCGGACCCGTACTCGCGCAGCAGGTCGATCGGCGTGACGACGTTCCCCTTCGACTTCGACATCTTCTTGCGGTCCGGGTCGAGGATCCAGCCGGACAGCGCGGTGCCCTTCCACGGCAGCGAGCCGTGCTCCAGATGCGCGCGGACGACCGTGGAGAACAGCCACGTCCGGATGATGTCGTGCGCCTGGGGGCGCAGGTCGTACGGGAAGACCCGGCCGAACAGGTCGGCGTCGCGCTCCCAGCCGCCCGCGATCTGCGGGGTCAGCGACGACGTCGCCCAGGTGTCCATGATGTCGGGGTCGCCGATGAAGCCGCCCGGCTCGCCGCGCTGCCCCTCGGTGAACCCGGGCGGGACGTCGGACGACGGGTCGACAGGCAGCGCGTCCTCGGACGGGACGATCGGCTCGTCGAAGCGCGGCTCGCCCGTGCCGTCCAGCGGATACCAGACGGGGATCGGCACGCCGAAGAACCGCTGCCGGGAGATCAGCCAGTCGCCGTTGAGGCCCTCGACCCAGTTCTCGTACCGGGCCCGCATGTAACCGGGGTGCCAGTGCAGCTCGCTGCCGCGCGCGAGGAGCTCCGCGCGGACGCCCTCGTCGCGTCCGCCGTTGCGGATGTACCACTGCCGCGTCGTGACGATCTCCAGCGGCCTGCTGCCCTTCTCGTAGAACTTCACCGGACGGGTGATCTTGCGAGGCTCGCCGTCCAGGTCGCCGGACTCGCGCAGCAGCTCGGCGACCCGTTCCTTGGCGGAGAAGACCGTCCTGCCCGCAAGCTCGCCGTACGGGTGCGCGGGGACGCCGTCCGGCGGGTCGGCGGCGAGCCGGCCGTCCCAGCCGATGATCGCGCGGGTGGGCAGGTTCAGCTCGCGCCACCAGGTGACATCCGTGACGTCGCCGAACGTGCAGATCATCGCGATGCCGGACCCCTTGTCGGGCTCGGCCAGCCGGTGCGCGACGACCGGGACCCGCACGCCGAACAGCGGCGTGCGGACGGTCGTCCCGAACAGCTCCCGGTACCGCTCGTCGTCGGGATGGGCGACCAGCGCGACGCACGCGGGCAGCAGCTCCGGCCGCGTCGTCTCGATGTAGACCGGCCGCTCGTCGCCGTGGAACCGGATCCGGTAGAACGCGCCGGGCTGCTCGCGGTCCTCCAGCTCGGCCTGGGCGACGGCCGTGCGGAACGTGACGTCCCACAGCGTCGGCGCCTCGGACAGGTACGCCTCGCCCCGCGCGAGGTTGCGCAGGAAGGCCCGCTGGGACGCCGTGCGGGAGACGTCTCCGATCGTCGTGTAGAGGTGGTTCCAGTCGACCGAGAGGCCGACGCGGCGCCACATCTCCTCGAACGCCTTCTCGTCCACCGCGGTGAGCCGCTCGCACAGCTCGATGAAGTTGCGCCGCGAGACCGGCTGCTGCCGCTTGGCGTCGGGCTCGGCCGGAGGCGCGAAGTCCGGATCGTACGGAAGAGACGGATCGCACCGCACGCCGAAGTGGTTCTGGACGCGGCGCTCCGTAGGCAGGCCGTTATCGTCCCAGCCCATGGGGTAGAAGACCGCCCGACCGCGCATGCGGTGATACCGCGCGACGGTGTCGGTGTGGGTGTAGGAGAAGACGTGGCCGACGTGGAGGGAACCGCTCACGGTGGGCGGCGGGGTGTCGATCGAGTAGACCTCGCCGCGCGGGCGTGTGCGGTCGAAGCGGTAGACGCCCTCGTCCTCCCAGACGCGTACCCACCTGTCCTCCAGGCCGTCCAGGGAGGGCTTGGGCGGGACGTTCGGGGTACGCGGCTGCTCTGTCATGGATCAATCGTATTGACCGCGCCCCGGATCGCATGCCGATTACCGGCGCCAACGCGGCGATCACCGGCGAACGGTTCCGGTAGCGTCGGAACCACTGGACGACTGGAGGACGATCATGGCGGACAAGGGCGACCTCGGCTGGCGGGTGATGGCCGGCGCCGCGGCCTTCGCGGGCGGCTTCGTCGCGAAGAAGGCCATCACGCTGGCCTGGAAGAAGAGCACCGGGAAGGAGCCGCCGACCAACCCCGAGTCGCCCGAGGTCGCGCTGACCGAGGCGATCGGCTGGGCCGTGGTGATGGGCGTCGGCATGGAGCTCGCCCGCCTGCTCGCCACCCGCGCCGCCGCGAGGCAGTGGGCCAAGGGCACCGGCGAGCTCCCGGCCAACCTCAAGACCGAGGGTTAGGAACGAGGGCGGCCGGAGCTCAGTCCGCGGACTTCAGCCGCCGTGGTCGCGTGGGAGCGGGGGCGGGGCTCCCATCGACTGGCGCAGGTCGTGGCGGATCTTGGCTGCGAGGGCCTTGGTGGCGGAGCGGTTGAGGGCGGCGCCGGCGACGGCGCCCGTGAGGAACGGGCCCATGGTGCCCAGGCTGCGGCCGAAGGTGCGCAGCATGCGTTTGCGCAGGGCCGTCTTCGCGGCCGTTCCGAGCGCGCTGGTGAGGGAGCCCGTCTCCAGGGGGTTGATGCCGCGCTGCCGGGCCCAGGACGTGACGAACGCCGCGCCGCGCGCGGTTCCGTTGCCCTGGACGGTGAGGCCGTACACCTCGTGCAGTTCGGCGATCATCTTGACCTCGATGGCCGCGACGACGAGGGTCTCGGCCGCCAGCTGAGCGGGGGCGGTCAGCAGGAGCGGCGGGGCGGCGAACTGCACGGCGGCGAGCGCACCGCCTGCGGCGCCGACGGCGGTCGTGCTGTTCCCGGCCGCTTTCACCAGCTTGTCGGCGAGGTCCTCGCCCATCAGGCCGGGGTGGTGGGCCTGCAGCGTCTCAAGGTCGCGGATCGGGATGTGCGGGGCGGCCTCCACGAGCAGGTCGCCGAGCCAACGGCCGCGCGCGACGCCCGCGGCGCCTGCTCTGCGGGCCTGCTGGCCCAGCAGCGCGGCCAGTCGGCCGAGCAGGCGGCCGCGGGTCTCGCGGTCCATGTCCTCTTCGGCGGTGAGCCGCCCGAGCAGCTCACCGAGTTCGGCGGAACCGTTCCGGCGGGACGGCTCCATGTCCTCCTGAGGTTCGATCTCTCCCGGCACCTGCGGCCACTCCCGGTCAGGCGGCGCACTCGCGGCAGATCGGCTGGCCGTTCTTCTCGGTGGCCAGCTGGCTGCGGTGGTGCACCAGGAAGCAGCGCGTGCAGGTGAACTCGTCGGCCTGCCGCGGAACCACCCGGAAGGTGAGCTCCTCGTTCGACAGGTCGGCGCCGGGCAGCTCGGCCACCTCGCCGGCGTCCAGGTCCTCGTCAATGATGCTGGCGGCCTTGTCGGCGCGCCGGGCCTGGAGCTCCTGGAGGCTGTCCTCGCTGAGATCGTCGTCTGTCTTGCGTGGGCTGTCGTAGTCGGTCGCCATCTTCTATCTCCATCCCCCTCAGTGCTTTATGCGCCCCGTCGCGCGGAACTAACGCTCGGGGGACCGTTCTTGTGCCCGATCCGGGCGGGAAATTCTGTCACGGTTGGTGACCTGCGACACACAAGGCGCGACCGTCCCCACGAGTGACACCCGTCACCCGCATCTCTTTCTAGAAATGTGTCTTCTGTCACATATCCGACGGATGTCGCGATGCGATGGCGTAACCAGGGCTCCCGCCGCGGATCTCACGGCGGTCGGGGATCATATCGGTCCGGGGGGCGTTGTGCGCGCCGACCTGCCCGGCGCGGCGGGATGGCCGATCGGGCAGGTCGGACATCGAACCAGACTCTTCAGTGAAACGTCTGAACTAACGCGATATCGTGCCCGCCTGAGGTTGGGGGCGGGCCCCCTGCGGGGCCTGCCCGGCGATCGCCGGCGGAAGGCCCCCGCTCCGGGGTCCGGCGCACACTATCGCGGGACATCACTGCGGGTCACTGGAGGGTCAGATGCCGGATGCCGCTCCGCTGGAGCCGGGCGATCCTAGGGCACTCGGGCAGTACGAGGTCGTCGGACGGCTCGGCGCCGGGGGTCAGGGCGCCGTCTTCCTGGGCAGGACGCCGGGAGGCGAGTACGTCGCCGTCAAGCTGCTGCACGCGCAGATGGCGAACGACCCGGCCGCGCGGGCCCGGTTCACCCGCGAGGTGGCGGCGGCGCAGAAGGTCGAACCGTTCTGCACGGCCCGCGTCCTGGAGGCCGACGTCCACGGCGACCAGCCGTACGTCGTCAGCGAGTTCATCGACGGGCCGTCCCTGCACGACGTCGTCGCGCACGACGGGCCGCGCAGCGCCCAGGAACTGGAGCGCCTCGCGATCGGCACGGTGACGGCGCTCGCCGCCATCCACGAGGCCGGGATCGTCCACCGCGACTTCAAGCCGAACAACGTCATGCTGGCGGCGGACGGCCCCCGCGTCGTCGACTTCGGCATCGCCAGGACGGTCAACTCGCAGGAGAGCGCGGTCACCGCCACCGGCATGGTGGTCGGCACCCCCGGCTACCTGGCGCCCGAGCAGCTCACCGGCGCGCCGCTCACCCCGGCCGTCGACATCTTCGCCTGGGCCGCGACGATGGTGTTCGCCGCGACCGGGCAGTCGCCGTTCGAGGCGGACACGCTGCCGGTCATCATCAACCGGATCCTCAACGAGGAGCCCGACCTGTCCGCGCTGCCCGCGGGGCCGCTGCGCGACCTGGTCGGACGCTGCCTGTCCAAGGACGCGGGCCTGCGCCCGCCCGCGGCGCAGCTCCTGCTGAACCTGCTGGGGCACGTGGGCGTCGCGCCGGGCTCCCAGGCGGGCGGGCCGGACGACCTGCTCAACCAGGGCACCCGGATCGCGTCGCAGCTCGCGCCGCCGCCCCCGGTGCCGCCCGCGCCGCGGCCGCAGTACCAGCCGCCGCAGCAGCAGATCACCCCGCCGCCGATGCCGATGCATCAGGCCGGGATGCCGCCGGGGCCGCACACGCCGCCGCCGCAGCCGATCACGCCGCCGCCCATGCCGATGTACCAGGGCGGCGCGATGCCGCCCCCGCCGCCGAACCAGCCGCGGATGCCGATGGGGCAGCCGGTCCCGCCCGGGCCCGGGTACGGGCGGCCGAAGCAGTCCGGCGGCGCCGGGCCGATCCTCGCGATCGGCTGCGGGGTGCTCGCGCTGATCGTCGTCATCGTGGTCGTGGCGATCGTCCTGGTCGCCGCCGGCGACGACACCCCGGACCCGGATCCGTACACGCCGCCGATCACGTACACGCCGCCGTCCTCCACCTACACGCCGTCGCCGTTGACGACCCGCGGCGGCCTCATCGGCGTGTGGCGCGGTGACGGGAACCAGCCGGGCGCCAGCGCGGGGCACACGAGGTTCGAGGTCCGGTTCACGCTGGTGTACTCCAGCGGCATCGCGACGTACACCTACCCGTCCGGGTCGCAGGTCGACTGCCGGACCCGGCTCTCGCACCTGTCCGGCGACAGCGGCAGCTCCCGGATCGAGTACCAGGAGACGCCGTACACCGGGATGGACCCGAAGGAGTGCGCGCCCGGGTACATCACGTTCATCCCGTCCGGGTCCGGCACCACCATGCGGTGGGAGTGGCGGCAGACCCGCTCGGCCTCGACCGCCCAGGCCTTCGGAACCGTGAGCAGGTGACGGACGAGGTCACACCGCTTCGCGCGGGTGACCCGTCCCGGCTCGGCTCGTACCGCCTGACCGGCCTCCTCGGGGAGGGCGGTCAGGGCACCGTCTACCTCGGCGAGGACGAGCCGGGCCACCGGGTCGCCGTGAAGCTGCTGCACGCGCGGTTCAGCGGCGACCCGAAGGCCAGAGCGCGGTTCGCGGCCGAGGTGGCCGTCGCCAAACGGGTGTCGGCGTTCTGCACCGCCCGCGTCCTCGACTCCGACGTCGAGGGCGACCGGCCCTACATCGTGAGCGAGTACATCGACGGCCCGCCGCTGTCGCAGGTGGTGTCCGCCGAGGGCCCGCGGCACGGCACCGATCTGGACCGGCTGGCGATCGGGACGATGACGGCCCTCGCCGCCATCCACCAGGCGGGCGTCGTGCACCGCGACTTCAAGCCCGCCAACGTGCTGCTCGCGCCGGACGGCCCGCGGGTGATCGACTTCGGTATCGCGCGGGCGCTGGACGCGACGGGCACGATGTCGAGCACCGCCGTCGGCACGCCCGCCTACATGGCCCCCGAGCAGATCTCCGGGGCGCGGGTCGGGCCGGCGGCGGACGTGTTCGCGTGGGGCGCCACGATGGTCCAGGCGGCCACCGCGCGGCCCGCGTTCGGGCACGACTCCATCCCGGCGGTCATGCACCGCATCCTCAACCTGCCGCCCGACCTCGGGAACCTGCACGCGCCGCTGCGCCAGATCGTCGCGGACTGCCTCAGCAAGGACCCGGCGGCGCGGCCCGCGTCCCAGCATGTCCTGGCGCATCTTCTGGAACTCGCGGGGAGCCTGCCGCGGCCGGGCGCCCGGCCGGACGCCCCCGGCGACGACTCGGTGATCCTCACGCATGGGGCGGCGACCGCGGCGACGGGGTCGGCGCGGCTGCAGATCGTCCCTGCGCAGCCGCCCCATCAGCCGCCGCCGAGCGCGGCGGCGTGGCCGCCTCTGCCTCCGCCGCACAACGGGCAGGGATATGCCGGGCCATGGCCCTCCCCCGCGGTCCCGTCCCCGGGGCCCGACGCCGCGCCGCCACCGGGCAAGCGCGGCAAGCGCGGCATGGGCGTGCTGGCGAGCGCGGGCGGCGCCGCACTGGTCGCCCTGGTGGTCGCCGGCACGGTGATCGCCGTCAAGCTCGCCGGCCATGGCGGGCCCGACCCGACCACGACGGCGGCCGGACGGACGGGCGGCACGTTCCCGATGACGGTCAGAGGCCCCGGCACGAGCGCCGACGAGATCGACCCGTCGCACGCCTACGGCGGGACGGAGCGGTTCCTGACCAAGCAGCTGTTCACCGGCCTGACCGAGCTCGGCCCGGACGGCGTCGCGCGCAACCGCCTCGCCACGCAGATCACGCCGGACGCGTCCTGCCGGCGGTGGAAGATCCTCGTCAAGGACGGGACGACGTTCAGCGACGGCAGGCCCGTCGACGCGAACGCGTTCGCCCGCGGATGGTCGCGCAGCGCGGCGACGGACACCGGCGGCGGCTCCTTCCTGATGAACGACATCGAGGGCTTCGCCGCGGTCGCCGCCGGCAGGTCCGCCACGCTGTCCGGGGTCAAAGTGGTGTCCGGCACCGCCCTCGACGTCACGCTCACCTCCCCCAACTGCGACTTCGCCGCACGGCTGTCCGAGCCCGCCTTCATGCCCGTCCCCGAGGAGGCGGGCAAGCCCGACAACGCGGCGTTCAACACCCGGCCCGTCGGGAACGGGCCGTTCAGGCTGCAGGAGTATCAGCAGAACAGGCGGGTCTCGCTGGTGCGCAACGACGCCTGGGCGTTCGGCAAGACGAAGTTCGACGGCGTGGACGTCCGCATCAGCGACGAACCGGTCCTCGGACGCACGGCCTACGCCGCGGGCGAGGTCGACTGGTACACCGTCGGCACCGACCAGCTCGGCACCACCCCCACGGCCGACCTGATCTCGCGGCCCGCGCCGTTCACCCGGATGCTCGTCCCGATCACCGCCCGCGGGCCGATGAGGTCCAGGGAGGCCAGGGAGGCGGTGTCCTACGCCGTCGACCGCGAGGGGCTCGGCGCGCTGTTCGGCAACGCCTACAAGCCGGCGCACGGCCTCGTCCCGCCGGGGATCCCCGGCTTCGGCAAACCCGGCGCATGCCCGTCGTGCGACGGGACGGACCCGGTGAAGGCCAGAGCGCTCGCGGAGCGGGCGGGGCTCGGGCCGGGGTCGCAGGTCCGGCTCTACCACCGGGCCTCGACCGCCGACGAGAAGCTGGTCCACGCCGTGCGGAGCATGCTGCAGACGGTCCTCGGCTGGAAGGTCGACCTGCGGGTGATCCCGCTCAGCGAGTTCGAGCGGTTCCGCAAGGAGCTCGTCGCGGACGACGCGTCCGGCCTGGCGTTCTTCTCCTGGGGCCCCGACTACCCGAGCGCCTACTCCATGCTGTGGCCGCTTCTCGGCGGCACGCTGGTGGCGACCGCCGAGAACGCCTACTACAACCTGTCCCGCTGGAAGAACCCGAACTTCGACAACCTGATCTCCAGCGCCCTCAGGACGCAGCCCGCCGGCACCCGCGCGAACCTGTTCCGGCAGGCCGAGAAGCTGGCGCTGGACGACATGGCCCTCGTCCCGCTCGTGAACAACGGAGCGGCCGCGGTGCGCAGGAACGGCAAGTACGTCGGCCTGGAGATGGACTACGACGGCGACCCGACCGTGGCGACGGCCGCGCTCAAGTAGCCCGCGCTCAGAGCGGGGATCAGCCTGGTGGGAGCCGGACCGTGACGATCAGCCCGCCGCCGGGCCGCGGCGCCGCGTACACGGCGCCCCGGTGCGCCAGCACCACCGACCGGACGATCGACAGGCCGAGCCCGGCGCCCTTGGCCGACTCGACGCGGTCGGCGTTCAGCCGCCGGAACGGCTCGAACAGCCTCTCCACCTCGTAGGCGGGCACGGCGGGACCGGTGTTCTCGACCTGGATCGTCGCGTACCCCTCCAGCATGCCGGTGCGGATCCACAGCTCGCCGCCGTCCTCGACGTTGTGCTTGATCGCGTTCTCGACGAGGTTGGACACCAGGTGTTCCAGCAGCACCGGGTCGCCGAGCGCCTTCCCGGACGTCAGCTCCGGATGGACGGCCACGTCGAGGTCGTGGTCGCCGCGCGCCGAGTGCTCCAGCACCGTCGTCGCCACCTCGGCCAGGTCGACCGGGGTGCGGGTCGCCAGCTCCCGCTCGCTGCGGGCGAGCAGCAGCAGGCCCTCGATGAGCCGCTCGTGCCTGGCGTTGGTCGCGAGGAGCGTCCGGCCGACGGCGCGCAGGTCGTCGGAGACGTCCGGGTCGCCGAGCGCGACCTCCAGCAGCGTCCGGTTGATCGCGAGCGGGGTGCGCAGCTCGTGGGACGCGTTCGCGACGAACCGGCGCTGCGAGTCGAACGCCATCCCGAGCCGTTCGAGCATCGCGTCGAAGGTGTCGGCCAGCTCCTTGATCTCGTCGTCCGGGCCCTCCAGCGCGATCCGCTCGTGGAGCGTGCTCTCCGACAGGCGGCGCGCGGTGGTGGTGACCCGCTGCAGCGGGCTCAGCGCCCGGTCGGCGACGAACCAGCCGAGCACCAGCGTGATGACCCCTACGCCGCCGAGCGCCAGCAGCGACCGTCCGACGAGCTGGCGCATCGTCTGCTCGACGAACTGGCGCTGCAGCGCCGCGGCCTCCTCGTCGGAGATGTTGAAGCCGATCACCTTGACGCCGCCGAGGATGTCGGCCATCAGCACCGACATCACGAACAGCAGCAGCGCCCCCGCCATGAAGAACAGCAGCCCGTAAAGGAGGGTGAGGCGCAGCCGCACGCTCATGCGGGGCAGCGCCTTCATGTCGCCGAACGTCCCGCCGCCGTCGCCGCGCCACATGCCCTTGGGGGCCTGAGCCGGCTGCGGGACCTGCTGCGGGCCGGGACGCCGCCACGGCCCGCCGCCGCCACCGGACGTCTCCGGTCCGTTGCGGGGCGCGGGTTCGGTGGTCACAGCCGGTACCCCACGCCGGGCACGGTCTCGATCACCGGGGGGTCGCCGAGCTTCTTGCGCAGCGTCATCATCGTGACCCGGACGACGTTCGTGAACGGGTCGATGTGCTCGTCCCAGGCCTTTTCCAGGAGCTGCTCGGAGCTGACGACGGTGCCCTCCGCGCTGAGCAGCACCTCCAGGACGGCGAACTCCTTGCGGGTCAACTCGACGGGGCGCCCGTCCCGCGCGACCTCGCGGCGGGCCGGGTCGAGGCTGATCCCGGCGCGCTCCAGGACGGGCGGCAGCGGCGCGGCGGCGCGGCGGCCGAGGGCCCGCACCCGGGCGATCAGCTCGGCGAACGCGAACGGCTTGGCCAGGTAGTCGTCGGCGCCGATGGACAGGCCCTCGACCCGGTCGTCCAGCTCGCCCGCCGCGGTCAGCATGATGATCCGCGCCGGGTAGCGCTGCGCGACGAGCTGCTTGCAGACGTCGTCGCCGTGGACCTTGGGCAGGTCGCGGTCCAGCACGATCACGTCGTACTCGTTGACGCCGGCCCGCTCCAGCGCGCCGGCGCCGTCGTAGGCCACGTCCACGGCCAGCGTCTCTCTCCGCAGGCCGGTGGCGATCGCGTCGGCGAGCACCCGCTCGTCCTCGACGACTAGAACACGCACGAGGTCCCCCTCCATGGGCCGGGACGCGGTCCGTCCCGGCCTCCAGATATGCCACGGGCACCGTAAGACGCCCGTAAACACCTGTTCAGATGATCGTTATGCGCGCCGTGGTGGCAGGGGCGCAAGAATCCGCGAAAATTGCATTGGCGTTCAGGTTTACCTTCAGCCTAGGCCTGGGTAGGCATGGGCACGATCCGGGAGGAGGCCTATGGGCGAGTTGTCACGCATGATCCAGCAGCGACTCGATGACGCGTACGCGTCGCTGCGCAGCGCCCATGCAGAGGGAGACACCTACCTGGCGGACATTCGCCAGGAGGAGATCAACGATCTGCGCCGGATCGCAGCGAACAACGACATCGGTGTAGAGCCACCCCGCTGCGACTGAACACGCGCGAACGACACAGGAGCCCGGGCCTGCGCGGTCCCGGGCTCCCCGTTTCACGGCCCACCTCAATCGCCGAGCGGGTCCAGCGGGGCCAGAAGGTCGTGCAGGGCCTCGAAGATGACCGGATCTGCGGCGATGGTCAGTTCCGGGCCGGGCGCGGCGCCGTGCAGGCCCTCGACGCGTCCGCCCGCCTCCCGGACGATCAGCCCGCCGGCGGCGATGTCCCACGCCTGGACACCGCGCTCGTAGTAGGCGTCGACCCGTCCGGCCGCGAGGGAGCACAGGTCGACGCAGCAGGAGCCGCCACGCCGGATGTCGCGGACGTTCGGCAGCACCCCCGTGAGGACCTGCGCCTGTCTGGCTCGCCGTCCGGCCGCGTAACCGAACCCCGTGGCCACCAGCGCCTTGTCGAGCGGCACCCGAGAATTCACGCGGAGTTCGCGCGTGCCGGACGCGGTGTGCTGGAGAGCGCCCGCGCCGCGCACGGCCGTGTACGACTCGCCCCGGCGCGGGATCTCCACGACCCCGGCGACGGCCGTGCCGTCCACCTCGGCGGCGATGCTGACCGCCCAGTCGGGCAGGTCGTACAGGTAGTTGACGGTCCCGTCGATCGGGTCGACCACCCAGCGGACGCCGCTGCCGCCGGCCCGGTCGCCGCCCTCCTCGCCGAGGAACGCGTCGTCGGGGCGCACGGCCCGGATCCGCTCGATGACCAGCTGCTCGGCGGCGCGGTCCATGCGGGTGACGACGTCGGTCGGGGACGACTTGGTCTGCACGACGTCCGGGCCGTCCGCCGGACGCTTGTCGACCAGCATCCGGCCGGCCTCCCGCGCGGTCGCGACGGCCAGCTCCAGCAGGTCATCCGCCAGGCTCATCGTCTTGCTCCTCGTGGGGGGACGACCCCCCACACCCCCCGCTTCGCTGCGCTCATTTCGTATCGGCCAGAAGGTGGCGGGGCAGAGCCGCGAACCGGGGGTCGGTGCCGGGGGTGGCGGCCCGCGCGAAGGCGATACCGAGGTCGGCGGCGCGCTCCGCGGCCTCGACGTCGAGGTCGAACTTGACCTCCATGTGATCGGACACGAACCCGATCGGGACGACCGCGACGGCGCGGTCGCCGTCCCCGTGCAGCTTCTCCAGATGGTCGGTGATCTGCGGTTCCAGCCAGGGCTGCGCCGGGGGGCCGCTGCGGCTCTGGTAGACGAGATCCCACGGCGTCCTAGGGGCCGCCTTCTGCGCGACCGTCCGCGCGGCGGTCTCCAGCTCTTCGGCGTACAGGTCCCGGTTGGGCTGGGACAGCGGCACGCTGTGCGCGGTGAAGACCAGTCGTGCGCCTTCTGGGAGACGGCTCAGGGCGTCCTTCGTCGCGTCCACGAAAGGTTCGATGAAGCCTGGCCTGTCGCAGTAGACGGGGAGCTTGTCTATCTCGGGCGCGTCGGACACCTCTTCGCGCGCGCGCGCGATGTCGTCGAGGTACTGGTCGTTGGTGGAGTAGCCGCTGTAGGCGGACGTGACGAACGCGGCCGCCCGGCGCACACCGTCCGCCTTCATCTGCCGGACGGTGTCGGCCAGGTACGGGGTCCAGTTCCGGTTGCCCCAGTAGACGGGCAGGTCCACGCCGTGGGCGGCGAAATCGGCCTCGATCGCGGCCTTGAGGTCGCGGCACTGCTGGTTGATGGGGCTGACCCCGCCGAACAGGTGGTAGTGCTCCCCCACCTCTTCCAGGCGGTCCCTGGGGATGTTCCGGCCACGGGTCACGTTCTCCAGGAACGGGATCACGTCCTCGGGCCCCTCCGGCCCCCCGAAGGACAGCAGAAGCAACGCGTCGTACGACGTCATGCTCCCATCCAATCAGCTGAACCTCGCGGCGTACGCGCGGGCGAGGCTGAGGACCTTCTGGACGTACCAGTGCGCGTGGTTGTACTGGAACACCGCTTTGTAGAGCTGCTTGCCGCCCCTGCCCGCACCGTTCGCGCACAGGTATTTCGCGGCTCCGGGAATGGCGTCGTAGGGGTTCATGATGTCGGCCTTGCCGTCTCGGTCGCCGTCCACCCCGTAGGCCCTCCAGGTCGCGGGCATGAACTGCATGGGGCCGAGCGCGCCCGCGCTGGACGGGCCCGCGTTGCGGCCGTGGTCGCTCTCGACCTGGCCGATCGCGGCGAGGACCGTCCAGGACAGGCCCCGGCAGGCGGTGGCCGCCTGCTTGTACAGGTCCAGGTAGCTGCTCGGACGGCCGCCGTCGCCGGGCGTCTGGTACTCGTGCAGGTTCACGACGTTCGTGCCGGGCCCGAGGACCCTGGTCACCGCCTTGACGACCTTGGCCGGGCTCACACCGGGCGCGTTGACCAGGACGGCCACGTTCGGGACGAGCCCGATCCGCGCTCCGGAGCCCCCGCTGACGAGCATGTCGATGCCGGGCAGGCCGAGGGGCCCGGCGCCGCCCATCGTCAGGTTCGGCATCGTCCGTCCGATCACCGGGTACCGCATGCCGCGGTTGAGCCCGAGCTGCTCCGCGGCGGCCGTGGACACCACGAAACGGTCGGCGGCCAGCGCCTCCCACAGGCCGTTGTCCTTCGCCGTTCCGGGCGGCGTCCACGAGCGGAACGCGGACGGGTCGACGGCGAACGCGTTGACCTGGCGTCCCTGGAGCTGGACGGCGCCGCCCGCGACCGCGACGACGTCCCTGACCCGGCCCAGCGACGCGATCTTCTTGATCTTCGCCGCCGGGATCGAGCCGCGGCCGACCGCCAGCACGTCCGGTGGCACCACGCGCCGCAGCGGCGCGACCTCGCCGCCGGTGGCCACGTTGACGGGGTCGCCGGGCGGCACGCTCGGGGGCGGCTGCGGCCGCGACGAGCCGGTGGGCTCCTCCCGCTCCGCCGTCAGCGCCGCGATCGCGCCGCCGGACGCGGTCGCGGCGGCGAGGACCGCTATACCGGCGATGGCGACCGGCAGCCCCCGGCCGCGGCGGCGCGGCCCGGGACGCGCGTCGCCGCCGTGCGGCCTCCGCCGCTTCTTCTCCGGCCTCGGCCTGCGCGGTCGCGCGTCGGGCCCGGTGCGCGGTGCTGAAGGAGGAGCCACAACATTTCCCAACGACTGTCGCTACAGGCGGTTCCCCCGCCTTGTCACTTCTTTCCCACCTGTACCGGGATCATGGGCGGGCCGATATCCGACCGGATAGTACGGTATCGCCGGATTCGCCCCTGGCACCTCCGATCAAAGAACATGAACTTTCCTCATGAACGGGGGCCGAGTAGAGTCACGGCATGTCCCCCGTGACCAACCAGAAGTGGCAGAACTGGGCGGGAAACCAGCAGGCCACGCCGCATCGCGTCGTGACGCCGCGCACCGCGGGCGAGGTGGCCGAGGTGGTGCGGTCGGCCGCCGGCGACGGCCTCACGGTCCGCATGACGGGCACGGGCCACTCCTTCACCGGCGCGGCCGTCGCGGAGGGCGTCCTGCTGCGTCCGGGCGGGCTCACGGCCGTCCGCTCGGTCGACACCGCCTCCGGGCTCGTCACCGTCGAGGCGGGGCTTGCGCTGCACGCGCTCAACCGCGTCCTCGACGACCACGGGCTCGCGCTGGCCAACATGGGCGACATCCAGGAGCAGACCGTCGCCGGGGCCCTGCAGACCGCCACGCACGGCACCGGGCGCGACAGCGCCGGGCTGGCCTCCCAGGTCGCCGCGCTCGAACTCGTGCTCGCCGACGGCACCGTCGTGACCTGCTCGCGCGAGGAGCGTCCCGACCTGTTCGACGCGGCGTGCGCGGGCGTCGGCGCGCTCGGCGTCATCACCGCCATCACCTGGCGGGCCGTTCCCTCGTTCCTCCTGCGGGCGCAGGAGGAACCGATGAAGTGGGACGAGGTCCTCGCCCGCTTGGACGAGTTCGACACCGCCAACGAGCACTTCGAATTCTACTGGTTCCCGCACACCGAGGGCTGCCTGACCAAGCGCAACAACCGCGTCGAGGGCCACGCGGAGCCGCTGTCCAGGTTCAAGCACTGGCTGGACGACCAGTTCCTGTCCAACACCGTGTTCGGTGCCGTCAACCGGCTGACGCACCGGGTTCCCAGCACAACGCGCTTCGTGAACGGCGTCTCCGCCAGGGCCCTCGGCGCGCGCGCCTACAGCGACACCTCGTACAAGGTCTTCACCAGCCCGCGGACCGTCCGGTTCAAGGAACAGGAGTACGCGATCCCCCGCGAAGAACTCGTCCCCGCGCTGCGCGGACTCCGTGCCCTGGTCGCGCGGAGGGACTGGCGCATCAGCTTCCCGATCGAGGTCCGGACGCTTCCCCGCGAGGACGCCTGGCTCTCGATGGCCCACGGACGGCACAGCGCGTTCATCGCCGTGCACGTCTACCACCGCGACGCCCACGAGGACTACTTCCGCGGCGTCGAGGACATCATGACCGCACTCGACGGGCGTCCGCACTGGGGCAAGCTCCACACGCGCGACGCCGCGTACCTGGAGAAGGTGTATCCGAGGTTCGGTGACTTCCGCGCCCTGCGCGACGAACTCGACCCCGACCGCCGCTTCGCCAACCCGTACACGAAACAGGTCTTCGGCGACTGAGGCGGCTTCGGCGATTGAGGCGACCTAGCCGGCGGGTGCCTGCGGGTCGGCGCCGCCCGGCTCCTGGCCGCCGCCGTCCGGCGGGCCCTCGGTGGGCGCCGGAGTGTCCGGAGCCGTCGGGACGGACGACGTGGGCGGCGTCGTGGGCTGGCCGGTCGGCTGCTGGGTCGGCTGCGTCGTCGACTGTCCGTCCGGCGTGGTCGGCTGCGTGGACGGCGCGTCACCGGTGGGCGTCTCGCCCGGCGTGGCACCCGGCTCGCTCGGGTCACCGGACGGGGCGGGCGACGGATCGTCGTCCTGCTGCCCGCCACCGCCGCCCAGCACGTTCGTGACGGTCAGGCCGCTGCCGCCCTTGCCGAGCGCCTGCCCCGTCGTCGCCTCGTAGATCGTGATCCCGCCGATCACGATGGCGAACACCACGGCCGACGACGCCGCCGGCGTCACCCAGTGCGCCCTGGCCCACTCGACCGTGCTCTCCCACGCCGAACGCCGGGCGGCCTGGCGCACCGCGTCCTCCCCGGCCGCCTCGGCGAGCGAGGCGGCGACCGCGTCCACCGGGTCCAGGCGCGTCGCGTTCGGATCACCGTGTCCGGCAGCGCCGCCGGACGGCAGGTCGAACCGTGTGGCGTTCGGGTCGCGGTTCGTCAGAGGGTCGTACCGGGTGGCGTTGGGGTCGCCGCCGGACGCCGAGCCGAACCGGCGGGTGGCGTTCGGGTGGCCGGACCACACCACGGTGCGGGTCGGGTCGGCGCTGGTCGCCTCGTCCGCGGCGCCCTCCGCCGCGCCCCGCCGCCGCGCCGCCGCCTGCAGCTGCGTCAGCTCCCTGAGCTGGTCCTTGCCCTGGTCGAGGTAGTGCTTGCCGACCGCCGCACCGGCCGTCGAGATCACGCTCATCAGCGCCGCGCCGATGATCGTCCCGTAGACGCCCAGATAGGACGCCCCCAAGGCCGCGGCTCCCGTCGCCACCGCACTCGCGATCAGCTGCGTGGTGCTGACGTCCGGCAGCTTGCGCGGCATGCCCCTGACCCTCCTCGTCCATCGCCGTCGAATCCCCGGAACATGAACTAACCGGGACATCCGGGTTGTTCCGGGAGCGAACGTGACGCTCACAACGCCGGCCGGGCGGAGCCGCGCACACCCGTCAGGCACGGTGAGGAAAAAGATGGACAAGAATCAGGCGGGGCGGCGCCCCGCCGGTCGCGTCACCGGCAAGCTTGGTCAGGTGCCCCCTCCGACCTCAGTGGAGGGGGCTTCGAGAGCGGCGATGTTCGGACATGCCGGGTACGGTGCTGGCAGCAGGTGTGTCCGAAAGAGAGACTCGGGAACCCGGGGGAAGGGCACGCATGCGCCCTCGGTGGGCATCGGACGGCCGGCCGGTGAGAGCAAGCCGGGCCGGTCCGAGGTCCTCCGTGCCATCAGGACAGGGCAGGAAGGACACGCATGCAGGAGCTGCGCCTCGTCGCGGTCAGCGAGGACGGTACGTACCTCGTCCTGGCCACCGCGGGCCGAGGCACCCGGTTCACCCTGCCCGTCGACGACCGGCTCCGCGCCGCGGTCCGTGGGCACTTCTCCCGCCTCGGCCAGTTCGAGATCGAAGTGGAGAGTCCCTTGCGCCCCAAGGAGATCCAGGCCCGTATCCGCTCCGGCGAGACCGCGGAGGAGATCGCCGAGTCGGCGGGAATCCCGGTCGAGCGCATTCGCTGGTTTGAGGGCCCGGTCCTGCAGGAACGCGAATACATGGCACAGCAGGCGCAGCGCGTCGCCGTCCGCCGTCCCGGCGAGTCGGCCCCCGGACCGCCGCTCGGCGAGACCGTCGAGGAGCGCCTCGGCCGCGGCGGCGTCGACCTCGAAGAGGTCGAATGGGACTCCTGGAAGTGCGAGGACAACACCTGGCGCGTCCGCCTCTCCTTCTTCGACAACGGCCGCCCGCACGCCGCCGAGTGGACGTTCGACCCGCGCCGCCGCCTCGTGTCCCCGCTGGACGAGATCGCCGCGCGCCTCACCGCCGTCGACTGGGACGACGAGCCGCTCTCCGACACCGTCACCCCGCTCGTCCCGCGCCGTCCCGCCATGAAGGTCGTGTCCAGCGACCGCGACCCGGCCCCCCGCGGCCTGCCCGCCGAGCCCGAGCAGCAGGGCGCGTACGAGCGTCCCGGCGCTTATGAACGCCCCGGCGCGTACGAGCGGCACGCCGCGCCCGAGCAGCATGCCGCACCCGAGCCGCTCCGCGCCGCCGAGCCCCGCGACTATGTCATCGAACGCGGCGGCCCCACGGCCGAGCCCCGCGCCCGGTTCCAGCAGCCGGGCGAGGCCGCCTCCCTGCGCGAGGCCGTCCAGCCGCGCGAGCCGGACGAGCGCGCCGAACCCGCCGCCCGCAGGCCCGCGCCGCTCCGGCCGTCCGGCGCCCGGGAGGCGGCCGTCCCCGCCGAGCCCGCGGAAGCCGCCGAGCGCGTCGAGAAGACCGAGCCGAGGCCGGGCGAGGCCGCTCTGGGACGCGACACGTCCGGCACGACCGAGCCCGCCGAGCCCGCCGAGCCCCGGGAGGCGCCACGGGCAGCCGCTCCGACAACCGAGCCGGAGGAGCCGCGCGACGCCGTCCAGCCTCAGGAGGCCGCCGACGAGGACGAGGCGGTCACCGGACGGGACGCGGCGCCCGCCGCGATCGAGAGCGAGACGGCGCCGCCCGCCGAGGAAGCCGGGACGCGCGAGACCGTCCGTCCCGAAGAGGACGACGACCTCGACGCCGCCGAGGCGGAGCCCGTCGCGGACGAGCGCGACGACCAGCCGGACGAGGCCGACCACGAGCGGGAGACCGCCGAACAGGCACCAGCGGAGAAGGCGTCCGCGACGAGCCCGCAGCGCAAGGCGCAGCCCGCGCGCCGCGCTGCCGAGCCCGCAAAGCCTGCGCCGCCTGAGCCCGCCGAGGACGAGCAGCCCGCGCGGGAGAAGAAGCCCGCGGCGGCGCAGCGGCCCGCGCAACGGCAGTCTCCGCGGACGCCGGCGAAGAAGAAGCCGGCGGGGCGTCCCGCCATGCCGGCCGCCGCGCAGGACAAGCCGGCGTCCGGGCCGCCCGCGGCGGCGGCCGCCGCGAGCAGCGAGCCTCCGGCCGCGCCGCGTCCGGCACGGCGCCGCAAGGCCAAGGGCAAGCGCGCCTCCGTCCCGTCCTGGGACGAGATCATGTTCGGCGCCCGCCGTCCCGAATAGCGCTTCGCCCGCGGG
>NZ_VCKW01000150.1 GCF_005889715.1 Actinomadura soli
CCGCCCGCCCGCTGACCGGGGCGGGACGTCGGCCGTTCCCAGCCGGGGCCGACCGCGATCGGCCGAAGCCGACCGCGATCAGCTCGCGCGTGACCAGAGGACGGGCTGGTCGCCGTTGCCGTCCACACTGCGGCCCACGCCGAGCAGCGTGTTCTTGAAGGCCGCAAGGCCGGTGATCTCCTGGTCGCCGACGCCGCCGAGGCCGGTGCCGCCGGGCGTCGCGGTCGCCCAGGACGAGCCGTCAGCGGAGGTCCACGACACCACGTCCGTGGCGCCCGCGGACCCGGTCGTGCCCGTGGCGGCGAACCCCTTCGGCGTCGCGGTCAGCGCGGTGACGGAGACGACCGCGTCGCCGCTCGGGGAGGCCAGCGGTCTCCACGACCTGCCGCCGTCGGTCGAGACGTAGCCGAGCCAGTTCAGGCCCTGCGCCGTCGCCGCGATGCCCGTGGTGACGAGCGTGTTCCCGCGCGCGGCGACATGGGTGAGGTGGCCCGCGGTCACGCCGCCGGGCAGCGGCAGTTGCTGTGCCGTCCACCTCCTGCCGTCGGACGACGACCACACCGAAGGCTGGTTGCCCTTGGCGTCCTGGACGCCGCCGACGGCCGCGTACCCGGACGGTCCGGCGGTGACGTCGAACATCCAGTGTGCTGCGCCCTTGGCCCCCCGCAGCGTTCTCGGGTCGGCTCCGGCGCCCGGAACCCAGTTCTTGAGGTCCTTGGAGAACCAGGCGGCGGCCGAGAAGCCCTGCGTTCCGACGATCACGTATCCGGCGTTCCCGGCCGCGGCGGCGTAGGTGATCGGCGTTCCGTCCTTGCCGCCCGCGAACGCCGTGGCGGAGTCGGCGGCCTCCCAGGTCGCGCCGTCCTTGGAGGTGACGACGAGCGGGCGCCGCGGAACCGCCTGGTCGTAGCCGACCGCCAGCCATCCGGCCGCCCCGCCGGCGACGTCGTTCAGCTGCTGCGGCCCCGGCCGGGTGAAGGCGGCGCCGAGCCCTTGGGCGGGTTTCCAGGACCCGCCGTCCTGCGACGACCAGACGGCCGCGTCGCCGCGCGCGCTGCCCACGGCGACGGCGAGTCCGTCCGTCGCGCCGGCGGACCGGACCGAATGGTCGGGCCGGATCACGCCAGGGATCTTCGTCAGGTCGACGGGGACCGCCGTGCCCGCCGCGTCCCAGACGCCGAGCATCGGGTCCATGTCGCCGCCGCCCGGTTCCCGTCCGCCGATGATCGCCTGACCGCCGGCCAGTGCGGCGCCCGAGAACTCGCGGCCGGGTTTCGCCTCGGCCGTTCCGGCGTCCTTCCACGCCGCGCCGTCGGCGCTGCGCGACAGCATCACGTCACGGCCGCGGACGACGACGGCCGCGTAGCCGCCGCCGTCGCCGATGACGCGGCCGGTCCGCTTGTAGTCGGACGTCCGCAGGGCGCCGGCCTTGGTCCAGGACTTGCCGTCCTTGGACGTGAACGCCTGGCCGTAGAGCCTTCCGGACGACTGGATCTCGCGCATGGCCAGGAACCCCGCCTGCCCGCCGCCGACCATGAGGCCGCGGCTGCCCTTGGGGACGGGCACGTCGGAGGTCGACCATGTCCGGCCGCCGTCCTCGGAGCGCCACACCACCCGGTAGGGCCCGGGTTTGCCGGAATCGGGCGTGACGAGCCCCTCCAGGAGGATCACGTTGCCGCTCGCGGCGGCCTCGACCAGCGCGAACTTGCCGTTGCTGACCTGGACCCCGATCTGGTCGCCGACCCTGGCCTCCCACCGCCGGCCGTCGCCGGACAGCCACACGGCGGGCTGGGAGTCGGTGAAGTCGCCCTTCCTGGAGTTCTCGCCGATGGCGAGGTACCCGGTGTCGGTGGCGACGATCCGCCGTACGCGGTTGCCCTTGCCGAACGCATCGCCGACGGCGTCGGGCTGCCGGCGCCATTCGAGGCCGTTCTCGCTGGTCCACACGGCGCCGCGGAGCCCGGGCAGGGAGCCGATGGCGACCCAGCCGCGGGATGAGCCGCCGACCGCGTCGGGAATACCGCCGGGAGGCGCGGCGCCGCCGTCGGTGCCCTGCTGGGTGACGGACTTGAACGTCCGACCGCCGTCGGAGGATGCCAGGAAAATGCCCCGGGCGTTCAGCGCGTCGGTCTCGCCGCCGACAGCGACGACGGTCGAGCCGACCGCCGCGACGTCCGTGATCTTCTGGTCGCGGCCGTCGGTGCGGGCGGCGCCGCTCACGGGGAACAGCGCCGCGGCCAGTTTCGCGCCCTTGCCGCCCTCATCCTCGCCATCGCCCTCGATCAGGCCGGGCACGACGAGCACCCCCGCAGCGGCCATGCCCGCCACCGCGAGCACGGCCACGCCGATGAGGAGCGGCTTCTTGATGCTTCTGCGGGTCCTCGCCTGCCTGCCCTGCGTCCGCCACGGCTCTTCGATCGCCGGCGGAGGCGCCAGCGGCTGGACGGCGTCCTGCCCCGGCTGCCCCGGCTGGGCTGCGCCGGGAATCTGCTGCGCCCACGGGAACGGTTCCGCGGCCGGTTGGCCGGGCGGCGTGCCCGGAATCTCCTGCGCGTAGGGGAACGGCTCATGGGCGGCGGGAGCAGGGGCGCCGGGAATCTGCTGAGCGTAGGGGAACGGCTCGTGGGCCGGCGGGCTCTGGGATGGTGAGGCCGGCGGCCGGCCGCGCGTCGGCTGCGGAGGCGCAGAGGGCTGCTGCGACGGGAACGGCTCCGCCCGGGTCGCGTCCGGCATTTCCTGCGCGTAGGGGAACGGCGGCGGCGCGGCTGCCTGCACTTGCGTCGCGTCCGGCATTTCCTGCGCGAACGGGAACGGCGGCGGCGCCGGGATGTCGGTGGACGTGGCCGGTGGAACGCCGGTGGACGGGGGTTGGCCGACGGGAGGAGCCGGAGAGGGCGGCTGCGCCGCGTCCGCGCCCGGGGTGCCCTCGTCCGAGGGTCCCGTGCCCGGGGCGGGCGAGCGGCCGCCCAAGACCACGGTGTGCATCGCCTCGTTCATGCCGGAGCCGGAGCCCGAGGACTCGCCTTCGGACGCTTCGGAAGACCCGGCGTCGGATTCCGGCTCGGCCTCCTCGCCGTCGTATTCGGGAAGCAGTTGGGCGGCCGAGCCCGGCTGCTCGTTCAGCCACTGCGGCGGTGGTGGTGCCTGAGCCGGCTGCCCGGGATCGGGACGCTCCACGTCGTGGTCGTCATCCGGCTTTCCGGTTGGAGTCACACCCGCTCTCCCCGCATCTGCTCATGTGCGCGCATCGCCGCGCATTCGCAATCGTCAGCGATGATAGCGGCGCATAAGAGACACGATTCCCTCAGCGGCTCCGGCCCGCGGCGGTGCAGCTCTCGCCGGTGCAGTGCGTCAGCGCGTACAGGAGGGCCGAGAGGTGCCGCCGCCGCTGTTCCGGCAGCGTGGCGACGATGTTGTTCAGCTCGTGGGGGTCGCGGCGGCGGTCGTAGAACTCGCGTTCCCCATCGGCGTACTCGACGTACAGCAGGTCGTCGTTGCGGAGCGCGTTGTAGGTGGTCGGGGCCCCGGGGGCGGAGTCCTGCCGGTCCGGGTCCGCGGGCGAAGGCGGCGGCTTGACGTGCTCGATCAGCGCCGTCTCCCGCCATCCGGACGGTTTGGTGCCGCGCAGGAACGGCATGAGCGACCGGCCGTCGATCGCGGGCGGCGGGCGCACACCACCGAGCTCCAGGAACGTGGGGGCCAGGTCGGTGTTCTGCGCGGCCTCCCTGACCCGGTGACCGGACGGGACGTCCGGGCCGATGACGATGTACGGGACACGGATGTCGGTGTCGAAGGCGGTCATCTTGCCCCCGGCCAGCCGGTGCTCGCCCATGTGGAAGCCGTTGTCGGAGCCGAACATCAGGTAGGTGTCGCGGTCGAGGCCGAGCTGCTTCAGGGTTGTCCGGATCTGGCCGATCATCTCGTCCACGGACTGGACCATCCGGACCCGGTCGCGGAAGCCCGCGTCGATACGGTCCATCCCCGGCTTGCGCAGGAGGCGATGCGAACGCAGCCAGGACGGCTTGTCGCGGATATCCGCCTCGTTGAACGACGGCGAGCGCGGCGCGCGGAGGTCGGGGAACTTGCCCACGTGCCGCCGCGCCGGGACGAACGGGCCGTGCGGCGCGAACGTCGAGATCTCCATGAAGAACGGCTGCGAAGACCCGTGGGCCCTCTTGATGAACTCCAGGCCCTTGTTCGCGAGAACGTCGGTCAGATAGTCCTGCGGCCTGCTGCCGTAGGGGGCGATCCGCCCGTTCTCGTTCATGTTGTAGTTGTACTCGGGGTAGCCGTTGCCGGTGACGTACCACTCGCTCCAGCCCGGCGGGACGTACGGGCGCGTCCCGCCCTGCGTGTCGTGCGGCCTGTAGCCGTTCATGTACTTGCCGAGCAGCGCGGTGCGGTAACCGGCCTTCTGGAGGAGCGGCGCGAACGACGCCTGCTCGCCGCCCTTCGCCTTGAAGACCTCGTAGCCGCCGTCGGGCGGGAAGTTGGTGCGTACTCCGGTGTTGTGCGGATACCTGCCGGTGAAGATCGTCGCCCGGGACGTGCAGCACAGCGAGTCCGCCATGAGGAAGTTGTCGAAGGTGAGCCCTTCCCGCTGCATTGCGAGCACCTGCGGCATGTGCGCGATCAGGTTCCAGGAAAGGTCGTCGGTGAGGACGAACACGATGTTCGGCTTCTTCGCCGGCTTGGTCTGCTTAGCACCGCCGACCCGTTTCCCCGGCGGCTGGACGCCGTTGCAGCCGCTGAGGCCGAGTACGGCGACCAGGCAGAACAGGGCCGCGAGCCGCCGATGTCGGATCAACGTCCGTCTCCTTCGGTATGCCGGTGCTGATCAAGCGTAACGAGCGCGGGGACGTTTCGCGCATGGGGACGTTTCTCTGCTGGGGGACGTCTCCGTACCCCGCCGTGATTTGTGAGTTCGCCGTTACATGCGGGTTGTTGGCATGATTCGGGAGCTATGAGGAGGACGGGCGGGGATCTGCGGGCGCTCGCGCCGGTGCTGCCGCTGCTCGCCGGGGCCGCGATCAGCGTGCTGGTGGCGTTGATCGTCGGGCTCGCCGTCTCGTGGGGGCCGCTGTCCGGCGGCGCCGACGCCCGGTCCTCTCCTGGCGCGCCGAAAGGGCGGCCGGAGGGTGCGGGGCCGCCGCTGCCGAGCCCGGCCGGTTCCCCGAAGCCGATCGACCCGCCCGGCTACTCACCGGTGGAACCGGTGATCCACAGCTCGTTCGCCGACCCGACCGTGATCAAGGTGGCGGGCGGGTACTTCGCGTACGGCACCAACAACGCGACCGCTTCGATGCCGGTCGCGACGGCGCCGTCCCCGACCGGGCCCTGGAAGGTGGCACCCGGCGACGGCCTCGCGAGGCTCCCGGCGTGGGCGATGGCGGGACGGACGTGGGCGCCCGAGGTCGTTCCGCCGGGCCGCGGGTCCGGCTCGTACGTGCTCTACTTCTCGGCACGCCGCAAGGGCGCCGACGAGCAGTGCATCGGTGTTGCGACGGCGGTCTCCCCGGCCGGCCCGTTCATTCCGCGAGAGGGCGCGCCGCTCGTGTGCCCCCTGAACCTCGGCGGCGCCATCGACCCGGCGTCCTATATCGAGGAGGACGGCACGCGGTACCTCCTCTACAAGAGCGACGCCCGGAAGACGGCGGCGATCTACCTGGTCAGGCTGTCGCCGGACGGGCTGACGCTGGCCGGCCCGGCGAAGCAGATCATGGCGCGGCGCGCGGACGAGCCGGTGCTGGTCGAGGCCCCTGACCTGGTCCGCCGGGGCGGCCAGTACGTGCTGCTCTACTCGTCCGGGTGGTACTTCAAGCCGAACTACCAGACCCGCTACGCGGTCGCGGCGTCGATCGAGGGCCCGTACCAGAAGGCGGCGTCGCCGCTCCAGTCGACCGGCGGATACGGGGGAAAGATCCCCGGGCCGGGCAGCGCGGACGTCCTCGCCGACGAACGCGGCGACTACCTGATCTTCCACGGCATCCGGGACTACCACGGCGGGTCCAGGGTGACCCGGGGCATGTACGTCGCCCGGCTCGGCTGGGACGGTGCGCGTCCCGCCGTCCGCGGCGTCCCCGTCCGGTACGAGGCGGAGCGGGCGCGGCTGAACGGCTGCGTGGCCGCGCCGGCGCAGCCGCACGCGTCGGGCGGCCGGGTGATCGGCCCGTTCACCCATGACGGCTGCCGGGTGGACGTGCCCGTGTTCGCACCCGCCGCCGGCCCGTACTCGGTCGCCGCCCGGTACGCCAACGGGACGGGCTACGACGCCGGCCTGGAACTCTCGGTGAACGGGTACGCCTCGACGTCCCTGCGGCTGCCCGCCACGTCGGGGGGCGGATGGGCGTCGGTGACGGCGAAGGCGGACCTGGCGGCCGGATGGAACACCGTCAGCCTGAGGAGGCTGGCCGGCCAGGGGCATGTCGACTATCTCGAACTTCGGTAATCGGCAGAAGGCCGACCGCCCATGCCCGTCATTGGAGAGGGGCCTTGACCCCGACCTCACGCAGGATCGCCGCGGTGGGCTTCGGCCGTCCGGACAGCCCCGCCCTGATTCCGCGGAGCATGGCGCGGCGCAGCACCGCCCGGTCCGAGGACCGGGCGAAGGTGCGGGTCCAGCGCCGCAGGGTGGATCCCGCGTACAGGACGCGTTCCGCCGGTGCCAGCCCCCTGCTCCCGGTAAACAGCCAGATCTTGTTGCGGACCTCGTAGAAGAAGCGGTCACCGGGATCGGCGTCCGTCCCGCCGAACTCCCTGGTCTTGTGCACCGCGACGCTGTCCGGGCACAGCAGGCCGCGGCGGCCGCGCAGCAGCCGGGTCGTGAACTCGAAGTCGTCGTTCCAGAGGAAGTAGTCCGCGACGGGGAGCCCGCGTTCCCGCACGTCCTCCGCGTCCACCAGCACGGACACGAAGGAGGCGGAGCGGATCGGGACGCAGCCAGCGGCACGTGCGATCCGCGACTCGGCCGCCGTCGGCCGGGGCTTCGGACGCGGCGTGTTCATCGGATGGTCGCGGCCGTCGGTCCACACGACACGGCTGGCCAGCAGGGTCGGCGACCCGTCCGCTCCGGTCGCGCCCCGCCGCCGGGCGGCCAGCAGGGCTTCGAGGGCGCCCGGCTCGGGGACCGTGTCGTCGTCCAGCAGCCAGAGGAGATCGGCGTCGCCGTCCAGGGCACGGGCGATGCCCGCGCTGAACCCGCCCGCACCGCCGACGTTCCGGGGCAGCGTCAGCAGGTCGACGTCCGGGAACCGGGCGTGGACCATGTCCGCGGTGCCGTCCGCGGAGGCGTTGTCGACGACGATGACCCGGTCCGGGACGCGCGTTTGCGCGCCTAGCGCGGTCAGCGCCTCGTCCAGGAGTTCACGCCGGTTGTAGGTGACGACGACCGCCGCGACGGTCGCGCCCCCACCCGGCTCCGGGTTCACGGGTTCCGCCTGCCCGTGGCGCGCCGGGCGGCGCGCTGCAGCGCCGGTGACGGAGACGCGGCCGCCTCCAGTAGCCGTCGCAGGTTCTCCCGGACCTCGGCCATCTCGCTCTGCAGGTGCGCGAGCCCGATGCGTTCGTGCGCCTGCGTCAGCTCCTCCAGCAGATGCGCCACGACACCGACGGACGCGGTCGCGATCAGCTCGTCCGGGACGTCGCCGGGCAGCACGGCGGAACCCGGATCCCGGGACGTCGTCAGCTCGCCGAGGTCCCCGCGCACGTCGTAGCCGGCGGCGCGCAGGGCGGCCGCGATCTCCCGGGTGCGCTCCGCCGCCCACTCCGCGTGCCGCGCGGGCAGGCCCATCTGCGGACGACCCGTCCTGGCGGTGCCCTCGGCGAGGCCGTGACCGACGAGGTGCTCCCGCACCATGCGCTCGTAGTCCCCGCCCAGCGCCGGTCCGATCCGCTCGTTCAGCCGGCGCAGCAACTCCGACTCGATCGCCGACAGCGGCTCGTCCGCGGGGATGCCCCCGACGTCGCATGTTTCGGCGTCGACGCCGATCAGGGTGCGGAAGCGGTCCCACAGCGGGCTCCGGCCGCCCGGCGCGGGCAGCGCGAGCACGTGGACGCGCTCCTTCGGGACGGCGGACTCCCAGGCTCCGAGCACTCGCACCGGATCGTGGAGCCCCCAGAACATCTCGCCGTACGGCCCGGGGGCGTCGATGCCACGCGCGACCAGGTCGTCCACGAAGCGCTCGAACGTGATCGTGTGGGCGTGCCGGATCTGCTCCTGCCAGTCCAGGATCAGCTGCCAGCCGAGGTCGCGAGTGGCGAAGACCACGTGCACGTCGGCCGGTTCCAGCGCCGCCACGGCCCGCTTGATCTGATGCTCGGTCGCACCGCCCAGCAGGCCCTGGGAGAAGACCACGGTGGGGCCGTCCCACTCGCGGGCGCGCTCGGCCATCCGGGCCCACGCGCCGTCCCAGCTCGGCTCGCGGCGGCCGCCCCAGCTCATCTCCCGCAGGTCCATGACGGCCGCGAAGTGCTCCTGCGGACCGGTGACCGGGTAGCAGACGCCGGCGTCGGCGAGGCGCCGCCGGTTGTCCCACAGCGCCCGGTGCAGGAAGGCGGTCTCCGCCGCCGGCGCCCCGATGTGCAGGTAGACGGACTTTCCGGATTCCCGGCCGTCCATGTGCGCCTCCACCCCGTCCGTCCCGTCCACCGTGTTCATCCCGTTCCCGTTTCGGCCTCGGGCCGTTCCGTCCTGCCTTGCTGGATCTTCCGGTAGGCGCCGCGCAGCCGCCGCGCCGCCGGATAGCGGTCGCTCGCGTTCCGCACCGCTCGCCGGACGAGCGGTGCGGCGTCGTGCGCGAGCCGGCCGGTGGTCTCCGCCAGGTCGGCGGAGCTCCTCCGCAGCAGGTCGATCCGGTCGCGGACCGGCACCTCCGCGCCGGGCACGGCGGCGGCACGGTCCTCCCTTTCCAGGACGCGCCGCAGCAGCGCCGAGACGGCGTCGACGCCGACGTCCGCCATCTCCGTCCAGCGCGGCTCGTCGGGCGGGTGCGCGGGCGGGGTCCCCAGGGCGGGGCCGGACGCGGCCATGGGCATCAGCTCGTACAGGTCGCCCACCACGTGGTAGCCGGCCGCGCGGAGCGCCTCGGCCGTCTCGATGGACCGCTCGGTGACCCACGGGAGGTGCTCGGAGGGCAACTCGATCCGGACCGGGGACGGCCGCCCCGCCAGGACCTGCTGTGCGAGGAAGTGCTTGACGTCCTCGTTGTAGGCGTACCAGGTGAAGCCGTCGCCGAGCGCCTCGTTGAGGCGCCGCAGGAACTGCGTCTCGGCCAGGCCGAGCGACCGGTTGGCGAACGTGCGGGACTGGTCGTAGGCGTCCGGGACGAGCCCGGTGACCGAGCAGAAGCGCCGCCACAGCAGGTCGTCGGGCGCCTCCGGCCGGGGCAGCGTGACGACGTGCACGCGCTCCGGCGGGAGGCCGGCGCTCCAGTTCGCAAGCACGGCCACCGGGTCCTGCAGCCCCCAGAACAGCCGGGCGGTCTCGCCGGCGTGCCGGTCCCCGCGCCGCAGCGCGGTGACGAATTCGCCGAAGCCGGTGGTGAACCGGTTCTTGACGTCCTCCTGCCAGTGCGCGGGGATCTGCCGGCCGAGGTCGCGCGCCGTGAAGATCACGTGGACGTCGGCGAAGTCGAGGTCGGCCATCGCCTGCCGGACGTGCTCCGGCACGGCGGGCGCGAACAGCTCCTGCGAGATGATCACTGTGCCGTGCCAGTCGCGGGCCTCGTCCACGAGACGCCGCCACGCCCCGGGCGTCCTCGGATCGGACGCCCCGCGAAAGAACGTCCCGCGCAGGTCGAAGGCCGCCCGGACGTGGGCGGCGATGTCAGCGCCGGGGTAGAGCACGCCGTCGTCGCGCAGCCGGTCGCGGTTGTGCCACAGCATGTGCTGCAGGTATGTGGTCCCGCTCTTGGCGGCCCCGACATGGAGGAAGACCGCAGGGCGCGCACGCCGCGCCGCATCGTCCGCGTTGTGCGCCGCACTGCCGGAAGTGGATGGGGCCACCGCGATCTCTGGACTCCTGCGCCGGTACCGATCGAACCCCGGGTATCTTAGCTCCATTCGGTATATACGGACCGGCCGGCGCCGTGCGTGCGGCCAGGTCTTCCGCTCCCCGCACGGGATGGACGCCGTCCAGTGAATGTTGATCTCGTGGTGGCCGGTTCCGGTTTCTTCGGGCTCACGGTCGCCGAGCGCTGCGCGGCCGGACTCGGGCTGCGCGTGCTGGTGCTCGACCGGCGCGACCACATCGGCGGGAACGCCTACAGCGAGATCGAGCCGGAGACGGGCATCGAGGTCCACCGCTACGGGGCGCACCTGTTCCACACGTCCAACGAGCGGGTCTGGGAGTACGCGAACCGGTTCACCGCGTTCACCGGCTACCGGCACCGCGTGTACTCGACGTTCAAGGGCCGCGTCTACCCGATGCCGATCAACCTCGGCACGATCTGCGAGTACTTCGGCCGCGCCTTCACCCCGGACGAGGCGCGGGCGCTGATCGCCGCGCAGGCCGCCGAGGTGACGGCGCCCGCCAACCTGGAGGAGAAGGCGATCTCGCTGATCGGACGTCCGCTGTACGAGGCGTTCATCCGCGGCTACACCGCGAAGCAGTGGCAGACCGACCCGCGGGACCTCCCGGCGGAGATCATCACCCGGCTGCCGGTGCGGTACACCTTCGACAACCGGTATTTCGACGACACCCACGAGGGGCTTCCGGTCGACGGCTACACCGCCTGGTTGGAGCGGATGGCCGACCACCCGAACATCGAGGTCAGGCTGAACACCGACTTCCTCGACCTGCGCGACGACGTCGTCGGCAACGTGCCCGTCGTCTACACCGGGCCCCTCGACCGCTACTTCGGCTACGCGGAAGGCGAGCTCGGCTGGCGCACCCTGGACTTCGCGCTGGAGGTCCAGCCGACCGGCGACTTTCAGGGCACCCCTGTCATGAACTACGCGGACGAGGACGTCCCGTACACGCGGATCCACGAGTTCCGCCATTTCCATCCCGAGCGTGACTGCTACCCGTCCGACAGGACGGTCATCATGCGCGAGTTCTCGCGGGCCGCCGAGCGCGGCGACGAGCCGTACTACCCGGTCAACACCGCCGCCGACCGCGCTCGCCTGCTGGCCTACCGGGAGCTGGTGGCGCGCGAGGACGGCGTGTTGTTCGGCGGGCGGCTCGGCACTTACAAGTACCTCGACATGCACATGGCCATCGCGAGTGCGCTCGGAATGGTCGACAACAAACTGCGTCCCCATTTCCGCGGGGATTCGCGTCTAACAAACGGAGGCCCTGGGGGCTCTGGGGGTTCGTCCCCCCAGGAGGGACACGGAGGTGTGGACGAGTGAACCGATCCGCCGAGGCGCCCGAGCCGGTGGACGCTGCCGGAGAGCTGCGCGTCCTGCAGCGGGTCGTGATGCCCGTCGACCGCGACCTGGACGTCCTCAAGCTGTACGTCGAGGGCGAGATCGCCAGGGGCGCGGAGGCGTTCGCCGTCGAGGCCGCCGTCGAGGCCGGCCTCCTCACCGGGCTCGCCGAGAACGTGGGCCGGCGCAGCGTGGTCGTCCCCGTGGGCCGGCGCGCGTCGTTCGCCACCTACTTCAACGCGTTCCCGGCCAGCTACTGGCGGCGCTGGACGAGCGTGGAAGAGGTCGTCCTGCGGGTCCGGCTGCGCGGCCAGGCCACCGTGATCGTCTACCGGTCCAGCGCGAAGGGCCACATACAGCGCGTCGACTCCGTCCGGTTCGATTCCGAGGAGCCCCGTGAGGAGACGGTCCGGCTGACGCTGCGTCCGTTCATCGACGGCGGCTGGTACTGGATGGACGTCCTCGCCGGTGAGGGCGACGCCGTCCTGGAGCGGGCCGACTGGTGCGCGGACCAGAGCGCGGCCGGTCGCGTCCGGCAGGGGCGGGTCAGCCTGGGGATCACGACCTTCAACCGGCCGGGCTTCTGCGTCGACCAGCTCGTGGCGCTCGGCCAGGCGCCGGAGGTCCTGGACGTGGTGGACGAGATCTACGTCGTCGACCAGGGCACGCAGCGTGTCCGCGACGACGGGAACTTCGCGCAGGCGAGGAAGGCGCTCGGGTCGCGGCTCCGCGTGATCGAGCAGGGCAACCTCGGCGGGTCGGGCGGCTTCTCCCGGGCGATGGACGAGACCGTCCGCGCCGGGAAGAGCGACTACGTGCTCCTGCTCGACGACGATGTGGTCACCGAGACCGAGGGCGTGCTGCGCGCGGTCGCCTTCGGGGACTTCGCCCGCACGCCGACGATCGTGGGCGGGCACATGTTCAACCTGTTCGCCCGCTCCCAGCTGCACGCCTACGGCGAGACCATCGGACGGTACCGCTGGTGGTGGGAGGAGGCTCCGCACACCAAGCGGGAGCACGACTTCGCCGTCCCGCCGAACCCGTTCCCGGTCCTGAACCCGAACACGAACCGGCGCGTGAAGAAGAGCTCGGGAAGCCTGCGTCAGACGAAATGGCTGCACCGGCGCGTGGACGTCGACTACAACGGCTGGTGGATGTGCCTCGTCCCGACCGACGTGGTCCGCAAGGTCGGCCTGTCCATGCCGATGTTCATCAAATGGGACGACGCCGAGTACTGCGTCCGCGCGGGCGAGGCGGGCTTCCCGACCGTGTCCCTTCCCGGGATGGCCGCCTGGCACGTCCCGTGGCAGGACAAGGACGACGGCATCGACTGGCAGGCGTACTTCCACGAGCGCAACCGGCTGGTCACGGCACTGCTGCACTCTCCGTACGAGCGGGGCGGCAACCTTCCCAAGGAGAGCTTCATCATCTCGGTGAAGCACGCCCTGTCCATGCAGTACTCCACGGCCGAGCTGATGCTGTCGGCGATCGAGGACGTGCTGACCGGGCCGGAGCACATGCACGCCGGGATCACCACGAAGCTCGCCGAGATCCTGGCGTTCCGGGCGGCCTTCCCGGACGCGCAGAACCGCGTCAGCCACGAGGAGTTCCCGCAGGTCCGGATGGCCAAGCCGCCGAAGCGCGGACGGGGGTTCAAGCCTCCCAAGGGGTCGGTGAACGTGCTGGCGAGCGCGATGCTCGGCACCGTGAAGCAGCTCCGTCCGATGGACGCCTCGGCGCTCGGCAACCCGCAGGCGGTGGTGCCGAGCATCGACCGGCACTGGAGCCTGCTGTCGCAGTTCGACAGCGCGCTGGTCTCGTCCGCCGACGGCACGAAGGTGGCCTGGTACCAGCGCGACCCGGAGCGGTTCAGGGCGCTGCTGAAGCGGACTTCGGTGCTGCACGCCCGGCTCAGCCGGGAGTGGCCCGAGCTGAGCCGCCGGTACCGGGCGGCCATGGCGGAGCTCGCCTCGCCGGACGCGTGGCGCGCGACGTTCGACGCGTCGGCCGGCACCGGTCCCCCCGGTTCCGGCGAGCCCGCCGGCTCCGGTGGTTCCGGGGGCGAACGGGAATGACGGTCACGCCGGTTCGCCCGGACGAGGGGCTTCGGCCGCCCGGAGGCGACGGCGGTCTGCGGCAGACGTTCAGGAGCACGTACCTGCTGCGGCTGCTGGTGCGCCGGGAGCTGCGGGCCCGCTACAAGGGGTCGCTGCTCGGTCTCGGCTGGTCCTATGTGCGCCCGGCCGTGCACTTCGCCGTGTACTTCTACGTCATCGGCGTCTTCCTCGGCATGGACCGCCAGGTCGAGCACTTCCCGGTCTATCTGTTCTCCGGCATGGTCCTCGTCAACCTGTTCACCGAGACGCTGCACTCCGCGACGCGCTCGGTGATCGGCAACGCCGCGCTCGTCCGGAAGGTGTTCCTGCCCCGGGAGCTGTTCCCGACGGCGTCGGCGCTGGTGTCGCTCGTGCACTTCCTGCCGGGCATGACGATCCTGCTGGGCGCGGCCGTCGCCGCCGGATGGCGGCCGTCGCCCGAGAGTGCCGCCGCGGCCCTGTTCGGGTTCGCGATCATCGCCGTCCTTGGGCTCGGTCTCGGGCTCCTGTGCGCGGCCGTCAACGTGTTCTTCCGCGACCTGGAGCAGGTCGTGGACATCCTCATGATCGTCATCGTCTGGTCGGCACCGATGATCTATCCGTGGACGCACGTCCGGGAACACGCGCCCGGCTGGGTCCTGGACGTGTATCTCGCCAACCCGCTCGTCAGCGCCGTGTCCCTGTTCCAGCGGGCCTTCTGGTTCCCGGGGACCGGCGGCGACTTCGCCTTCCCGCCCGACCTGTACGCCCGCGCGGGCATCTCCCTGGCCGTCAGCGCGCTGGTGTTCGCCGCCGGGCACGCGGCGTTCGCCCGCATGCAGAAGCGTTTCGCGCAGGAGCTGTAGCCGTGCCCCCCTCGATCGTCATCGACCGCGTCACGAAGAACTTCACGCTGCGGCACGCGCGCTCGATCAAGGAGATGAGCGTCCGCGCGTTCCGCGGGCAGAGCCTCTCGGACCGGTTCCGCGCGCTGGACGAGGTGAGCCTCACGATCGGCCAGGGCGAGACCGTCGCGCTGATGGGCCTGAACGGCTCGGGCAAGAGCACGCTGCTCAAGCTCATCTCCGGGGTCATGCAGCCGGACGAGGGGTCGGTGCTCGTCCGGGGCCGCGTCGCCGGGCTGATCGACGTGGGCGCCGGGCTGCACCCGGAGCTGACGGGACGGGAGAACGTCTTCCTCAACGGGGCGATCCTCGGCATGTCCCAGGCGGAGATCACCCGGAAGTTCGACGCGATCGCGGAGTTCTCCGGCGTCGAGCGCTTCCTGGACGACCAGGTGAAGTTCTACTCGTCCGGCATGTTCATGCGGCTGGCGTTCTCGATCGCCGCGCACACCGAGCCCGACGTGTTCCTGATCGACGAGGTGCTGGCGGTCGGTGACCCGCCGTTCCGGGAGAAGTGCCTCGACCGCATCCGCGAGCTGCGCGGCGAGGGCCGCACGATGGTCATCGTCGCGCACGACATCCGGATGCTGGTCGGGCTCTGCGACCGCGGCGTCACGATGCGCCAGGGCAGGGTGATCTTCGACGGGCCGACGGAGGAGGCCGGCCGGCTGGTGCGCGAGGACCGCGCCGCCCGCGCCACCGCCCCGGGCGCCACAACGGACCGTCCTCCAGCCCACCGCCATTCAACGGACGAGCTCCGCTCGGCGAGTCGGATGCGCGGAGAAACCGGTGGATAAGGTATCCCGGACCGTGGCCGGGGGGCGGCCGTGGACGCCGGTGCGGAACCAGGGGAGAGGTGCGGCGTTGACCAAGCAGGAATCCGGGAGCCCGTTGCTGGAGGACGTTCACCGCGTCATCGCCGACCGGGCGTGCTCCGTGCTGTCCCTGGACATCTTCGACACGGTGCTTTGGCGGCGCGTCCCGCGCCCGACGGACGCGTTCGCGCTGCTCGGCTCCCGGCTGCGGGACGCGGGGCTCTGCCCGGCGTGGGTGACGGACGCGACGTTCCGCCGGATGAGGATCGCCGCCGAGGACGCCGCCCGCCGCGGCCGCGACGCCCTCGGCACCGAGGTCTCGCTGTTCGACATCTGGCGCGCCATGCCGGCCGGGATCTTCGGTTCCGCCCCGATCGAGCAGCTCGCGGGGGCGGAGCTGCGGCTCGAACGCGAGCTCACCGTCGTGGACCTCGACGTCGCCGAACTCGTGAAGGCCGCGCGGAAACAGGACGTCCAGGTCGTGCTCGTCTCCGACACCTACTTCACCGAGGACCAGCTCGCGCACCTGCTCGACCGTCCGGAACTCGGCCCCATGGAGGACGTGCGGATCTTCCGGTCGAACCAGCACGGCGTCGCGAAGGCGTCCGGCCTCTGGGAGATCGTGCTCCGCGATCTGGGCCGCGGCCCGGAGCAGGTGGTGCACGTCGGCGACCACGAGGTCGCCGACCATGAGGTGCCGTCCGAGCTGGGCATCCGCACCGTCCACTACCGCCGGATCGACGCGCCGTACCTGGACGTGCTGAAGCGTGAGCGGGAGCCCGTCAAACCGTTCGGCGACCACGCCCCCGACCTGGACGACCGGCACGGCGACTTCGGCCTGACCAGCCTGCGCGCCAAGGCCGTCCACTCGGGCGTCCCGTTCACCACGTCCGCGCTGGACGTCGCATGGCGGTACGGGGCCGGCGTCCTCGGCCCGGTGCTGACCGGCTTCGCGGAGTGGGCGGCGGCGAAGGCGCACGAGGCGGGCACCCGCAGGCTGTGGTGCTCGATGCGCGAGGGTGAGCTGCTGTCCCGGCTGATCAACGAGGCGGCCAGGGCGCGCGGCTGGGACGTCGAGGCCAGGCCGGTCTGGCTGTCGCGGTTCGTGACGTCGCTGGCCGGACTCGACCCGCACGACACCGATGCGGTGCACGGCTTCATCCGGACCGGTTACCGGCTGACCGTCCGGCAGGCGCTGTCGGTCCTGGAACTTCACCCCGGCGACGTGCCGGGGCTCGCGACCGAGCTCGACACCATCATCGACAACGGCGACATCGCCGACCGCGTGGCCCGCGCGCTGACCGAGATGCCGCACCTGTGCAACCGGCTCGCCGTGACGGTCACCGCCGCCCGCGAACGCATGATCAGGTCGCTGCGGAACGCGGGCGCGCTCGACGCCGCGGCGGTGCCCGGCCGGGACGGTGCGCCCGGCGAGCTGACCCTCGTCGACCTCGGCTGGGGCGGGACGATCCAGCTGCAGCTCGCCAAGGCCCTGGAGATCGCCCGCATCGATGTCCGGGTGTCCGGGCTCTACCTGGCCACCGGCAGCCGGGCCGAGCGGGTCTACCTGGCCGGGCTCCGCGCCGAGGGGTACCTCGCGCAGGCGGGGCATCCTGAGCACGTCGCCTCGGCCGTCACGCGCAGCCCCGAGATCGTGGAGCAGTGCGTGAGCGCGCTGTGCGGGTCGCTGCTCGGCTTCACCGAGGACGGCGAGCCGGTCCTCGGTGAAACGTCCGACACGCCCACCCAGAACGCCGAGCGCCGGACCGTCCAGGACGGCGTCCTGGCGTTCCAGCACCTGTGGAACCGGTACGTCACGGCGGCCGGCGGCGACTGGCCCGACCTCACTCGCCCCGGGCCGGGTCGTGACCGGCTGGCGAGGACCCTGGTGGCCGCGCTCCGGTCGCCGACCGCCGACGAGGCCGCCGTCTTCGGCAACTGGACCCACGAGGACAACTTCGGCTCCTCCCTCGTCACGACCCTGATGCCCGCCGACCTGAAGCCCGCCGTCCCGTACCTGTCGCCCGGCGATCTCGACGACCTGCACATGCGCGACTCGTTCTGGCCCGCGCTGATCGCCGCGTCCGACACCGGGCTCGGCGCCATGGCGCGCGCCATCGCGGACGACGCGATCGACGCGGAGGCGTTCGACCCGGCGGGCGAACCGTACGAGACGCGGCTGCGCTACCGGACGGCGGACGATCGATGGCACGACCCGATCCGCCGCCGGGTCAGGATCAACCACAACGGGCTGTCGTTCGCCCGGATCGCCTTCGAGCACCACGACACCGTCGACATCTCGCTGGCGATCCCCGGCCGCCCCGCGATCGTGCGGGTCGACTGGATCGAGGCCGTGGTGATCGCCGGCGGCCGCCGCCGCGAGCAGGTGCTGCGCTGGGACCGGCCCGAGGACTTCGTCGGCCTCCACTACGCGGACTGCCGCTATCTCGGCGGCAACCTGATGGAGTTCGACACCTCGTACGCGGCGGTGTGGCTGCCGCTCGCCCGCCGCGCAGGGACGCCCGTGGTGTCGTCCGCGCAGATCACCGTCGCGTTCGCGATGCTCCCGCAGTCGATGACCGGCATGGCGCCGCGGATGCCGGTCGACCGGAGGGCCGAGCGGTCCGCGCGGGCCGCCCGCCTCACCGAAAGGTTCCGCGAGGAGTACCGGACGGCCGGCGTCAAGGGCGTCGCGGCCGGCGCCGGACGAGTGGCCAGGAGGAAGCTCGGTGACACCAGATGAGCTCGCACGCGAGTCCGGCGACCGTCCGGGACGTCAGGTGACCGGATCCCGCGAGGACCCGCACGCGCAGACCCGCGCCGCGCGCGAGCAGCCGCTGCTGCTGCACTCGATGTCGATGTTCCGGGAGCTGTTCGAGACGATCTTCGCGCACCGCGAGATCGCCACGGTCGTCGAGGTCGGTGTGGAGTCCGGGCAGGTCAGCTCGCTCTATGCCGATCTCGGCGCGACAGTGCACTGCGTCGAGCCGGCGCCGGGCGACGAGCTGCGCGCCGTCCTCACCGAGGACCCGAGGCTGAACCTGGCCGAGGGCCTCTCCCCGGTGGCGCTCGGCGACCTGCCGGTCGCCGACCTGTACGTCCTCGACGGCGACCACAACTACGCGGTCGTCCGCGAGGAACTCGCCTGGCTCATGAAGAACGCGCCCGAGGCCGTGATCGTCCTGCACGACGTGCTGTGGCCATGCGGGCGCCGGGACTTCTACTACCAGCCGTCTCCCGTGCCGGCCGAGGACACGCACCCGGCGACGAAGGACGGGCCGACGGTCTGGCACGACGACATCACGCCCGCCGGTTTCGTCGGCGACGGCGCGTACACGGTCGCCCAGCACGCGGGCGGGCCCCGCAATGGCGTCCTCACGGCCGTGGAGGACGCGCTGGACGGGTCCGGCGGCGGCTGGCGACTCGCGATCGTCCCCGCCGTGTTCGGGTTCGGCGTCCTGGTCAGGAAGGGCGCGCCCGGCGCGGCAGAGATCTTCGAGGCGCTGCGGCCGCTGACGTCCTCGCCCCTGCTCGCCGCCATGGAGAACAACCGGATCGCGCTCTACACCCGCGTCCTGCAACTGCAGTACGAGGCGAAGGCTCGGACGGACGACGCGGACCGCCTGGCGGAGACCGTCACCGCCCAGCAGCGGGAGATCGCGGGCCTGCGGTCCGAGCTCGACCGCGCCAGGGCCGAGAACGCGACCGGGCGCCAGGAACTGCAGCGCCTGCGGGAGGCGTCGGCTCCGCCGGCCGTCCAGGACCCGGAGCTGGGAGAGGCCGTGTCGCACCTGGGCCGGGCGCTCTCCGCCCGCATCCGTAAGAACCCCGGCCGGTCGCGCCCGGCGCGCTGACCGGCCGGCCGGCGGCCCGGCGGACGCCGGTAGGCCATCGTCGAGAGAGGCATCCGCGAATGACGGACTACATCACGAACGTTGCGATGCACGAGGCGGACTGGGGGACGTTCCTGGAGCCCGACCCCGCCCTGGAGAACGCCGAGGACCTGCACGACGTCCTCGGCATCACCATCCTCAGCGGACACCACGCCGACCTGACGGCCTTCAAGGGCAGGAACGCGGTCTTCGACCGCATCGCGTCCCGGTCGACCGGCGTGGACCTCGCCTACGAGGACCAGTGCAGCGCGCAGCACTACTTCGACGTGTTCGGCTGCGTGGAGCGCGAGCACGGCGCGCTGACCAGGCTCGTTGACGTCGGCGTGTTCATGGGCGGCTCCGCCGCGGTCCTCGCCGGGTGCGTCGAGCCGATGGGTCTCGAACTCGATCTCGTGGACGTCAACCCGGTGTTCCTGCAGTTCGCATACGAGCGGGTGCGCCGCATCTTCCCGCGCGCCATGGCGCGGGTCCGCATGTTCCACGGCGATCTGCCGACCTACGTGGCGAACGTCCTGTGCGCCGAGCCGCAGACGCGGGCGCTGATCCACCACGACGGGGCCCACGACTTCAACCAGGTGGTCAAGGACCTGAGCTCCCTGTACTTCGCCCGCGACCGGATCCACGGCGTGGCGCTCCAGGACACCCACCTCCGCGGTGAGATCGGGTACTTCAACTTCGTCGACGCCGCCGTCTACGCGATGTTCGGCGTCGGCGTGAAGTACGAGCCCCTCGGCTCCCGGTACCCGCAGGACTCGCCCGTGACGAGCCCCAACCAGTGGAACGGAAACTACTTCCTGGCCGACACCCCCGAGGGCATGTACGTGCCCTTCGACAGCGTGGAGTGGAAGTACCCGCACCCGACGATGGAGCTGGACGACTTCCTTCCGGTGAAGGCTCCGCCCGCCGGCTGACCCTGTGGCCGGATGTGGCCATAGGGTCGGAACGGGGTGTCCGATCTTTCCTGCAGGTTGGCATGGTGACCGAATTGGCGAGAAGAGTCAGGCATCTGGGGGTGTGTTCCATTGAATGAGACACAGGGATGCCACAAGCTCTTTACCCTGTGCTGTGTAGACCGATGTAGGAAACCAACCCGGCCACCCCCAGGCGTTCCATACACTCCCGCGACTCCAGGGGTCTCTCGACGTGACGGACATGGCGAGCGGGTCCGCGATGGCGCGGCTCACACAGCCCGACCGCGTCTATGTGGGCTGGCGCTACGCGCAGGTTCACCCCGATCCGGGGCCGCCTCCAGGGCTGCCTGAGCGGCCCGAGCGGGCCCCGGCGGCGGCTCCGGTGCGGCGGCCGGGCGAGCACATGGCTGCCCGCCCGCTGCGGATCGCGTTCGGCGGCACGCTCATCGGCGTCGTGCTGTTCCTGCTGTGCGGCATCGCGGGCGTGATCCCGTGGGCCTTCGCGGCCGTCGCGCTGGTGGCCTTCGCGATCATTCTGGGCATCACCGGCGGTGCGCTGTGGCGGGACGAGCGCAGCGTCCGTGAGCGGATCGCGCACGAGCGCGACATCGAGGAGCGCGAGCGGGCCGTCCACGAGCGGGAGCTGGACGCGGCCGAGAAGGCGTACGCGAAGGCCCGCTCCGACTGGGAGCGCCGCAGGTCGGCGTACGAGGGGCAGCGCGAGTGGTACCCGGTCGCCGTCCCGCCCGGCGTCGACCGGGTGGACGTCGTCGGCGGAACGCTCGCCGGGTGGTCCGCGGCCGTCACGACGATGGGCGCGGCCCGGCTGGCGGTGGGGGCCCGGCTCACCGTCATCGACCTGTCCGAGGGCGCGGTCGCGCACGACCTGCTGCGGCTGGCCGCCGACCGCGGCGACGACCCGCTCGTGTGGGTCCTGCCCAACGACCTGCCGCGCCTGGACGTCACCCGCGGCCTGAACCCCGAGGCGCTCGCGGACGTGCTGTCCCTGGTCGTCAGCGCGGGCGAGGAGGAGGGCGGCACCCGCGACCTGTCGTTCGACAACTCCATCCTGGAACGGATCATCGACGTCCTCGGTCCGGACGCGACGATCCCGCCGATCACCGCGGCGCTGCGCGTCCTGGCCCAGGTCGGCGACCCGCGCGACGACCTCCGCAAGGGCCTGCTCACCGACGATCAGCTGGAGCGGATCGCGACCCTGTTCGGCCGCGACGCCACCGACCGCATCGTCGTCCGCCGCGCCTGGGCGCTCGAAGCCCAGCTCCGGAAACTGGAGAAACTCGCCACCGAACCCGTGCGGCTGCCGCCGTCCCGCCTGCACGTGGTGTCGATGGACAGGCGCGCCGGCGTCCTCACCAACCGGATCCTCGGGACGTACGTCACGACCGCGCTCACCCACCGGATCAGGGAGGCCCCGCCCGGCGGCCGCTGGGACCACACGCTGTTCCTGTGCGGCGCGGAGAAGCTGCGCGGCGACGTCCTGGACCGTCTCATCGACGCCTGCGAGGCCACCGGAACCGGGCTCGTGCTCCTGTACCGCTCGATCCCCGGCCACGTCCGGGAGCGCCTCGGACGCCGCGGGCACGCCGCCGTCGGGTTCATGCGGCTCGGCAACCCGGAGGACGCCCGCGTCGCCGCCGAGCACATCGGCGCCGGGCAGCCGCTCCTCGTCGCGGAGATCACCGACTCGGCGGGAGAGACGCTGTTCGACGTCGCGGGGGAGAGCTACGCCAGCACGGTCGCGTACGCCCGGCCGCGCGGCGACGGCCTCACCGACCCGGTCTGGTCGCCGCTGCCCGCGCCCGCCGCCGACGACTCGGCACTCAGGGAGGGCATCAGCTCCGCGACGGCGTGGGGACGCACCGTCGCCGACCACCGCCACGACCGCGACACCAACGGCAAGCAGCGTTTCCGCGAGCTCATGGTGGAGCCCCCGCAACTCCAGGAGCTGCCGCCGACGGCCATGGTCTTCACACACTCCGGGCCGACCGGCCGGCGCATCCTCCTCGTGGACGCCAACCCCGGCATCATCACCCTGCCGACCGCCCATTCAATGGAATTCGAGGAGTACCTCCGCGAGCAGGAGACGCACTCCCAAACCGACGACGAGCCCCCCGCGGACGCCCCGACCCC
>NZ_VCKW01000151.1 GCF_005889715.1 Actinomadura soli
CATCGGCTCCGGCGCCGGTTCCGGCGCGGGCGACGAGCTCGTCGCCGGCGGGCCCCTCGCCGAGGCGGGCTCCTTCGCCGAACCCGACCCCTTCGCCGGCGCCGCGTTCTTCGCCGACCCGGGGCAGGACCGCCCCCGCCGCCGCAGAACGGCCCTCAAGGGCGCCGGCGGCTTCGCCGGAGTGGCCGCCTCGATCGCGGTCGGCCTGCTGATGACGTGGCCGTCCACCGACGACGGCACGGTGAACGCCTTCGGGCCGCCGCCCGACACCAACACCAGCCCGGGCGGCACCACGCCGAGCGGCGGCGCCACCGAGGAGCCGAGCACACCGGGGGCGCCGAAGCCTCCGGGCGGCGGGCAGCGGAACGCCGACCCCGCTCCGGCGCCGCCGGCCGGGAAGCGCTCCCCAGCGACGGAGAAGCCTTCGAAGCCGGGCGGCGGCGACCGCACGTCCGACCCGACGACGCCGGGGAACCGGATCCCGACCACGCCGCCTCCCAGCAGCCCGCCGCCTGCGACGCAGACTCCCTCCCCGCCTCCGGAGGACCCGCCGTCCGAGGACCCGGACGACGGAGAGCGCCCCGGCGGACCGCTCGACCCGATCGGCGACATCATCGGCGGTGTCACCGGCCCGATCCTCGGGAACTGACAGACCGGCGGCAAGAGGAATCGAAAAGGGGACGGACCTGCGGGTCCGTCCCCTTTCCCATGCGGATCCGGCACCCATTTCGCACGCACACGATCACTTGATGCGGGCCCGCCGCAAATCCCGAAGCCTCGGCGCGGCCATGTAGTTGATCTCACCTTGGCCGCGAATCTCCGGTGGCGTGGCGGATGATACTGTTCTGTCAGGGGCCCGCAAAGGCATAGTTGAATATGGAGAAGCGCATGGAAAACAGCTCGGGCAGGGCTGTCACCCGGGAGCCATGCATCATCGGGGACGACAAGCGGCGAATCCAGCTCGTACACGATTATCTCGTCTCCCGGAGCGACGTCGACGCCATTTCCGACGTCCTGCCAGGGGACGCTCCGCGAGAACTGGTCGAGGCCGTCACCGCGAATTGCGCACTCGACCATGTCGGCTGCCTAATCTTCCCGTCCGAACTCAACGCCGTCCGCGCCTACCTGCAAGAACAGGGGCTCCGTCCCCGGAAGCCGTTCACGGGCAGCGTGGTCCGCGATCGGCTCGCCGCCCGATACGGCGTCCAGGACGAGCGCCTGAAAGCCGGTTGCCTCGACGTGCAAATCATCCACGGCGAATTATCGGGTGATTCCTCACGCGGCATTGAAGTGCTCTGCGTCGACCCGGACGACGAACTGACCGCCTCCGCATTGCGCAATGAGCGCATAGGGCAGCACGAGAACCACGTGGCGGTACGGATCACCGATCCCGGCCGCGTGGAAGAACTGCGCTCCATCCTCGCCCGTCCAGGCGGGCCGCACCCTGATGGAGGCGGGTACAACCCGGCGCAGGGTGAAGGCGGTGCCACGGTGCTGCGCTTTCGCGCCGCCGGGTTCACCGCGATGGGCTGGCCGCGCCGCTTAGAGATCATCGTTTCGGGACGGCACACCGAGGTGCTGCTGCGCCACCTGGGCCAGACCGCCCCCGGCGGCGATTCCGGCGAGGAGACGGACCGGCGGTTGCTGCGCCGGCTCACCGGCGCATGGGGCACCCAGGCGATCCGCGCCATGGTCGACCTCGACCTCCCCGACCATCTCGCCGAGCGGCCCCTCACCCCCAAGGAACTGGCCGACCGGACCGGCGTCGACGCCGACCGGCTCAACCGGCTGCTGCGCGCGCTGTGCCATCCCTGGATCGGCGCGCTCGCCCCGGCCGGCGAAGCCTTCGCGCTGACCGCCCTGGGACGTCGGCTGACCCGCACCGCCCCGAACTCCATGCGCCACCTCGCCCAAATGTACGGCGGCCTGTTCTACGAGAGCTTCGGCAAGCTGGCGGACGGTATCAGGGACGACGCCCAGCCTTTCGTGGCGGTGTTCGGGCAACCGCCTTTCGAGTACTTCCGCGACCATCCGCAGCAGGGGCGGCTCTTCACCCGAGCGATGGCGGAGGGGGCCTTCTTCCCGGACGTCGCCGCGGCCGTCGACCTCACCGGCGCCCGCACCGTCGCCGATATCGGCGGCGGAAACGGCGAACTGCTCGCGCATCTGTGCGACGCCTATCCGGACCTGAAAGGCGCGCTGCTGGACCGGCCGGAGGTCATCGGCACCGCACGGGACAACCTCCAGGCCCACGGGCACCTGAACCGCTGCACACTTCACGCCGGTTCGTTCACCGACAGCCGCGACCTGCCCGCCGCCGACGTTTACGTCGTCTCCCGCATATTGCACGACTGGGACGACCAGACCTGCGTTTCGATCCTGCGCGCCATCCGCGACGCCGCGTCCGGCGACAGCACACTACTGATCATCGAGCGCCCCCTTTCCGACGACCCCGAGGACGCCTCCGTCTCCAGCCTGTGGGACCTGAACATGCTGGTGAACAATGTCGGCGGACGAGAACGCACCCGCGAGCAATACCGGCGCCTCCTCGAAGAAGCCGGATTCCTGGTCGTCGCCGAGCGCCCCCTCCGGCTCGACATTTCCGTCATCATCGCCCGTCCTGCCGCCTGACAAAGGCGCGCTCCCCGGCCTGGCGATCCGCTCGGGCACCGGCCCAGTTCGGCGAGCATCGCGGACTTGCGCTCGTCCGAGGTGAACGCCGACCGGATCGCGTTGCGGGTGAAGCCGGCGAGCTGCTCCACGCTCATGCCGAGCCCGGCCGCCACGGCGTACTCCTGCCCAATCGTCGTGCTGAGCTGGACGGGATTGTCCGTGGCCAGTGTGACCGCGGCACCCGCCTCGACCAGCCGCGGCAGTGGACGCTCCGCCAGCTCCGGCAGGACGCCGAAGTAGTCGTTGCACGTCAACGCGCATCCCAGCGTCCTTCTCGACCAGCAGATGCAGCAACCCCGGTCCGCCGCTGCGCGGACGCCATGCCCGATCCTGGTCAGACCCGCATGCGCGCCGCGGCAGCGACGTTGGCCGTCGACACCTCGCCCGCGTGCACCCTGATCCCCAGACCGGCCTCGGCGAACCGCTCCGCCAGCCGATACATGTCGGCGAACGCGTCCGCGCCTTCGGGATCCCGCCCCGCGCGGACGACGATCGCCAGCGCTTCGGCGCGCGGGCGGGGATGCTCGGCGCGTACCTGCTCTTCTTGACAGACCCACTCACCCCTGGTCGCGAGCACCAGTCCGAGGCGCCGAAGAGGAAGCGCGTCCAGCGGCGGACGCGCACCGTCGAGCACGCCAACCGTCCAGGCCACGGGCACCATACCCCTGAACGCCGGGCATCCCCAGACGATCAGCTGACAAGCCTGCCACGCACCACAGATACCAGGAAATCTTGCCCGTTTTGGCCCGTCCGAAAAGAGGGCAGGCGGGAGCGCGGGGCCATCTCCCCCACGTCCGTCCCTCCCGAGCCTGCACCGACGTGTCGGCGCCATATCAAAGAGTTCGAAATAAGGAGGTTGGAACGATCCCCGGCCCAGGTAAGGCGGCCGCGATATGTGGACGCCCGATTCTTTTCCGGGAGCTGCTATTCGGAACCTCGCGCTGTTAGCCTGCGTCCGACTTCACCCACGGTGGCCTCTTCCGAATGGGAGCGAGCATGGGCAACCCCGGGCATCAGCCGAAACAGGCGGACCCGCGGCGGATCGAACAGCACGCCGGTGATCTCAGATCCGATGTCATTCCCTTGATCAAGAAGGCCGGCGACACCCTTACCGAGGACGGCACCTACAACCTGGAAGGCGGGGATTTCAGCATCACCTGCACGGCGATGGCGCTCGCGTACCCCATGGCGATCCAGTTCGCCTTCGAGGACGTCAAGATGCTGATGACCACCGCGAAGGACTACGCCGAGAAGATCGAGCGCGCGGCGGGAATCTACGGGCAGACCGAGGACCAGAACAAGAAGAACGCCACCAGGCGATAACCGGCGGTTCAACGAAAGGCACATAAATGGGTGACCCCAACGGCGGCACCACGGGAGGCCGGAGCCAGTCACCGGAACCGCGCTCCGCGGGGACCAGCAGGGCGCACCACAAGGGGATCAGGCTGGGGGCCGGCGCCGGGGCCGCGGGAATCGGTGGAGCGCTCTTCGCCGGTGCGACCGGCGGTTCGATCGTGGGAACGGCTGAAAGCCTGATGTCCGCTGCCACGGACATGGCCGCAGCCGCAGGCTTGGTCCTTCCGCCGGCACTCATGGTCTCCTTCTTGTACAGGCAGTCGACCGGAAAGACCACCAAGCTGGAACTGAGCTCGCGGGACTGGACGGACGCGGCACAACAACTGCACCGGGCGGCCAAGGAGATCACCCAGCTCGTCAAGGACATCCCGGGCGAAGCGTGGACCATGGACGACCGGCCTCTTTATGAGAGCCACGTCGAGGATCACCGACAGCAACTCGATTCCCTCGGTACGTATTGCACAGCTGTCGGATACTCGATCATGGGGGTGGCCTGGGCGCTGTTCACCTACTCCGTGTTCGCGATGGGAATGGCGGTTTATCTGGACGTACTCGCGGCCGCCGCCGCGGTCGCGCTGGCCGCCACGGCGAGCGGTGTTGGCGCGGTGGCCGGCGGGCCGGTCTACGGGCAGTGCCTGGCCCTCGCGGGGACGGCCCTGACGATCACAGCCGTGGCGACCGGAGTGCTCGCCTCTGCCGGGACGATCGGTGCGGCAGTGCTGGGAGGGGGCGCGCTGCTCACTGCCAACTCGCAGGAGAACAACGGTGCCGAGAACGCCTTCGGCGCTCTCCAGAAGGCGGCCATCACTGGTTCGGCCGGCGCTGCCGCCAATCTCACCCAGAATGCCGCGAACAGTGGAATCAACTTCGCGAACAGGCGTGGCGAAAAGATGATGCCGTTGGCAGGGATAGATCTGGACGCCGACCGGGACATCGACAACACCTGGAACGTCGGAGGCGGCGTCAAAGGGACGACTCCGGGCGGCGCGGGCGAGGGAGAACTCGGGTACCACGCGAAGATCAAAGACGGTGATCTGCAAGGCCAGGAACTCGAAATCAAAGTCAAGGGCGGTCCGCCCGACGTGGGCACGGTCGGCGGTGGCGGAAAAATCGAGTGGGACGAGAACGAGAATCTCAAGAACAAGTCGTTCACTGTGGGAGCGGAGAGCCCGAAAGCCGGCGTGGCCGCCGACTACGAGGGTACTTTCGATCAGAAGAACGATTACGATGCCAAGTACAACGCCAACACGCCGGTCTTCAACAGGACGGACGACAGCTTCGGGAAGAAGAAGGGAGACCCGCCGCCCCCGTGGGATGAGAACCTCTGAACAGCTAGCCGGTCATCTCTTTTCGGTACCACTCGATGAATTCCTGCTGGTACTCCATGTAGCGGGAATGAACGTCGGCGTATCCCGGATACGGATCGGGCACGGCCTGGAGTGGTGTCGGAGGCTTGTAGGGCGACACGGCCCCAACTTGATATTCGTGAGTGATCGTGTCGGCGACCATGGACGCGAGGATCATCCGCCTGATGGGGTACGGGGTGTCCGGGGAGATCTCCAGAAGGGGGCTCTGGCCCCGCCTCCGCGCCCACACGGTCCCGTCCTGGCCTACGAACCTGGTCGTGTCCACGTTCGGGTCATAGTTCAACTCCTGGGGCAGCGGCGGCATGGCGAGCCGGGTCACGACATCACAGATCGCCGCACCCGTCTGGTCTCGCAAATGGTGTTTACCGCCGACTATTGCCATCCCCTCCGCGTCAACGACATCTGCCGTCGGCATCGGAGACTCATAGTGGTCATCAGTCAGGTAGCCCGCCACTCGGCCGTCCGGCTCTATGACGGCGCATTGTGGAGGGTACGGATTGCCCGTGATCTTGTCTGCCCGGTCGAGGAACATGACCGCTGAATTCGAGGCGTCCGTGACCAGCACCGTGATGCGCGGGACATGGCGCCGAAGATGTGGCCAGCCGCCCAGTTGCCCCAGCACTACGCGTTTGCCGAAGCGCTTGAGCACGCTCACTTGGGGAGGCTCGGCGACCGCGACCGGGGACACGTTGGCGACGGCCTCGCCGGTGCTTGAATCGGTCACCCGGTAATGCAGTTCTTGCCCGAGTGACTCCACGCTGATCTTGGATATCTCCAGAAGACCGGCCACCGTCTCTCGTCCTCCTGTCCGTGGGAGCATGCCGTCGGCAGGTTATCGCGATTCGGTGGAATCGGAGGCGGAAGTTCCGCCGATCGCACAAGCCCTCGGAAATGTGCTGGTGAACGTGAAATGGTCGCTGCCGGTGGTCTCCGGACACAACTCACCCGGGTTTCTCGGACGCGCGTCCGAGAAACCCGGGTGGTGGCAAGGTCAGCCGCTACCGGCGGTCACGCCGGGGGACAGTACTGGCTTTGCTTGTTGATCGCGCGGTACGGGCAGTCCGCGTACTCGGCCAGGACCAGCAGCGGGTCGCGGTTGATCTGGGTGAGCGACTCGATCTGCGAGGGCGCGGGGTAGAAGTTGCCGCCGCCGAGCTCGAACGTGTAGGAGAAGATGCGCTGGTCTCCCCACAGCCAGTCGTCCGAGCTGCCGTCGGTGATGTAGAGGTCGCTCGACTGTTCCGGTGTGTAACGGTTGAACCGGGCGACCTCCACGCCGATGGTGCGGTGCGCGGCCTCCTCGTCGGCCGACATCGAGCCGGGCACGGTGTTGGCGGTGGTGTAGCCGAACGGCCACAGCACGAGGTTCGCCACGGAGTGGATGTCGAGGAACATCCCGATCTGCTGTTTCCCGCCGACGATCCGGCTCTTGACGAAGTTCTGGACGGCCCGGATCTCGGGCGCCGACGCCGGGGAGGGCCCGCGGTACGTCTCGCTGGACGGGCTGCTGGACGAGCCGCCGCAGCACCCCCACTTGTAGTCGTAGTTGCGGTTGAGGTCGACGCCCTGCCGGTTCTTGCGCCACATCCGGCCCGGCTGGGTGTCGCTGGTCATGTCGTAGATCTGGCCGTCGGGGTTGAGGATCGGGATGATCCAGAACTCCCGCTCGTTGACCAGCTTGGTGATCCGCGCCGTGGAGTTGTACTCCTTGGTGAGGATCCCGATGAAGTAGAGCGCCTGCTCGTTGGTGATGCGCTCGCGGGCGTGGATGTTGGCCTGGTAGAAGACCTCGGGCTCGGCCTCGTCCGCCGCCACATTGTCGCTGATCTTGACGCCGACGATGTCACGGCCCTCATAGGAGCGGCCGATGCTGAACTTCTTCGCGATCTGCGGGTAGTTGGCCACGACCTGGTCGAGCTCGGCCATGGTCTCCGCGTGGGTGTGGTACGACTGCGCGGACGCGGCGTGCCGGGGGAAGGCGCCCAGCGCGGTCACCGTGAAGCCGAGCCGCTTGATGGCGGCGACCTCGGACGGGATGGCGCTGATCTCCAGCGCGTCGTCCGGGCGCACCAGGTCGATCGCGGCGCCGGTGCGAGCGACCCGCGACCGCTGCGCGGACGTCTTCGGGCCGGTGACCAGGTAGCGCTTCGCCGTCTCGGCGGGAGCGGCGGCGGGCGCACCGGCGACCGTCGTGGGGGCGGCGGACGCGGTGGTCCCGACGACGGTCAGGGTCGCCGCGCCCAGGCAGACCGCCACGAGGGCCGCCTTGAGGTTGCGTGTTCTCATCGGTCGCTCTCCTCAGCCGACCGGCCGGTACGGCGTGCCGGGGAGCGCGGCGCCCTCGGGGATGCCCGCGAGCTTCCACGCCGCGTAGGCGGCGGCGTTGGTGGCGTGGCCCATCACCGACGACTCGATGTTGTTGATGTCGTCGCAGCGCGCGTGGTAGCAGGGGTCGTTGCCGCTGGCGATGCCGCTGACCTGGATGCCGGCGCTCTTGAACGAGGCGTGGTCGGACCGCGCGCCGATGTTGAACCCCTGGGTGGGGAGGCCCTTGCTGCGGAAGTACTCGGTGAAGACCGCGCTGAGGGTCGACGAGTCGGTGTAGACGCCCCAGGTCCGGGTGCCCTTCGCGCCCACCATGTCGAAGTTGAGGTAGGCGTTGATCTTCGACCGCTCCGACGCGGGCAGGTTCTGGACGTAGTACTTCGAGCCGATCAGGCCGAGCTCCTCGGCGCCCCACCAGCCGAACCGGAGGCGCTTGGTGGGCTTGGCGTTGGCGCGGGCGACGGCGAGCGCGGTCTCCAGGACGGCGCTGGAGCCGGAGCCGTTGTCGTTGACGCCGGGGCCGGCGGGCACGCCGTCGAGGTGCGCGCCGAGGAACACGACCTGGTTGGGGTCGCCCTGCGGCCAGTCGGCGATCAGGTTCCAGCCGGTGGCGCCCTGGTAGGAGAAGGACTGCAGCGTGGTCTGGAAACCTGCCGCGTCCAGCTTCGCCTTCACGAAGTCGGCGGAGGCACGGTAGCCGGGGCGGCCGTGCGCGCGGTTGCCGCCGTTGGAGCTGGCGATGGTCTGGAACTGCTGGGCGTGCGCCATCGAGTTGGCGGCCGGGATGTCCGGCGACTGGACGGCGACGGCGGCGGGGGGCGGGGCGGACTGCGCGACGGCGCCGTTCGGGAGGCCCAACAGGGCGGCGAGGAGGCCGGCGCCGATCGCCGCCGAGCCGAGGACGCGCTTGCGTTTCATCATGGGGGTCTACCTGACCAATCGGATCTGTGTTCCGGGAGCTAGAGCGGGGGGACTGTCCGGCGAGCAGGCATGGAGCCAGGTGGGGGTGCCACCTCGTTGGCCCGGGAGCAGTGCTGGGACGTGGACCTAGAAGCCCTGTTGCCTCCTGCGGGTGTGCTCCGGCGCGTTGCGCGCACCAGAGGGAGGATGACGCTGAACGATATGCACGGGCATTCGCTTCGTAAAGAGCAATGTGTGACGAACTTCGGGTACCGCCGTGATTCTGCCGCGCGTTTCGCGTGGTCATCGGCGGGAGAGGCCGCCACAGGGAGTCACTAGACCTAATAGAAAAGCACCCGCCGGTGCCTTGAATGTGAATGAACGCGGCTGAAATGGAACGTTTCAGAGTGCCGCCGCGACTTCATGATCTACAGGGTCGGCAGGGGATCCGCGTTCCGCAATCGCCCGCGGCCGTTCTCGGGCCGTCCCGGCCGCCGCGCCCCGCGACAACATAGTCAATGAATCGTTTAAATCGGTGTCATTTCATTGTCAAGAGAAATCCCTGCCGGACCGTTCCATGGCCGCCTCTGGTCAGGGACTTTGGCTGAGCAATGGTTCGGTTGGATGATCTTTCGGTCTTGACATCTCATCTTGCGGACTCTGACTCCACCGCGGATGCGATTCGAGGGAATTAATCTCCTTGGGCGGAGCGAAGATGACGACAGATACGGGCGGTCGGGCGCTCACCGTTTTCGGTGCGGCGGCCCGAGAGATCACCGCGGACCATGTACTGGTCGCGGCGGGACATTCGCGGGAGATCCGCTGGCGGGCCGGGGAACGCCTTGAGCACCTGTTCGAGGAGCGGTGCGACCGGCTCCGGGACGAGGGCCTGGACGGCCATCCGGCCGTCGACGCCGGCGACCTCGTCCTCACCTACGGCGAGCTGGACGAGCGCGCCAACCGGCTCGCCCGCCACCTGGTGGCGGAGGGAGCCCGTCCCGGGGACCGGATCGGGCTGCTGTTCGACGACGCCGTGCACTCCTACGCGGCGACGCTGGCCGTTCTCAAGATCAACGCGGTGTTCGTGCCGCTCGACGCGGGCTACCCGCCGGAACGGCTGTCGTACATCGTGGCGGACGCGGGCGTGCGGACCGTCCTGTCCCTGTCGCATCTGCGCGAACACCTGCGGCAGGCCGACGCGGCGGTGCTGTGCCTCGACGAGGCGGCGGCGCTCATCGGCGCGCTCCCCGGCCACCGGCTCACCGGCGCCGAGAAGGGCGTCCCGCCCGACGACCTGTGCTACATCGTCTACACGTCCGGCTCGACGGGACGGCCCAAGGGCGTGGCGATCGAGCACGCCGCCATCTGCAACTTCGTCCGCGTCGCCGTCGAGGTGTACGGGATCCGTCCGGCGGACCGCATGTACCAGGGCATGACGATCGCCTTCGACTTCTCCGTCGAGGAGATCTGGGTGCCGCTGATCTCGGGCGCGACCCTCGTCCCGAAACCGAGCGGATCGGTGCTGGTCGGCGACGACCTGCTGGACTTCATGCGGGAGCGGCGGATCACCGCGCTGTGCTGCGTCCCGACCCTTCTGGCGACCCTGGACGAGGACCTCCCGGGCCTGCGCTTCCTGCTGGTGTCGGGCGAGGCGTGCCCGCAGGACCTCGTCGCCCGCTGGCACCGTCCGGGCCGCAGGTTCCTCAACGTGTACGGGCCGACCGAGGCGACCGTCACCGCGACGTGGACGCCGCTGGACCCGGACCGGGCGGTGACGATCGGCGTCCCGCTGCCCACCTACTCGGTCGTCATCCTGGACCCGGACGAGGACAGGGCCCTGCCGCCGGGCGAGCCGGGCGAGATCGGCATCGCGGGCATCGGGCTCGCGCGCGGCTACGTGAACCGCGACGACCTCACCTCGCGCCGGTTCGTCCGCGACTTCATCGGCATCGAGCACAACCCGTCCGGCCGGATCTACCGCACCGGCGACCTGGGCCGGATCAACGGCGACGGCGAGATCGAGTACCACGGGCGCATCGACACCCAGGTCAAGATCAAGGGGTACCGCATCGAGCTGACGGAGATCGAGTCGGTCCTGTCGCAGGCGCCCGAGATCGCGCAGGTGGTGGTCGGCACCCACGAGCCCGGGCCGGGCGTGACCGAGCTCGTCGCCTACTTCACGCGGCGGGACCGCGACGCGCCGCTGGACTCCGACCGGCTCCGCGCGCGGGCCCGGGAGCACCTGCCGGGCTACATGGTGCCGGCGTACTACGAGGAGCTCGACGCCATCCCGATGCTGCCGAGCGACAAGGCCGACCGCGGCCGGCTGCCCGCACCGAGGACGCCGCGCAGGCAGGCCGCGTCCAACGGCCACCTCGCCCCGGAGACCGCGACGGAGCGGGAGCTGGCCGACGCGCTCGCCGGGGTGCTGCGGCTGGAGCGCGTGTCGGCCGGCAGCCATTTCTTCGACGATCTGGGCGCCGACTCGCTGCTGATGGCGCGGTTCTGCGCCGCGGTCAGGGAGCGGACGGACCTGCCGGTGTCGATGCTGGACGTCTACCAGAACCCGCAGGTCAAGGGCCTGGCAACGGTGCTGGCCGAACGGGTGCCCGCGCATCCGCCGCCGGACGCGGAGACGGCCGCGGCTCCCGGGCGGGCGGCGTCTCCGGACGACCGGCCGGCGGTGCGCAAGCGCGTCCGCGAGTACGTGGTCTGCGGCGCCCTGCAACTGCTGCTGTTCGTCGCGACGGTCTACGCCGGCGCCGTCGTCGGCGCCACCGCCTACGGGTGGACGTCCGGCGCCACCGGCCCCGCCGACCTGTACCTGCGGAGCACGGTGTCCGGAGGCGCGTTCTTCGCGTTCCTGTGCGCGCTGCCCGTCCTGGCGAAGTGGGCGCTCATCGGCCGCTGGAAACCGCGGCGGATCCGCGTCTGGAGCCTCGGCTACGTCCGCTTCTGGACGGTCAAGACGCTCATCCGGTCGAGCCCGATGGCGCTGCTGGCCGGATCACCGGTCTACAACCTCTACCTCAGGCTGCTCGGAGCGCGGATCGGCCGCGGCGCCGTGATCTTCTCCAGGACGGCCGTGTGCACCGATCTGCTCACCGTCGGCGCCGGGACGATCATCAGGGAGCGCTGCGCGATGTCCGGGTACCGGGCCGACGCCGGGGTGATCCGGACGGGCGCGGTCACGCTCGGGGACCGCGTGTTCGTCGGCGAGAACACGGTCCTCGACATCGACACCGCCATGGGCGACGACACGCAGCTCGGGCACGCCTCGTCCCTGCACGGCGGGCAGGCCGTGCCCGCCGGTGAGCGCTGGCACGGCTGCCCGGCCCGTCCGACCGGCACCGGTTTCCTCCCGATCCCGCCGATGGCGTGCGGCACCGCGAGGCGGTTCTGCTACGGCGCCCTGCAGCTGCTGACGGTGCTCGGGGTCGCGATGCCGCTGGGATTCGTCGTCCTGGTCGGCCTGCTCACCGAGTTCCCGATGCTGGCCGAGATCATGAGCGCGGAGTCGGGCGGGCTCGGCCGCCCGGCGCTCTACCTGGACGCCGCGATGATCTCGGGCCTGCTGTTCTTCGGCGGTCTCGTCGCGGCGCTGGCGTTCGTGCTCACCGTCCCGCGCCTGCTCGGCCTCCTCGTCCGGCCCGGCAAGGTCTACCGGCTCTACGGACGGCAGTACTGGGCGCTCATGACCACCAAGCGCGTGACGAACGTGCCGTTGTTCACCACATTGTTCGGCGACAGCTCCTACATCGTCGGGTACCTGCGCGCACTCGGATACCGCTTCTCGCGGCCGGTCGTGCAGACCGGAAGCAATTTCGGCACGGAATTGCAGCACCACTCCCCCTATCTGACCACCGTGGGCAGCGGCACGATGATCTCCGACGCGCTGTGGGTCGCGAATGCCGACTTCTCCAGCACGTCCTTCAGGGCGTCGGAGGTGAGGATCGGAGCGCGCAATTTCCTCGGCAACAACATCGTGTTCCCGGCGGGGGCGGCGGTCGGCGACAACGTCCTGCTCGGGACGAAGGTGGCGGTGCCCGTGGACGGCCCCGTCCGGGAGGACACCGGCCTGCTGGGCTCGCCGTGCTTCGAGATCCCCCGTTCGGTGGAACGCGACCACGCGTTCGCCGAGCTGGAGAAGGGTGCGGAGTTCCGCCGCCGGCTGTCGGCCAAGAACCGCTACAACCTCGCCACCATGGCCCTCTACCTCCTCACCGGCTGGTTCCGGCTCTTCGGGGTGACGGTGGTGTGGCTCGCCGTCGAAGACCAGCTCCGCGGCGACGCGGCGGCCGCGATCGTCACCGCCACCCTGGCCTCCCTCCTGTTCACGGTCGGCTTCGGTGTGCTGGTCGAGCGGGCCGTACTGCGCTTCCGCTCCCTCGAACCCCGGCTGCGCTCGATCTACGATCCCTACTTCTGGTGGCATGAGCGCCTCTGGAAGATGGGCGGGCGGGCGCCGTTCAACGGCACCCCGTTCAAGAACGTGGTCTGGCGACTGCTGGGCGTGCGCATGGGCCGCCGGGTCTTCGACGACGGCTGCGCCATTCCGGAAAAGACACTGGTCACCATCGGGGACGAGTGCACGCTCAATGCCGGAAGCGTGATCCAGTGCCATTCCCTGGAGGAGGGCGTCTTCAAATCCGGCCGGACCCGGATCGGTGCCGGCTGCACCCTGGGCGTCGAGTCGTTCGTCCACTACGACGTGACGATGGGCGACGGAGCCGCGCTCGACGCCGACTCCTTCCTCATGAAAGGCGAGGAAGTGCCCCCGGACGCGAGGTGGGTCGGAAACCCGGCCGGCCAATCCCACCATTCCATCAAGGCGGCCCCCGGCCCGCGCTAGACAGGCCCGGCGGCACGCCCACTGCGCACTGGCAGGTCGGGGTGGAGGCGGGCAGCCAGGCCGGGGACGTTGGCGGCGGCCGCCCGATGTGCCTCGCCTGCCAGTGCGGCCAGCTCGGGCGCGCGGTCGGCCAGCGGGCCGCCGAGCCGCCAGGCGAGCAGGTGCCGCATCCACAGGGTGGGGCACGTCAGGGGGCGGACGACGACGTCCGCGCCGACCGTGAGGGTCGCCTGGCACGGGGCGACCGCGCGTCCCTCCGCCACGAGCGCGCGGATCATGTCGTGCTCGGTCATCATGTGCCGGACGCGGGGCGCGAAGCCCGCCTCCTGGCAGGCGGTGTAGAAGTACTCCGGCCATCCGGCGCCGTCCGGGGGCGTGACCAGCCAGTCCTCGTCGGCGAGCCGGGCGAGCGGGACCTCGTCGCCGGCCGCGAGCGGGTGGCCGGCGGGCAGCGCGACCGCGATCGGCTCGGTCGCGATGACGCGGACGCCGACGCTCGGACGGGCCGGCAGCTCGTGCCCGGGATAGTCGACCAGGGTCGCCGCGTCCAGCCGCCGGGACGCCAGCAGGTCCAACAGCAGCCGCGGCGAGTACTCGGTGTGGACGGTGATCCGGGCGCCGGGCAGCTCGAACAGCCGGTGCAGCAGCCCGGTGAGGACGGGGGTGGCGTAGCCGCCGATGCGCACGCCCGCCGCGCCGGACTCGGTCTCGATGCCGGTGAGCAGCTCGTCCACGGTGACCAGGACGGACCGGGCCCGGCTCAGCACGAACAGGCCGAACGGCGTCGGGCTCACCCCCTGCCGGCCGCGGCGAAAGACCTGGCCGCCGAGGGCCGACTCGATCCGGTGCAGCCGTCCGGTCAGGGCCGGCTGGGAGACGCCGACCGTCGCGGCCGCGCGGCTCAGGCTGCCGGCGTCCGCGATCGCGCACAGCGTCCGGAGGTGGCGGAGCTCGAGCTGCACGTCACACCGCCTTCCACACCATTGGCCCTGAAATATAGAGGACGGGGAATGCCGGGGCACCGGTTCTGCCGGACACGATCTCAGCGATCCATAAGGCGGAGATTATGAGCAACTGAGATGGGGAAGGGGCCGTCCTTTCCTCCCATACTCGGGGGACCCTCAAAGAAAGCTCCCCCCATGCGTATCAGACCTCTGCTCTCCTATCTGACCTGCATAGGCGTAACGGCGTCCGCGCTGAGCGCCGTCGTCACGGAACCCGCCACCGCGCAACACGCGCCGGTCCGCACCGAATGGCGAGAGGTCTTCTCACCGGACGGCGCCATTCGGCGACTCCGCGTCACCCGCGAAGTTCAGACCTCGCCGGCTCCCCCATCCCGGGTCGCGGCGGCCGAGGTGATCCCGATCGAGGTCAACGGGCCGAGCGAGAGCCGGTTCGACCTGGTCTTCGTCGGCGACGGCTACACCGGTTCGGAGCTGAGCGTCTACGGCGGCCAGGTGCGCGGCAAATTCGACGAGATCATGGCCAGGGAGCCATTCCGTTCGCATCGCAAGCAGTTCAATGTGTGGCAGGTCAACGTCGTCTCCCAGCAATCCGGCGTGGACAATGACCCCACCCAGGGAATCGAGCGCGCCACCGCGCTCGACATGGGTTTCTGGTGCGCTGGAATCCAGCGGCTGCTCTGCGTCAACGAGACCAAGGCCCAGCAATACGCAGCCGCGGCCCGGGACGTCGACCAGGTCCTCGCGCTGGGCAACTCCACCACCTACGGCGGGGCGGGCGGCGCCGTGGCCACCGCGTCCGGCGGAAACGCGCGGTCGGGGGAAGTCGCCATCCATGAAATGGGGCACTCGGTCGGCGGCCTCGCGGACGAGTACAGCGACGGCCAGGGCGACGTCTACCGGGGCCCGGAGCCCAGGGAACTTAACGTCTCGATCTACACGCGGGAGCAGATGCGGCAGAACCAGACCAAGTGGGCGCGCTTCCTCGGGCAGCCCACACCCGACGGCGGCGTGATCGACACCTACGAGGGCGGCTACTACCACCGGCGCGGCATCTACCGTCCGAGCGAGAACTCGATCATGCGGACGCTGGGCCGCGAGTTCAACCTGCCCGGCCGGGAGGCCATGATCGCCGCTTTCTACCGCGAGAAGGCCCTGCCCACCGCGCGTTGACAGCCGCGGGAAGGAGGCGGAACGCTCCCGTCATTCGCGTGCCCGCGTGAGGAGAGTGGCGGGATGGCCGTGCGCGAGATCAGGATCGACCCCGCCAAGCCCCTGCGGGAGGAGCCCGGCACGGGACACAACCGCTGGCATCCCGGCATCCCGCCGGTGGTGCGCCGCGGGCCCGGCGACGAGGTCGTCATGGGGACGCCGGACGCGTTCGGGTTCACCACGCAGGCGCCGGGGTTCGGGTTCCTGCGCGATGATTTCCCGGAGCCGTTTCTGGTGCGCTGGGCCATCGCGGACGGCTGGGCGACCTCGCGTCCTCGTGTCGGCGTTCCTCCCCCTGGACATCTTCACCGCCTCCTGAACTGGGGCGGGTGAAGCCGTCGGGGCTCCAGCGACCCAAGGGCGGCCCGATACTGGTCACCCGATCGCGCTCGCGTCAGCTCTTGAGGAAGTCCAGCAGATCCTGGTTGAACTTCTCCTTGTCGCCGGGGACCAGCGCGATGCCGTGCGAGCCGCCCTCGTACACCTTGAGGACGGCGTTCGGGATGATCTCGGCGGACTTGCGGCCGGTGGCATCGATCGGGACGATCTGGTCGTCGTCCCCGTGCACCACGAGGGTGGGGATGTCGAAGCGGCGCAGATCGTCGTGGAAGTCGGTGCGCGCGAACGCGTCCACGCACTTGACGCCGGCCTGGATGCACTCGTGCATGGCCATGAACCAGAACGCGTCCTTGTTGCCCTGAGTGACCTTGTTGCCGGGGCGGTTGGCCGAGAAGAATCCGTCGGCGGCGTCCCTCCAGTACTGCGAGCGCTCCTTGAGGATGCCGTTCTTGATGTCCTCGAAGACCTGCTCGGGGACGCCCTCGGGGTTGCCGGGCCCCTGGAGCATCAGCGGCGGGATCGCCGACAGCAGTACCGCCTTGTCGAGGCGGTCGGTGCCGTGGCGGCCGATGTAGCGGGCCAGCTCGCCGCCGCCCATCGAGTGCGCCACCAGGGTGACGTGCCGCAGGTCCAGGCCGGTGATCAGGTCGTTGAGGTCGTCGGCGAAGGTGTCGAAGTCATAGCCGTTGAACGGCTGGCTGGAGCGGCCGTGGCCGCGGCGGTCGTGGGCGATGCCGCGGAAGCCGTTCTCGGCCACCACCTTCATCTGGTCGTCCCAGGCATCGGCGTTCAGCGGCCATCCGTGGATGAAGACCACCGGCCGCCCCGACCCCCAGTCCTTGTAGAAGATCTGCTCGCCGTCCCGCGTGCTGACGAATCCCATCGCGCTGCCCCCGTTCACCCTTCGGCGTGGTCCTGCTGACCCGGCCAACGTCGCCGATACCCCGAAGGCTCAACATCAGCGCAAACGAAGGGTCCGAATACCTTTGCCGACACGACGGCTCACTACCTTCCGGGCGCCGTCGCGCCCGGCTGACGATCAGCTCGATAGCCTATCTTCAATAGGATTATCGCCGCAGACCATTGACGGCTGGGCAAGCTCTATACAATATTGATGCCGAGGTGGTGAGATGATGCACGGGCAGGTGGTGGTCGGACGCTCGGCGGAGCTCGCCGACGGCGATCGGCTGGTCGTCGACGTCGACGGCACCGAGATCGGCGTCTTCCGGATCGACGGCGCGCTCTACGCCTACGGCAACTACTGCGTGCACGCGGGCGGCCCGGTGTGCCAGGGCATGGTCATCAACCGGGTGACGGAGCGGCTCGACGCCGACAAGCGCAGCCTCGGGGACGCGTTCTCCGACGACCTGCACATCGTGTGCCCCTGGCACGGCTACGAGTACGACCTGCGCACCGGCGCCCATCCCGGGGACCCGCGGGTCCGGCTGCGCGGCTACCAGGTCTTCGAGCAGGGCGGTGAGATCGTTGTCGAACTCTGACGGCCGGGCGGCGTCCGATTACCAGGCGGCGTCCGGCGGCCCGGCGGCGTCCGCGCTGGAGCGGCTCGTCTCGGAGCTGGGCGACCTCGTCGCGACCGGTCACCGTCCCGACGACCCGGCGCAACTGGGCGCGCTCCTGACGCTCGCGGTCCGGCTCTACTCGGGCGGCTCGGAGAATCCGTACGGCCCGGCCGAGCTCGCCGAGCTGAAGCTGACGCCGACGGAGGCGTGCACGGCCGCCGCCGCCCTGCTGCACGCCCAGTCGCTCACCCCGTTCGAGTTCGCGGTGTGGTTCTCCAACAGCCGGGTGGACGCCACGAGACGGCAGGAGCAGGACGGACAGGAGCAGCGATGACGACCGACCCGCGGGTGAAGACGCTCACGCCGCAGTTCGACCGCTTCACCGACACCCGGGAGATGCTCGACCACGCCCGCCAGCAGTCGGTGGAGTTCGGGCTGGACGACTACTTCGTCGTCGACGTGGACTCCCACCGCGAGCCCAACGCCCACTGGCGCGAGGTCCTCGAGTTCATGGAGAACCCCGTCATGAGGTCGAACTCGCTAGCCACCCTCGACGCGCGCGGCACCATGATGTACGTCCCGTATCCGGCGCCGGGCGGGTCGGGCGTCAGCTCGCAGTCCATGTTCGGCCGGGTCCCGCACCAGGACCCGCAGGCCGAGGCGGTCGAGGGCGTCACCCGGCACCGCGACATCGAGCTGTCCCGCCGCGCGATGGACGCCATCGGCATCGACGTCCAGGTCATCTTCCCGACCAGCCTGCTCGGCCTCGGCATGTCCCCGCTCGCCGAGGGCGAGGCGCAGGCCGCCTACGCCTACAACCGGTGGATGATCGAGGCGTTCTGCGCCGAGGAGCCGCGCATCAAGTTCATGCCGTACCTGCCGCTGCGCTCGCCGGAGATGGCGCTGCGGATCGTCCGGGAGTTCGCGGGGCGGCCCGGCGTCGTCGGGTTCCTCGTCACGAGCATCCGGTACTCGCCCGTCCATGACAACCAGTTCATGCGCCTCTACGCCGAGATCGAGGAGACGGGCCTCCCGCTCGCCTTCCACGCTGGCCCGACGTGGGACGACGACTGGATGAAGACCATGAACAGGTTCATCTCGGTGCACGCGCTGTCGTTCGTGCACTGCAACATGGTGCACCTGACCAACTGGATCATCAACGGGCTGCCCGAGCGCTTCCCCCGGCTGAAGGTCGTCTGGGTGGAGAGCGGCGTGGCGTGGGTGCCGTTCATGATGCAGCGCCTCGACCACGAGTACCTCAAGCGGACGTCGGAGGCACCGCTGCTGACCCGGCTGCCGAGCGAGTACATGCGGGAGATGTACTACACGTCCCAGCCGATGGAGTGCGACGACCACGACCTCCTCGAAGCGACGATGAACGCGATCAACGCGGAGACGCAGCTCCTCTACGCCTCCGACTGGCCGCACTGGGACTTCGATCTCCCCAGCTCGATCCTCGGCATCCGGTTCCTGGACGCGAAGGCCAAACGCAACATCCTCGGCCTCAACGCCGCGCGCCTGTTCAACCTCGCCGAGGGCCCGGGCGTCGCCTGATGGACCGGGTCCTGAGGGCGCGGGGGCGCTGATGGCGCGGACGAGGCGGTTCGCGGCCGGGACGGTCGCCGAGGCATACCTCGCGCTGCTGAAGAACCGCGGGATCGGCCGCCTCTTCGTGAACGCCGGGACGGACTTCGCGCCGATCGTCGAGGCGTACGCGCGGCGTCCGGTGTCGGGCCTCGACCTGCCGGAGATCGTGGTCTGCGCGCACGAGAACCTCGCCGTCTCGATGGCGCACGGCGCGCATCTCGGCGACGGACGGCCGCAGGCGGTGATGCTGCACACCAGCGTCGGGACGGCGAACGCGGTCTGCGGCGTGCTCACCGCGGCGCGCAGCCGCGTCCCGCTCCTGGTCACGGCGGGGCGCACGCCGCTGTTCGAGGACGGCGCGCCCGGCGCCCGCGACGCCGGGATCCACTGGGCGCAGGAGATGTACGACCAGGCGGGAATGCTCCGCGAATTCGTGAAATGGGATTACGAGCTGCGTGACGCGGTGCAGGTCGAGACGGTCGTGGACCGGGCACTCGACGTCGCGCGCACGCAGCCGGCCGGGCCGGTGTACCTCACCCTGCCGCGCGAAGTGCTGGCCCGGCCGGCGAACGGCGTCGAGGCACGCGACGGCCCCGCCGCCGTGCCGGTCCCCGCGTCCCCGGATCCGGACGCGGTGGACCGGCTCGCCGCCCACCTCGCGGGCGCCCGCCATCCGGTCGTCGTCACCGCGTCCACGGGCGCCGACCCGCGAACCGCGCCCCTCCTGGACGAGCTGTGCCGCCGCTTCTCCATCGGCGTGCTCGAACACAAGCCGCGGTACGTGAACGTCCCGTCCGGGCATCCGCTGCACCTGGGCTACGACCTCGGCCCGGTTCTCGCGGAGGCGGACGTCCTCTGCTTCCTCGACGTCGACGTCCCGTGGACCCCCGGTTCGGGGGAGCCGCGCGACGACGCGATCGTCGTCCAGTGCGGGCCCGATCCGCACTTCGGCGCGTACCCGATCCGGGGCCACCGCTCCGACCTGTCGATCACCACGGACACGCGCGGCCTGCTGACCACCCTGCTCTCCGCCCTGGACGACCGGGCCGCCGCGATCGATCCGGACCGCCGTGCCCGTCTCGCCGGGACGGCGCGCCGGAACCGCGAACGCCGCCGGGAGACGCTCGCCACCGCCGCCCTTTCCGGGGGCCCGATCGACAAGACGTTCATGAACTGGGCGCTCGGCGAGGTGCGGCCGGACGACGGCGTGATCGTCAACGAGTACTGGGCCCGTCCGGAGTTCCTCGGCGGCCTGGCCCCGGGCGCGTACTTCAACTCCCCGCCCGCCGGCGGGCTCGGCTGGGGCCTGCCCGCGGCGCTCGGCGTCCGCCTCGCGAGACCCGACCGGACCGTCATCGCGACGGTCGGCGACGGCTCGTACATGTTCGCGAACCCGGCCGCCTGCCACCACGCCATGCGGGCCCACGGCCTGCCGGTGCTGACCGTCATCGCCGCCAACGGCCGCTGGGCCGCGGTCGAGAACTCCGCTCTGACCATGTATCCCGGCGGCCATGCCGCGGCGGCCGGAGAGATCAGCGCCTTCGCGTGCCTGGAGCCGGTTCCCGCCTTCGAGAAGTACGCGGAGGCGTCCGGCGGCCACGGCGAGCGCGTCACCGAGCGCGCCGGGCTGGTGCCCGCGCTGCGGCGCGGCCTGCGGGCGGTGCGCGACGAGGGACGGCCCGCGGTCATCAACGTCCACTGCGCCTGAGCGGCCGCCGATGCGAGCGTTCGGATTCGACCTCCGCCCCCGGGCCCCGGGCCCGCTGCTGAACGTGGACGACTACCGGCGCGCGGCACGGCGCCGCCTGCCCGCGATGATCCGCGAATACGTCGACGGCGGCGCGGACGACCTGGCCGCACTCGCCGCCAACCGGGCGGCCTTCGCCCGCTGGGAGTTCCGCCCCCGCGTCCTCACCGGCGACCGGGCACCGGACCTGGCGACCACCGTCGCGGGCATCGACCTCGACCTGCCCGTACTGCTGGCGCCGGTCGGCCTCTCCGGCCTCGCCCACTGGCAGGGGGACGTCGCCGCCGCCCGCGCGGCCGAACGCCACGGCACCCGCCACGTGCTGAGCACGGCATCGTCCTGGACGATCGAGGAGGTCGCCGCCGCCACCGCCAAGGGCCATTTCTTCCAGCTCTACCCCCATTCCGGCGAAACGGCCGCCGCCCTCATGAAACGCGCGTGGGACGCGGGCAACCGGATGATGATGGTGACCGCCGACTATCCCGTCCGCGGCAACCGCGAGGGCGAGCGCCGCACCGGGATGGGCCCACCGCCGGTCCTCTCACCGGGCGCGGCACTGCGATTGTGCCGCCACCCCACTTGGACGTACCAGGCGCTCCGCCACGGACGCATCCCCGCCCGCAACCTCGTCGAGGGCGCCGGAGTCTCCGCCGCGGTGCGATCGGTCGAGATCCAGGACCGCCACCTGAGCCAGTCAACGCTCACCTGGGACGACCTGGCCTGGCTGCGCGACGGCTGGCAGGGCCGCTTCTACGTCAAGGGCGTCCTGACCCCCGAGGACGCGACCCGGGCCGCCGCCCTCGGCCTGGACGGCATCGTCGTGTCGAACCACGGCGGCCGCCAGCTCGACTTCTCGCCCGCGACGCTCGACGTCCTCCCCGAGATCGTCACCGCCATCGGGAACCGGAACACCGAGATCCTCCTGGACGGCGGCGTGCGCCGGGGAACCGACGTGGTCAAGGCGCTCGCCCTGGGCGCCCGCGCCGTCCTGATCGGCCGCCCCTACGTCTACGGCCTGGCGGTCGGCGGCGAGGAGGGCGTGTGCCGGATCCTCGACATCCTCAAGGACGAGATCCTGTCCCTTATACACATCT
>NZ_VCKW01000152.1 GCF_005889715.1 Actinomadura soli
GCGGGGGGCCTGTTCCGCGCGCCGAACCGGTCGGGCGGCGCGGAGGGTTGCGCCTGCTCGCGCCTGGGGGACTTCTCCTCCCCGGCCCGCTCGCGCCGTCTCATCTCGCGGCGGCTCGGGCCGCGGTGGGACGAGCGCCGTCCGCGCTCGGACCAGTCCGGCTGCTCCGACCACCAGGACCCTTCGGGCCACTGCGGCTCGTCGGACCTCGGCCCCGACCGGGGCCCGGGTCTCGACGAGGGGCGCGCGGGCGTCTCCGCCCACGGTGCAGCATGCGTAGTGCTCCGGGACGCATGCCCGTTATCGCGTCGCGCCATGCCCTCTCCTGTGGAGGAGACGGAGGGCTCGGCGAACGCCGGTCGGCTCCGGGCCGTCGGGCTCGTCGCCCGGCGGCCTTCCCGCTGAGACATCGGGGACCGCGGATCAGGAGCCCGCTCGCTCCAACCGCGTTCCCCGAACGGATTCTCGACGAATCCGCTCGATCACTCCGGGAGCATACGCCCCAAGAGCCACTCAGATGCGAGTTGGTGCCAAAAAGGTGCTGAGCCTTACTCCGCGGTCGTTCTGTTCTCCAAGGCAGTACGTGCGAAGCCCGCGACATGTTCACGCGTTCACGCGACGATCCGGGCGAATCCTCGGCGACGCCCCGGTGATCAGCCCATGGCCTTCAGGAAGCGGGCGGCCAGGGGCGCGGCCACCTTCGGGCCCGAGCCGCCGGCCTCGACGAAGACCGAGAACGCGATGCCGTCGCGGTATCCGATGAACCAGGCGTGCGACCGGCCGCCGCCGATCTCGGCGGTCCCGGTCTTGCCCGCCGTCCCGCCGGGGAGCCCGGCGCCCGCGGCGGTGCCACCGGTGACGACCGCCCGCATCATCGTGCGGAGCGCGGACGCCCCCGGCACCGGGCGGGGATCCGGCGCCGCTCCCCCGCCCTCGCGGATCAGTTTCGGCGCGAGCAGCCGGGGCGAGCGCCACGAGCCGTCCGCCGCGGCCGCGGCGACCGACGCCATCAGCAGCGGGCTCGCCTGGACGCGGCCCTGCCCGATCGCCGCCTCCGCCAGCTCCGCGCCGCTCTCCGGGCCGGGGAAGCTCCCGTCCGCGGCGTCCACACCCGGTGCGAGCCGCGCGCCGAAGCCGAACCGGCGGGCGCTCGCCGCCAGCTTCTCCGCGCCGAGCCGCTCGACCGCGAGCCGCGAGAACGTGGTGTTGCAGGACGCGGCGAACGCGCCCCGCAGCGTCGTCCGGCCGAGCGCGTGGTCCTCGTCGTTGCGGATCGTGCGCTGCGCGGTGTCCTGCGGCCCTTCTCCGCGCCGAAAAGCTTCACGCGCTGCGGCGGCCCGCCATCGTCGCGCAGCTCGATCGCCCACACGGTCTGGTCTTCCTCCTCGTCCAGCCGGCTGGTGATCGCGGCGACGTAGGGGGCGAGCGGGCCGCCGTCCGGGAGCGCCCGGCCGTCTCGCGCGACCAGCGTCGCGGCCGGGACGGTCACCTGCCGCATGGCCCACTCACCCCCGCCCTTCAACCCGGGGTACAGCGTCGCGGGCGTCCACCGGACGCGCCAGCGCCCGTCCACCCGGGCGAGCCGCAGTTCCGACGCGAACGTCCAGGCCCCGTGCGCGGCCAGCGACCGGGTGACGGTGAACGCGGCGCGCGCGGCGTCCGGCCCGGACCGCACGACGGGCCGGGGCTCCAGCGCGATCGTGTTGACCGCGAGCCCGCGCGTCAGCGCCTGGTGCTGCGCGGCGAAGTCGGCGGGCGGGGCGGCGACCAGCTCGCCCATCCCGTCCAGGTCGCCCTTGCTCCAGGCCGCGAAGTAGCGGGACGCGACCCGTTCGGGCGTGTCGCCCTTCCCATCGCGCCGCAGCGCCCAGCCCGCCGCGACGCCCGCCACCAGTACCGCCGCCACAACCGCGGCCAGCACTAACACGCCACGAGATCGCACCGTCCCCTCCTCGGCCCACCGCCCACCCGGAAATTGATCATCCCAGCGTCCGATTACTCCGTCATGCAGTGGAACGCCCCATTAATGGCCGAATCTGGAAGGCGGCTTAGCGACGAGTGATCCGCCCCTTAAGCGGCCGTTAACGGCGACGCCGGCGACCGCGGGCGGCTCTACCTTCGAGAACGTCAGGGACCGCGGACGCACAGCGGCGGCAGGAGGTGCCCCGGATGACGCGATCACCGCGACAGGGATCATTCCGGGGCGCGCACCCCCTCCCGCGCGTCCGCGGCCCGGCACCGTCGCGGGGCCGGGCCCCACGGTGCCGGACGCCGGGGCCGTGCCCCGCGCTCCCGTCCACGCGGACCCGATCCGGCCTCACGGCCAGGCCCGCGGCGCGCCCGTCTCCAGGATCTCCTCCGCGAGCGCGCCCGGACCGTCCCACACCGGATCAAAACCACCCCACCTCGGCAGGGGCGTCCGCGCGGAACCGGTCTCCGGAGCCGGAGCACGGCCCCTAGCGGGTCCAGGGGAGGCGGAGGGACTCCAGGTCGGGATCGTCCAGGACGGCCTCGATGAGCGCGGCGGGGCCGACGACCTTCGTGCCCCACAGGTCCCAGTCGCAGTAGACGACCCAGGAGCGGTCCTCGGCCCACAGGTCGGACGGGCAGCTCGCCATGGCCGGGTGGTCGTACAGGCCGGCCGCGTCGCCCAGCCGCCCGGCGAGGACGGTCTCGTCGTCCCAGTCGGCGGTGACGAGCGGGCAGTAGTAGGCCAGGCAGCGGGTGCCCGCGCCGGACGGGCTGTGCCGCAGCAGCACCCCGATCAGCCGGTACCAGCTCTCCCGGTCGAGGCAGCCCTCCGCGGGCGGCTGGATGGCCGCCGACCAGCTTCCGGCGGGATGGGCCTGGCGCAGGCAGCGGCTTCCCGGCAGTTCCCCGTCCGGGACGGCCGGCTCGCCGAACCCGCGGGCGAGCTCCCGCCAGCGCAGCCGCCGCCAGCCCGCGCCCGGGTGGCCGCTGCGGCCGAGCCCGGTGCCGGTGACGATGGCCCCTTCGAGCAGGTCGCCGACATCGCCGGGCGTCTCAGCGGCCGGGTCGGCCGGTTCGGTGAGGCCCGCCGCCGTCACCGACTGGTGGACATCGTCGTGGGTGGTGGTGACCAGCCCCTCCTCCCAGGAGTACATCGCGTGCAGGACCCAGGCGGCGTCGGGACGGCGCGGCGGCTCGAACCCCGAGTAGCAGTGGTCGGGATCCAGCTCGTGCAGCCACCGGGCGGCCTCCCCGGGAACGCGGGCCCATGCGTCCTCGATGTCCATGCACGCATCCTGTCATCTCAGGACGTCAGCAGGCTTCCCAAGCGGGCCGCCTGGATCTCCCAGCGCCATTCCCGTTCGATCCAGGCCCGCCCGCGCTCGCCCATGCGGCGGGCCCCGTCCGGGTCGGCGAGCAGGGTCGCGAGGGCTTCCGCGACGCGGGCGACGGAGCGGCCCGGCACGACCATGCCGGTCTCGCCGTCCAGGACGGCGTCGGGCGCGCCGCCGGAGTCGCCCGCCACGACGGGCAGGCCGGTGGCCGACGCCTCCAGGTAGACGATCCCGAGACCCTCCACGTCCAGGCCGCGGCGGCGGGTGCGGCACGGCATCGCGAACACGTCGCCCGCGTCGTAGTGGGCGGGCAGTTCCTCCCACGGGACGCTGCCGGTGAACACGACCGAACCGTCCACGCCGCGGGAGACGGCCAGGCGTCGCAGGTCGGCTCGGTAGGGGCCGCCGCCGACGAGCAGCAGCGCCGCGCCCGGCACCGTCCGCAGGACGGTCGGCCACGCGTGGATCAGGGCGTCCTGCCCCTTGCGCGGCACCAGGCGCGAGACGCACACCGCCACGGGACGGCCCGTCAGGCCGTGCCGTGCCCGGATCTCGTCGCCGCCTGCTCCCGGGTGGAACACCTTCTCGTCGACGCCGGGGGCGAGATGGGCCATCCGCGCCACGGCTTCCGGAGACAGGGCGCGCGCCATGCGGGAACGCGTGTACTCGCCGAGGTAGGTCAGGGCGTCCACGCCGTCCCCGATGCGGCGGAGCAGGGCCCGCGCCACCGGCAGCGACGCCCAGCCAGCCTCGTGCCCGTGCGTGATCCCGACGAGGCGGCCGGCGCCGCGCCGCCGCAACGCCGGGGCCAGGAGGCCGAGCGGCGCCGCCGCACCGAACACGACCGAGTCGCAGCCCTCCGCGCGCAGAACGTCCTCCGCCCGGCGCAGCACCCCCGGCTCCGGCAGCATCAGCGAACCGGGATGCCGGACGACCGGGAACGGCTGCTCCGCGTCGAACCCGGCGGCGCCCTTCCAGGACGGCGCGTACACGACCACCGAGCCGGGCGGGCGCCGCACCGCGAGGCCGTGCAGGAACGTCTGGATGCCGCCCGGACGGGGCGGGAAGTCGTTGGTGACGAACAGGGTCCTCATCGTCGGCCCAGCATATGAAGGGGCCCGGCACCGGATGCCGGTGCCGGGCCCTTTCGGAGAATCCGGGTCAGCGCTTGACCTGCTCGGAGTCCGAGCCGCTCTCGATCGCCTCGTGCTCGCCGTGCCCGTGCTCCTCGACGGGGACGTCGTCGAACGTCCACGCGCGGTTGAGCCGCGAGCGCAGGTGCCCGATCGGGCCCTTGGCGCCGGGCGCGGGGATGCCCCTGGCGTCCCGCGCGGGCGCCTCCGGCCTGGCGTTCTCCTTGGACAGCAGGACGATCTTCTCCTCCTCGCGCGGCGCCTCGTGCCGCTCGGAGAACCTGCCGTCCGGCGACATCATGATGACGCCGCTCTCCACGCCGTGGCCGATGACGTCGGCGTCCTTGCGCTGCAGGCCGAGGCAGATCCGCTTGGTGACGATGAACGCCAGGATCGGCCCGAGGATGACCGTCACGCGGAAGAACCAGGTCGTGGCGAACAGCGACACGTGGAACCGCTCGGCGAGGACGTCGTTCGCGCCGGCGAGCCACAGCAGCCCGTAGAACGTCACCGCCGCCATGCCGGTCGCGGTGCGGACGGGGGCGTTGCGCGGACGCGTGTTGACGTGGTGCTGCCGTTTGTCGCCCGTCACCCACGCCTCGATGAACGGCCACGCCATCGCGCCGCCGAAGATGATGCCGAGCGGCACCGCCGCCGGGATCAGCACGTTGAAGCTGACCGTGTGGCCCCAGGCGGAGATCTCCCAGTTCGGCATGATCCGCAGCGCCCCTTCGAGGGGCCCCATATACCAGTCCGGCTGGGACCCGGACGAGATCGCGCCCGGATCGTAGGGCCCGAACAGCCAGATCGGGTTGATCTGCGCGAACGCCCCGAGCAGCGCCACGACGCCGAACACGAACAGGAAGTAGGCGCCCGTCTTGGCCATGAACACCGGGTAGAACGGGTAGCCGTACACCTTCTTCTCGGTCTGGTTCTTGACCGGCATCGCGGTGTGCTTCTGATGCCACATGATCATCATGTGCGCGGTGACCAGGCCGAGGATCAGGCCCGGGATCAGCAGGATGTGCAGCATGTAGAGCCGCGGGATGATGTCCTGCCCGGGGAACTCCCCGCCGAACAGGAACATGTAGCCGTAGGCGCCGACGAGCGGGATCGACTCCAGGACGCCCTGGGTGATCCGCAGGCCGGTGCCGGACAGCAGGTCGTCCGGCAGCGAGTACCCGAACAGGCCCTCCAGCATGCCGAGCATGAACATGTTGATGCCGATGATCCAGTTCAGCTCGCGCGGCTTGCGGTACGCGCCGGTGAAGAACACCCGGAGCATGTGCGCCAGGATCGACGCCATGAACAGGATCGCGGCCCAGTGGTGGATCTGCCGCATCAGCAGGCCGCCGCGCACGTCGAAGCTGATCCTCAGCGTCGAGGCGTAGGCCTCCGACATCTTCACGCCCTGCAGCTTCGTGTACGAGCCGTCGTACACGACCTCCTTCATGCTCGGGTTGAACCAGAGCGTCAGGAACGTCCCGGTCAGCAGCAGGATGACGAAGGAGTACAGGGCGATCTCGCCCAGCATGAACGACCAGTGGTCCGGGAAGACCTTCTTGACGTTGCGCCGGAAGAAGGTCGTGGAGCCGAGCCGCTCGTCGATGAAGCCGAGCGTGCCCTCGATCGCCTTCGGTGCGGTCGTGTCGCTCATCCGCGCTCCCAGAAGCTCGGTCCGACCGGCTCGTGATAGTCGCTGGTCGCGATGATGTACCCGTCCTCCACCGACAGCGGAAGCTGCGGCAGCGGCCGCGCCGCCGGGCCGAAGATCACCTTCGCGGCGTCGGTGGCGTCGAACGTGGACTGGTGGCACGGGCACAGGATGTGGTGCGTCGTCTGCTCGTACAGCGCCGCCGGGCAGCCGACGTGCGTGCACACCTTGGAGTACGCCACGATCCCGTTGATGTGCCAGTTCTCGCGCCCCTTGGCGGGCTTGAACCGGTCCTCGGGAACGTTGATGAGGATCGTGACCGCCTTGGCGTTCTGGGTGAGCACCTCGTCCTCGGGGACGTGCTCCTCGACGCCCTCCGGCAGGACGGTGATCATGCTGCCGGGGCTGGCGAAGTCGCTGACCCGCAGCGGGCGGTGGGTGCCGTCCACGACCAGCCGGACGCCCTTCTTGCCCTCGCTCTTGGCCCGCTTGACGGCCTCGCCCCAGTAGGTGTGGCGGAGCCGCTTCTCCGGCAGCGGGCCGAGGTCGCGCAGGAGCACCAGCGGCGCCAGGCCGAGCGGCGCGGCGGCCAGCAGGAGCGTGCGGCGCAGCAGCGGCCGCTTGGTGATGCCGCTGTCCTCGGCGCCCTCCATGAAGTCCTGGGCGAACGCGGCCCTGGTGTCCTCGTCGGCGGCCAGCTCGTGCCGCTCCTGGACGATCGGCTTGCTGGTCATCAGCCGGCGCACCCAGATGGTCACGCCGGCGGCCATCGCGAGGAACGACAGCGCCATCGTCCCGCCGAGCCAGAAGTTGGACTCGCGGGCGCGCACCACGCCGTGCATGCCGCCGTCGCGGCCGCTCCAGCCGATGAAGTAGGCGATGAACGCCACGCTGGCCGCGAACGCGACCATGAAGAGCGTCGCGACGATCCGCTCGGCCCGCTTCATCGACGCCTCGTCGAGCTGCTCGCCCACGCCGGCGGGCGCCGAGATGTCGTCCTCGGCGAGCAGCGCCTTCTCCCTCGCCGGGGACGGCGTGCCGAGGACGCGCTCGCGCCGGGCGCCGCCCTCGCGCGGCTCGCCGCCCTCGCGCGGGCCCTCGGGGCCCGCGGTCTCCTTGTTGTCGTCGCTCATGACTTCTTCAGCTTCTTCGGCTTCTTCGCGGTGATCCACATGGCGGCCAGCACCAGCAGGCCGATGCCGATCAGCCAGCCGGCCAGGCCTTCGCTCACCGGGCCGATGCGGCCGAGGCCGTTGCCGCCCGGGTTCGGCTCCTCACGCGTCTGCACCAGGTAGGCGATGATCGCCTGCTTCTCCTTCGGCGTGAGCGTGGTGTCGTTGAAGACCGGCATCGCCTGCGGGCCGGTCAGCATCGCCTCGTACATCTGGGTGGGCGTGACATCGTCGCCCGACAGCGGCGGCGCGTACTTGCCGCCGGTCAGCGCGCCGCCCTGGCCGGTGAAGTTGTGGCACTGGGCGCAGTTGGTGCGGAACAGCTTGCCGCCGAGCGCGACGTCGCCGCCCTCCGGGTCGACCGCCGACGCCGGCGGGACCTCGGGGCCGAGGCCCAGCGACTGGACGTAGGCCCGCAGATCGCGCAGGTTCTTCTCGGCCTGCGCCTTCTGCTTCTCGGCGTGCTCGCGCTCCTTCGGGTCCTCGTAGTCGGTCTTGATCGAGGTGTCGAACGCGGGGATCGGCTCCTTGCGCGGCACCTGCGCGCCGGGGTTCATCGCGGGCATCCGGCCCGTGCTGACCTGGAAGTCGACGGACGCGGCGCCCACGCCGATGAGGCTGGGCGCGAGCGGCTTGCCCTTGGCGTCCTTGGTGCCCTCGGCGTTCAGGCCGTGACAGCTCGCGCAGTTCTTGTTGAACAGCTCCTGGCCGTTCTTCAGGTCCTGAGCGGCCTGGGCGCTGCTCTTCGCCTCGGCGCGCTCGGTCTGCGGTGAGAATCCGGCGTAGACGACGCCGATCGCCGCCAGGGCCGCCAGCACGACGGCGTAGCCCGCCCACGGGCGCCGTCGCCATGCGGTGATCCTTTTCACGGAAATCCCCGTTCGGGTCATGTCTTCTGGTGGGTCAGGTGTTCGTCGGGGCGGCGGTCACATGTCGAGCAGGTAGACGGCCGCGAACAGGCCGATCCACACCACGTCGACGAAGTGCCAGTAATAGGACACGACGATCGCGCTCGTCGCCTGCTCGTGCGTCCATCGCTTCGCGGCGTAGGTGCGCCCGAGGATGAAGAGGAAGGCGATGAGGCCGCCGGTGACGTGCAGGCCGTGGAAGCCGGTCGCCAGGTAGAAGATCGAGCCGTAGGCCGAGGACGAGAAGGTCAGCCCGTCGTGGGTGACGAGGTTGTAGTACTCGTATCCCTGGCCGGCGATGAAGTAGGCGCCCATGAGGAACGACAGGACGTACCACTCGCGCAGGCCCCAGCTCCTGAAGTTCAGCAGGCTCCCGTCACGCCCGACCTTGCCCGCCTCGGCCTTGAACACGCCCATCTGGCAGGTCACCGAGGACAGCACCAGGACGGTCGTGTTGACCGACGACAGCGGCAGGTCCAGCGGGGCGCCCGGCCACGCGTCTTCCCCGGACTGGCCGATCGTCACGGAGCGGATCGTGAAGAACATCGCGAACAGCGCCGCGAAGAACATCAGCTCGGACGACAGCCAGACGATCGTCCCCACGCTGACGAGATTTGGACGATTCGCCCGTGCGTGAGGTGTTGTCTCAATGGCGGATGCTGTCACGGGCAGCATTATTGCGCCCCTGTCCCGTGAGTGACGCATGACCCCCCTTCTAGGGTTCCCGAGCGTGTCCCCGCCTCCCCCGACCGGGTAACCTTCACGTCCATGAGCACCGCCCCTGAGGGCCCGATGAAGGTCCTCGTCTACAGCGACGACGCGAACACCCGCGCCCAGATCCGGATGGCGATCGGGCGCCGCCCCGCCGCCGATCTCCCGAAGGTCGAGTTCGTCGAGATCGCGACCCAGCCCGCCGTCGTGGCGCGGCTCGACCAGGGCGACGTCGACGTCCTGGTGGTGGACGGCGAGGCGCAGCCCGCGGGCGGCCTCGGCGTGTGCCGGCAGGCCAAGGACGAGGTGTACGACTGCCCGCCCGTCCTCGCGATCATCGGCCGCCGCGACGACGGCTGGCTCGCGACCTGGTCCCGCGCCGACGCGGTGGTGAGCCTGCCGCTCGACCCGATGGCCGTCGCGAACGCCCTCGCCGGGCTGATGCGCAAGCGCCTCGGCGAGCGCCTCCCCGCCCTGTAGACCGTCCCCCAAGGCCCTGAGACCTGAGACCCGGTAGGCGACATGGACGCGCGCACCACCTGGCCCGCACTGCTCAACGCCCTGCTCTCGGGCGACTCGCTGACCAGCGAGGAGACCTCCTGGGCCATGAACAGCATCATGGCCGGGGACGCCACCGACGTGCAGATCGCGGGCTTCGCGGTCGCGCTGCGCGCCAAGGGCGAGACGGTCGAGGAGGTCACGGGCCTCGCCGAGGGCATGATGGACAACGCCAAGCCCATCCACGTGCCGGGCCCCATCGCCGACCTCGTCGGGACGGGCGGCGACCGCGCGCACACCGTCAACGTGTCCACGATGGCCGCCGTGGTCGCGGCCGCGGCGGGCGTCCGGGTGGTCAAGCACGGCAACCGGGCCGCGTCGTCGTCCTGCGGCGCCGCCGACCTGCTGGAGCACCTCGGCGTCGCCATCGATCTGCCGCCCGAGGCCACCGCCCGGATCGCCGAGGAGATCGGCATCACCTTCTGCTTCGCGCCGCTGTACCACCCCGCGCTGAGGCACGCGGCGCGGACGCGGAGCGAACTCGGCACCCCGACCGTGTTCAACTTCCTCGGGCCGCTGACGAACCCGGCGCGTCCTGGTGCGCAGGCGGTCGGCGTGTTCCATCCGCGGATGGCGGGCATCGTCGCGGGCGTGTTCGCCGCCCGGGGCTGCTCGTCGCTGGTGTTCCGCGGCGACGACGGCCTGGACGAGCTGACGACGACCGGCACCTCGACGGTGTGGGTCGTCCGCGACGGGACGGCGACGCAGACCACGTTCGACCCGTCCGACCTGGGCATCCCGCCCGCCAAGCCGGAGGACCTGCGCGGCGCCGACGCCGCGTTCAACGGGCGGGTGGCGCGCGAGACGTTCGCCGGGCGGCAGGGCCCGGTCCGCGACATGGTGCTGCTGAACGCCGCCGCGCTCATCACCGCCTACGAGGGCGCGCCCGCCCCCGCGGCCCTGACCGGGGCGCTCCGCGGCGGCTACGAGCGCGCGGCCGCGGCCGTCGACTCCGGCGACGCGAACACCCTCCTCGACCGCTGGATCGAGATCTCCAAGGGGCTCCGGCAGTCGGTGGACTAGTCGGCGTCGGGGAGGCCGAGGGCGAACGCCTGCTCCAGGTCGTGCTGGGAGTAGGTGCGGAACGCGATGTGGGTCTCGGTGCCGAGGATGCCGGGGACCTTGTTGATGCGGCCCGGGATGATGTCGTTCAGCTCCTCGTTGCGGCGCACCCGGACCATCGCCATGAGGTCGTGGTCCCCGGTGATGGAGTAGACCTCGCTGACGCCGTCGAGGGCCGCGATCGTCTCGGCCACCTCGTGGATGCGCGCGACGTCGGCCTTGACGAACACGATCGCAGTGACCACTTCACCCTCCCCTGAGTGCGGACGGTCCGACCCTATCGGGACGCCTCCGGACGGTCAGCCGCGGCTCAGGGCGGCGAGGCGGCGGGCGGGGCCCGCGCGGCGGGCCAGGACCGCGAACGCCACCCCGGCGACGAAGCCGTAGATGTGCGCGGCGTAGGCCACGTTGCTCTTGTCGTCGCCCAGCGACAGCCACTGCAGGACGAACCAGTACCCGAGCACCACCCACACCGGCAGCCGCATCACGATGACCGGCGGCACCCAGCTGACGACCCGGCCCCGCGGGTTGAGGATCACGTAGGCGCCCATCACCCCGGCGATGGCGCCGGACGCCCCGACGAGCGGGACGGTGGAGTCGGGTGACGTCCAGGCGTACCCGTAGACGGCCACGAGCCCGAAGAACAGGTAGCTGAACAGGTAGCGCCACCGGCCGAGCCTGTCCTCGACGCCCATGCCGACGACGAACAGCGCGACGAGGTTGCTCAGCAGGTGCAGCGCGCCGGAGTGCAGGAACATCGAGGTGAACGCGGACGTCCAGGGGGCCTTGCCGAAGGACGAGGGACCGCATTCGTCGACGACGTCCGGCGGCAGCGGCTTCTGGTCGCCGGTGGTCAGCTCCCTGGGGACGGCGCCGTACTCGTAGGTGAAGTGCGCCGTCCGGCACTCGCGGACGTGGCCCTCGCCGTACCAGGTGGCGAAGTTCGACATCGGGGTGATCAGGAACACCACCACGTTGGCCGCGACGAGCAGGTACGTCACCCACGGGACGCGACGCGCCGGCTGGCTGTCATAGAGGGGCAGGGCCACCCCGTCACCTTAGTGGCGGCCGCGCCTGGGACGGGACGCCTCCGACGCCCCCTCGTAGGACCTGTCATAGGCCCGGTCGATCCATTCGCGCAGGCCCTCGGCACCGTGGGCGGGGCACGTCCAGGCGCCGGCGACCTCGACGAGGCGGACGCCGGGCAGGTCGAGCCAGCGCAGGACGCACTCCATCTCCTCAGCCGTGGCGCCCGCGGAGGGCGGGGCGCCGAGCGCGACGCCGCCGGGCGCCTCCCCGGAGGGCGGGAACACCGTCTCGGCGGTGGCGATGAGCGCGTCGACGTAGGGGCGCGGGGCGGCGCGGGGCGGAACGTTCCCGGCGGCGGCGAGCCGTCCGTAGCGCACCACCGCCAGCTCCCAGCCGCCGTCGAACGCGGGACGGGCCGCGACCAGCTCGGGAAGCCGCGCGAGCGCGGCGAGGCGCTGCCCGCGCGCGGCGGCGCGGACGAACGCGGCGATCCGGTCGCGCTGCGCGCCCGCCTCCTCGTAGCGCAGCTCGGACGCGAGCCGGTCGATGCGGACCTGCGCGGCGGCGACCACGGGACGCACGTCGCCCTCCATGACAGAGCGGGCCGTCCCGACGTGGACGGCGTAGGCGTCGGCGGACTCGCGGCCGTCGCAGGGCGCGCCGCAGCGCCCGATCTCGGCGAGCGCGCACGCGCGGGCTTTGCCGCGTTCGATGATGCGGAGCGTCAGCCGCTGGGTGCACTGGCGCAGCGGGACGGCCTCGTGCAGCGCCGCACGTGCCTCCTCGGCCTGCCGGCGGGACGAGATCGGCCCGAGGTAGCGGGCCCCGTCGGCGCGGCACTCGCGGACGATCGACAGCCGCGGGAACGGCTCCACGGTCAGCTTCAGCCAGATCGCCCGCTCGGGGAACTTGGAGCGGCGGTTGTAGCGCGGCTTGTGCTCGGCGATGAGCCGCAGCTCGCGGACCTCGGCCTCCAGCCCGGTGGCGCACACGATCGTCCGGACGTTCTCGGCGATGCCGACCATCTCCCGGACGCGCCAGCGCGTCTCCGAGCCGGTGAAGTAGCTGCGCACGCGGGACCGCAGGTCGCCGCTCTTGCCGACGTAGAGGACCTCGCCCGAGCCGTCCTCGAACAGGTAGACGCCGGGCTCGCTCGGGACGTCGTCGGCGAGGTGGCGCTTGCGGCGCTGCTCCGGGGTCGGGGCCTTGGCGAAGCTCCGCATCTCCTCCAGCGAGGTGACGCCGAACGACCCGAGCCGCTCGATCAGGCCGTGCAGGACCTCGACGGTGGCGCGGGCGTCGGCGAGGGCGCGGTGCGTCGGCTCGTTGGCCGTGCGGAAGAACCGGGACAGGGTGCTGAGCTTGCAGTTGGGCACCTCGTCCTTGGACAGGACGCGCCGCGCGAGGTCGACGGTGTCGACGACGGGGAACGCGGGCCAGGCGTAGCCGTTCTCGGCGCACGCGGCCTTGAGGAAGCCGATGTCGAACGAGGCGTTGTGCGCGACGAGGACGCAGCCGCGCGCGAACTCCAGGAACGCGGGCAGCACCGCCTCGATCTTCGGCGCGGCCGTCACCATCGCGGTGGTGATGCCGGTCAGGGCGGTGATGAACGGCGGGACGGGCCCGCCGGGGTCGACGAGCGTGCCGAGCTCGCCGAGCTCCTCTCCCCCGCGCACCTTCACCGCGCCGATCTCGGTGATGGCGGAGTCGGCGACCGAGCCGCCCGTGGTCTCCAGGTCGACCACCACGAAGGTGACCCCTGACAGTGGCGTGCCGAGGTCGTCCAGAGTTCCCTGGACGCCGGCGGTCTGGACACCGTGCGCAGCCGTCATGTGCGCGACCGTAGAGGACCCCACCGACAGAAGCCGGGGCCGCTAGGGTTGAGGGGCGCCGGTGCGTCCCGCCGGTCGGGGACGGCGGGGACGGCCCGGGGAGGCCGGCGCGATCCGTCCGATCACACGTTCGCCCTGGTTAGGTGCGGACTGCTCGGGAAGACACAGCCCACCGGCGGCGCGGTCCGGAAGGAGCGGGATCATCGACAGCGGCCCCGAAGCGGCTCCCGGCGGCGAGGAACCCGCGGACAAGGCCCGCCCCGGCGGTGGCGGCTGCGCCGAGGCGCACCGGGAGCGGCTGCGCAGGCCGCTGCCGGAGGCCGTGCGGCAGGCGGTCGTGGAGGTCGCCGCCGAGGTGATCGGGGCGCTGCCGCTGGACGACGTCCCCGCGCCGCTGCGCCGGTTCGCCCGGTTCGAGCGCCGCAAGCGCGCCAAGCTCGCCGGGCAGCACATCGCCGCGGCCCTGGAGAAGGACCCCGGCTTCCGGCGGCGCGTCGCCGAGCCGCTGCGCGACGGGCAGGCCGACCTCGTGGCGGCGGTCGAGGACCGCGACGTCCCGCCCGCCGCCGACCCGGTCCGGGTCGCGGTGCTCGCCTACCTGCTGCGCCCCGAGGGCTGGACCGAGCTGGTCGAGTCCGCCCGCGAGGAGCTGGAACGCTCCGCCACCGCCTCGGAGGAGGAGGCGGCCGAGCGGCGCGTCGCCGCGCTGAAGGCGGAGCTGGCCGCCGCCCGCACCGCCCGCGCCGCGGAGGTGGACCGGCTGCGCGCCGAGCTGCGCGAGACCAAGGCCGAGGTCGCGGACCTGCGCCGCAAGCTGCACGAGGCGCGCACCCGGTTCCGGGCCGCGGAGGAGCGCGCCGCCGCGGCCGCGGCCGAGGCCGAGCGGTCGCTCGCCGAGGCGCGCGAGTCGACCGCCGCGTCCGAGAAGGAGCTGCGCAAGCTGCGCGCCCGCGCCGCCCAGGCCGAGGCCGCGGCGGAGGCCGCCAAGCGGGCCGCGCGCGAGGGCCGCAACGTGGAGGACGTCCGGCTGCGGATGCTGCTCGACACGCTCGTGGACGCGGCGCAGGGCGTCCGCCGGGAGCTGGCGCTGCCGTCCACGATCGAGCGTCCCGCGGACGCGGTGGGCGCGCTGGAGCCCGACCGGCAGGCGCACCGCGCGCTCCCGGGCCGGGCGCTGTCCGACAGCGACCCGCAGCTGCTCGACCGGCTGCTGACGCTGCCGCGCGTGCACCTCGTCGTGGACGGCTACAACGTGACCAAGACCGGGTACGGGGAGCTGCCGCTGTCCGACCAGCGCACCCGGCTGCTGTCGGGGCTCGGCGGGCTCGCCGCGCAGACCCGCGCCGAGGTGACGTGCGTGTTCGACGGCGCGGAGCTGGACGCGCCGGTCGCCATCGCGGCGCCGCGCGGCGTCCGGGTGCTGTTCAGCCGCCCGGGGCAGACCGCGGACGAGCTGATCGGCGAGCTGGTGCGGGCGGAGCCGCAGGGACGCGCGGTCGTCGTGGTGTCGTCGGACCGCGAGGTGGCCGACTCGGCGCGGCGCGCGAACGCCCGGCCGTGCCCGTCGACGCTGCTGCTGCGCCGCCTCGGCCGATCGTAGGGCGGTCAGGCCATAAGGCGGCCATAAGGCCCTAATAAGGGAAGTTTCGCACTCAGTAAGTCGGAAGTCACAGAAGGTGGACGTTGTCCAAGGATGTCGATCAAAGAGTGACGTATCGGTTGTGACGGTTGTTGACCCTCGCTAATGTCGTCCGCTGACGTCGTGGACGAGAGGGGCGAAACCGACCGTGGCCAATGAACTCATCGGGGCACCGGAACAGCGGCGTGACCGTAGAGGCGGCTCGGCGAACAGCGGCATCTCCCGTCGCCTGGCGGTTCTCACCTGCCTGACCGTGACCGCAACCTTCGCATCTCCCCTGGTGGTACCCGCCAGTGCCGAGCCCAGGCCGACCAGGGCGCAGGCGCAGAAGAAGCTGACGCAGCTCAACGAGGAGATGGACAAGAAGGTCGAGCAGTACAACCAGCTCAACGAGAAGCTCAAGATCGCCAAGAAGAAGCTCGACGCGGCGACGAAGTCGAGCAGGCAGGAGGAGGCGACCTTCGAGGAGCAGCGCTCCAAGGTCGCCCAGATGGCGGCGGACGCCTACAAGAACGGCGAGTCGACGGACGTCACCGGCTTCGTCGGCAGCAACGACCCGCAGGCCGTCCTCGACCAGGCCGCGGTCTTCACGCACCTGTCGCAGGAGCGCAGCTCCCAGCTCACCCAGTTCCTCGCCACCGCGCAGCGGCTGCGCCGCGAGCAGGCCGTGGCCAAGGCCGCCTACGACGAGGTGAAGACCAAGTCCGACGAGCTGAAGAAGCAGAAGAAGGAGCTGGACGCGAAGGTCAAGAAGCAGGAGGCGCTGGTCAGGCGGCTCGGCGGCGGGACGTCCTCCGGCGGCGGCACCGGCGGCACCGGCGGCACCTACAACGGCCCCGCGAGCGGCCCGGCGCGCGCGGCGCTCAGCTTCGCCTACGCGCAGCTCGGCAAGCCGTACCAGTACGGCGCGACGGGCCCGGGCTCCTACGACTGCTCCGGCCTGACCATGAAGGCGTGGGCGGCGGCGGGCGTCAACGTCACCCGCACGACCAACTCCCAGTACGCCGCCACCAAGCGGGTGGCCAAGAGCGACCTGCAGCCCGGCGACCTGGTGTTCTTCAACGGCCTTGGCCACATGGGCATGTTCGTGGGCGGCGGCAAGATGATCCACGCGCCCAGCACGGGCAAGAACGTCCAGATCGTGAGCATCACGTCGGGCTACTACCTGAACGGCTACTACGGCGCCGGACGTCCCTGACGTCGCGTCTCCGACAACGGACCAGGCTTGACCTGGTCCGTTGTTGATTTTGTGGGGGTTTGCCTTCTCTTGGGGCTTTGGTACCTTGTACCACTCACGGCGCCGTCCAGTCGCCGTGGCCCCGCGGCGCTCACCAGGCGCCACGGCCCACGCGGCAGGTTCACCGGCCGCGTGACGGCGGCGCGAGCCACGCGCCGTCTCCCCCCGGCGGCGCGCTCCACGCGTCGCTCCGCGGCACCGGGACGGTGCCGCGACGGTCTCCACGCAGACCTCGCCCGACCCCGCCCATCGTGCGCACGCCCGCAGCGTGCATGGCGCTGAGAGCGCTGCCACGGCGGTCCCGAGGGTCAGGCCGCGAGACGGTCCCCGGTGACGGGCCGCCGTCCGCACACAACATCACGCGCCGCTCTTTCGCACGCGGGAGACAGGTCCCGCGCCGGGCCCCATCACGCCCCCAGGATCGCAGCGGCAGCGCCGAGTCCGCCGACGCGCGGAACCGGGGACCCATAACCGCCGGAGTCCAGGGACCGTCCCTGGACGGCAGTGTCCGGCGCCCGGGGTGAATCGGTGCGCCTCTCCCGGAAGAACCGGTGAGAGCCCACCGTAGGGCCACTTCCTCGCCCGAACCCGTCAGCTAACCCGGTAGGCGTCTGGAAGAGCGAAGGAGAGAACCCGCAGCGTTACCTGGGCGTGGTCGCCCGAGTGCGGCCACGCCCGCTTTTCACCTGCGCTCCGCGCCGGCATCCCGCTCGCCGGAGTATCCCCATCCGACCGGCGCGCCCGCCCCCGGGCCGCCACCGCCGAGTCCGCCGACCGCCCCGCGCAAGCGCGGCGGGTCGCGGAGCCGGGGACCCACCGTGTGTCCTCTCGGGGTGAATCGGCCTGCCCGCGCGCGGGCCGTAGGGCGGCTTCCACGCCCGAACCCGTCAGCTAACCCGGTAGGCGGCATGGAAGTCGAGGAGATCCCCCCGTGCCAGGCATCCACCACAAGAAGACCCCGGGCAGGCACCGCAAGCCGAGCACCCGGACCATCACATGGCGGGCGACCGGCGGCGTCGTCGTCGGCGCCGCCGTCCTCGGCACCGCCGCGGCCACCGCGCAGGCGTCGGTCCTGCCGTTCGGGCCACCGCCCGCCGCCAACGCGTTCTCCGAACTGACGACCGCCGGGAAGGACGCGGGCGTGGCCGCGTCCAAGGACCGCGAGAAGGACGGGCTCAAGCCCAAGAGCGGCAACGCCGCCAAGGGCGGGGGCGGCGCCACGAAGCAGGGCGGCGCGCCGGCGAAGCCGTCCGGGAAGTCGCGGCCCACCGCCGCGGAGGCCATCAAGCTCGCCAGGTCGCAGGTCGGGATCGAGGAGGAGGACGGCGGCGGGACCAAGTTCCAGAAGTGGTACATGGGCACCTCCCGCGCCAGGCAGACGCTCGCGCGCGACGGCGGCTCCCTACGCGGCTACGGCGACGCGAACTGGTGCGACATGTTCATCTCCTGGATCGGCGAGCGGATCGGCTTCACCGACCAGATCGGCAGCGACGCCTGGACCGTGGCCCACGCCCGGTGGTTCCAGGCCAACGGCCGCTGGGGCACCGAGCCCAGGCCGGGCGCGATCGTCTTCTACGCCTGGGACGGCGGCAAGGCCAGCGGCGACATCCGGCACGTCGGCATGGTGATCAAGAAGGTGGACGCCGGCACGATCGAGGCCGTCGAGGGCAACACCGGCAACGCGGTCCGGGTCAAGGAGCGCTCGACCAGCGACATCGTCGGCTACGGATACCCCGGCTACAAGGCGTGACGTCCGTTTCGCCGCCCCCGCACGCTGCATAGGATCACGCGCATGGACGACGGCTCCGGCGAGAGCGACGCGCCTGGCCGCCTGGTCACGCGGCGCAAGATCCTCGGATTCGGCGCCTGCGGGGCCGGGGTGCTGTGCGGGGCGGCGGTGGGGTTCTTCGCCGATCCCTTGGGCGGCGACGGGACGCCCCAGAGCCGCCGGACCAGGGCGGTCGGCCGGTACAACGCCGGTGACGCCGCGATCGTCCTCGGCAACCGCGCGCAGGCCGTGCGGACCGGCGACCGGACGGCCTTCCTCGCGACGGTCGGCTCCGCGCCCGCCGCGTTCCAGGACGCCCAGTCCCGCCTCTACGGCAATCTCCGCAAGCTCCCCCTCACAGGGTGGCGCGAGCAGGTTGTCTCCACCCAGGCGGTGGACAAGGAGAACGGCGTCACGATCGTCCGCGTCAGGGTGCGCTACAAGCTGCGCGGCTTCGACCGCGGCGACGTGGCCCGCACCCAATACCTGGCCTTGGCCCAGCGCTCCGGCGGTTGGACGATCGTCGGTGACGGCTCGTCCTACGACTTCCACGACGACGCCGAGATATGGGACGGCGGCCCCCTATCGGTGGTCAAAGGCCGGGCCAGCCTCGTCATCGGGGACGCAGCGGGCCTCGGCGAGATCGCCGAACGCCTCGACGCGGCCGTGCCGGTCGTCGACGACGTCGTCGGCACGGGATGGGCGCGGCGGGCCGTCGCGCTCGTGCCCGCCGACGCGGCGCTCGCGTCCACGCTCGCCGGTCCCGGCGCCGGGCCGGGCCTCGGCGAGATCGCCGCGGTCGCGACCGCCGTCCCGTCCGCGGGCATGGACCCGGGCGGCGACCGCGTCGTCATCTCCCCCGGCGTCTTCGGCCGCCTCAACGAGATCGGGCGCGACGTCGTCCTCGCCCACGAACTGACGCACGTCGCCACCGGCGCCGCCCTCGACCGCACCACGCCGGAGTGGCTCGTCGAGGGCTTCGCCGACTACGTCGGCTACCGCGGGTCGAAGATCGGCGTTCGGGCGGCCGCGGGCGAGCTGCGCCGCGAGGTGGCGGCGGGACGGGTCCCGTCCGCGCTGCCCGCCGCGGCCGCGTTCGAGGGCGGCTCCCCGCGCCTCTCCCAGTCCTACCAGGAGGCCTGGCTCGCCTGCCGCATGATCGCCGGCCGGTACGGTGAGGCGACGCTCGTGCGGCTCTACCGGACCGCCGGGCGCGTCCCGGAGGCGACCGCGCTGCGCGACGTGCTGCGCCTCACCCCGGACGGCTTCACCGCCCAATGGCGCGACTACGTGAAGAAGGAGCTCACTTGAGCGAACGCAGCGAATCGGGGGGTGCGGAGGGCCGGACGCCGCGGATCGCCGCCGCCGTCGCCGCCGCGACGCTCTTCGCCGCCGTCGCGGCCGTGCTCGCCCTGACGACGCCCTGGAACCCGCTGCCCGGAAGCGTCCCCGGCGGACGCGTGGAGCCCGATCCGGCGCTCGACTTCTCCCCGGCCGAGATCGCCCGGTCCAGGGCGTTCGACTCGGCCGTCAACCCGCCCGCCTACGCGGGCCTCGCCGCCGGCCTGGTCCTGGTGTTCGCGCTGGGCTTCACGCCCCTCGGCGCGCGGTTCATCGCCTGGGCCACCGCCCGCACCCGCCACCGCTTCCTCCGGATCATCGTCGCGACCGTGGCGCTGACGACGCTGCTGCGCGTGGCCGGGCTGCCGTTCGACATCTGGAGCGAGTCGGTGCTGCGCCGGTACGGGCTGTCGACGCAGACCTGGCCCGCGTGGCTCGTGGACCAGTTCAAGTCCCTCGCCGTCACCTGGGTGATCTGCACGATCGCCCTGCTGCTCCTGTACGCGGTCGTGCGCCGCTTCCCGCGCTACTGGTGGACGGGCGCCGCCGCGGGCGGATTCCTCCTCGTCGTCCTGGTGTCGTTCATCTACCCGATCGCCGTCGAGCCGGTGTTCAACAAGTTCCACTCCCTTCAGCAGGGGCCGCTGCGCACCGACCTGCTCGCGATGGCCGAGCGGGACGGCGTGCCCGTCGAGGACGTGCTCGTCGCGGACGCGTCCCGCCGGACGACGTCGCTGAACGCCTACGTGTCCGGGTTCGGGTCCACGCGCCGCATCGTCCTGTACGACACGCTGCTGAAGTCGCCGCCCGCCCGGGTCGAGTCGATCGTCGCGCACGAGCTGGGCCACGCCAAGCGCGACGACGTCCTGTACGGGACGCTGGTGGGCGCGCTCACCATCGCCGGGTCGATGTGCCTGCTGTACCTCCTGATGACCTCTCCGCGCCTCCTGCGCCGCGCGGGCGTCCCCTCCACCGGCCCGCGGGAGGACCGGTCCGGCGGGGCGGCCGACCCGCGGTCCGTCGCGCTCGTCCTCGCGCTGGTGGCGGCCGGGACGCAGCTCGGCGCCCCGGTCCAGAACCTCGTCAGCCGGCGCATCGAGGCCCGCGCGGACGCGCACGCGCTGAACCTCACCCGCGACCCGTCGACGTTCGTGTCGATGCAGCACGAGCTGTCCGTGCGCAACATCTCCGACCTGAACCCCGACGGCATGGAGTACCTGCTCTGGATGACGCACCCGTCGGGCCCCGACCGGATCGCCATGGCCCGGACCTGGGCGCGCATGCGCCACGTCCCAGAGCCCCCACCGCTGCGCTGACCGGCGTCAGTCGCCGTCGGCGCGCGGCTTGTCCGGGCGCTGGGCGCCCTGCTGCTGCGCGGACAGCGTCGCGGCGTCCGCGCGCGGCGCCGTCGTCACCGACCGCTGCAGGGCGCTGCCCTTCACCCAGTCGTTCCACTTGAGCTGCCAGTAGCCCCAGCCGTTGTCCGGTGCGAGCTCCCGGTCCGAGCCGGTCACCGTCACCACGTCGCCGCGCTGCGCCAGGCCGTAGAACCACTTCGCGTTGGACGGGCTGATGTTGATGCAGCCGTGGCTGACGTTCGCGCTGCCCTGGCTGCCGACCGACCACGGCGCGCTGTGGACGTACTCGCCGCTCTCGGAGATGCGCACGGACTTGTACACGGTGAGGCTGTAGCCGCCGGGGCTCCCGGGGCTGACCCCCATCCAGTCGGACGTCATGACGGTGGGGTCTTCCTTGGCCATCGTCAGGTGGACGCCATTGGTGGTGGTGTACTTCTCCGTCCCGCCTCGGCCCATGCTGGTCGGGATGGTGCGGGCCTTCTTCCCGTTGACCTTCACCACCATCTTGTGGCTGTCCTCGCCCGCCGTGGAGATGTGCGAGTCGCCCACCTTGAAGTCGACGGCGTAGTTCTTGCCGCCGTACACGTCCCCGCCGGTGCGCACACCACTGAGGTGGGCCTGGAACGTCACCTTGGTGTGGGCGGGCCAGTACTGCCTGGTCCGGAAGACGACCTCCTTGTCGCTGAACCAGTGCCAGGCGCCCTCGACGGTCTTGTCGGCCCGCACGTCAAGCGCCTGCTCGACCGCCTTCCTGTCCTGCACCGCGCGGTCGAACTGCATGATGATGGGGATGCCGACGCCGACGGTCTCCTTGTCGTACGGCGCCTCGATCGTCACCTTGTTCGTCTTCGTGACCTTGGCGGTGGTGAAGCGGCTGCTGACCGTCTCGGTCCTGCCGGCCTCACCGACCGCCGTCGCGCCGACCGTGTACGTCGCGCCCGGTTCGAGCGTCCAGCGCGACCTCCACCGCGTCCGGTCGGCGTTCAACTCCCCTTCGACCTGACCGCGGCCGGACGTCACGGTCACGTTCGCGATACTGCCGCGGTACGCCTGGACGGCGATGGGGCTGTCCGGCCTGAGCTGCCCCCCGCCGCCCGCCGGCGAC
>NZ_VCKW01000153.1 GCF_005889715.1 Actinomadura soli
CGGGTTAAGGGCTGGGGCGGGCCAGCCAGAGGAGGAAGAGGGCCTCGGCGCCGGCCTCGTGCTCGCCGTCCACGATGGCGACGTCGAACGAGCCGGGGACTGGCGGAAGGGCCTCCGGGACGCGCCACAGCGGGAGGATCCAGGCCGGGACGACCTCGGACGGCGTGCCGGGGTTGGCGGGAAGGTTCCGCCGCACGGCCGTCCAGGCGTAGGCGGCGGTGAGGTCGGCGCGGACGGTGCGCAGCCGCTCCTCGGCCTCCCTCAGCTCCGCGCGGAGGCGCTCCTCGGCCGGGACGGTCTCCTCGGCGAGGCGGCGGGCCGCGGTGCGGGCCCAGGCCCATGCCTCGTCCCAGCGGCGGGTGCGCGCGTGCCATTCCTCGTCGCCGTCGGTGGCGATCATGAGGTTGGCGAGGTCGGGGTGGACGGACCGGACGCGGGCGAGCAGCTCCTCGCAGCGGATCTGGAGGGCGCGCTCGTGCCGGGCCTCGGCGAGGGCGCCGAGCGCGCGGCCGTAGGCGGCGGCGTCGCGGGCGCCGACGGCGGTCAGGGCGGCGCGGAGCTCGGGCGGGTCGCCCTTCTCGACGGGGCCGATCGAGTCGCGCAGGGCGTCCAGGTCGGCGGCGGCGCGGTTGACGCCGAGGCCCTCCAGCGCGTTCCGGAGCGCGGCGACGTAGCCGTGCCACTGGAGGGGGTGGGCGAGCGGGACGGCGACGCCGGCGCGTTCGAGGAGGGCCTTGGTCTCGTCCACGGCGGGCATGGCGTCCCGGACGCGGGCGAGGCGCGCGTGGGCGCGGACGAACCGGGTGACGCGCTCGGCGGGCGGCAGGTCGGCGGGGAAGGAGATCCCGGCGGCCTCCCACACGTACTGCAGCTCGCGGCAGGTGATCCGGACCATGAGGTCGGTGTGGACGAGGTCGAGCAGCTCGGGCGTGGCGGGCGCGGCGCCGTCCACCCTCACGGCGGCGAGCAGGGGCTCGGCCTGGCGCTGCGCGGCGGAGCGGAGCGGCCCGCGCTTGAGGGCGCCGCCGGCGGCGAGGTGGGCGCGCAGGTCGTGGGCCGCCGCGGCGAGGGCGCGCAGGTCGGCGTCGGGCGGCAGGTCGATGCGGTGGCCGTACAGGTCCCCGAGGGCGCGTTCGGCCCACTGGGCGCGGGCCGTCATCTCCACGACCCGGGACCAGATGAGCGGGCGGCGGCCCGCGAGGGCGTCGCCGAACGCGCCGACGGCGAGGTCGGCGGGGTTCCAGCCGCCGGGGTGCCCGTCCAGGCCGAGGTCGCGGAGCGCGGCGCCGACGACGTTGGCGTTGCCGTCGAGGCGGGCGAGGAGCGTGACGTCGGTGTCCCGCAGCCGCCGGGACAGGTCGGTCTTGGAGCGTTCTGCGCGCTCGGCGGCGGCGGACTCGGCCTCGATCAGCGTCCGGACGTAGGCGGCGCTGGGCAGCGCGCCCGGGTCGACGTCGCGCTGCGCGGTGCGGGCCTTGCGCTCGGGGGTCTCCTCCGCGAGCAGGACGACGAGCTCCGCCGCCTCGGACCGGGAGATCGGCGGGCCGGGCGGCATGTCCGGGCGGAGCGGCATCCAGGCGAGGTCCGGCGCCTCGGAGCGGAGCCGGTCGTCGGGACGGCCCTCGCCGGGATCGTCGTCGACACCGTCGCGGAGGCGGTCGCGGAGCCCGGCGACCTGCAGGGACGCGGCCTTCTCCGCGGCGGCGAGCACTTCCGGGTCGGGGACGGTGCGGGTGAGGACCGCGTCCGCGACCCGTCCGGCCGTCGTCGGGTCGGTGACGGTGAGTTCGGCGAGGCGGGGCGGGAGCGCGGCGCGGAGCGCGGCCGCCGCGGCGGCGCCGGACATGGCGACGACGACGCGGTGACCGCGGGCGAGCAGGCCGGTGAGCAGGTCGGGGACGGTCTCCGGCGCGCGTTCGGGCACGTGCATGACGTGCGGCCGCTGCGTCGGCGACGCCAGCCGCGCGATGCCGTCCGGGACGCCGCGGGGCAGGAGTTCGAGCAGCCGCGAGTGGTAGTCGGCGACGGCCGTGCGGCCCGGCGGCCGGACGACCAGCGCCGGAGCGAGCCGGACCCGAGCGACGGCCGAGGCGGCGCCCGTGTCGGCGCCCGCGTCCGGGGTCCAGTCCTCGCGGTACTCGGCGCGCCCGGACAGCGCGACGGAGCACCATTTGCGCAGGACGTCCCCGACCGAGCCGGTCAGCCCGAAGCCCTGCCCGGCCTGCACGGCGTCCGACACCCAGTCGGCGGGCCGGTAGCCGGGGTGGCCGGACAGCAGCTCCCGGTCGCGCAGCGTCGTGTGCCCGGCGAGGACGACGTCGATCCGTTCCGTGCGGTCGTCCACGACGATGCGGACGGGCGTGTTCAGCAGGTGGTCGTGGACGGCCGGACGCCAGGTGAGCAGCCCCGTGCCGAGCACCGCCTCCTGCCCGGCCAGCTCGCGCAGGATCCGGTACCAGTTGCGGAGCGCGAGCCAGCCGTCGAACTCGTCCAGCACGACCGGCGGCGTCAGCGGGATGACCGGCACGCTGAACAGGACGTCGCCGGGCCCGGCGTCCGTCTCCACGTAGACGTCGCCGGGCAGCTCGCACAGCCAGTGGACGTGGTCGTGCCCCGTCACGTCCCGCGCGGGGCGGCGCCGGGCCCGCGCCAGATCGCGCAGGTAGCGCAGCAGGCGGGCCGCGTGCTCGGCTTCCCGCGCGGATTCCCCGGCGGCACGCGCGGACTCGTCCGGCTCGCCCGCGGCGGGCGGCGGTCTCCGGGGCGTGCGCGGGGCCGTCCCCCCGCCAGGGAACGGGCCCGGACCCGGGCGGCCGTCCTCAGGCACCGCGGCTCCCTCCCTCCCACGGGAATGGTGGTGCCACGATCTAACACCTCCGGGCGGGCCCGGCCAAGCGCTATCGGTGATCAGTGAGTGCGGGCGAGGTAGCGGTCCTCGTTGGGCATCATCACCCAGAGGACGAGGTAGACCACGAACTGCGGGCCGGGCAGCAGGCACGACAGCAGGAACAGCACCCGGACGGTCATGGGCGTCATCCCGAACCGCCGCGCGAGCCCGGCGCAGACACCGGCGATGATCCGGCCGTGGCGCGGACGATAGAGGCCGTTCATGAGTTCTTCTCTCCCCGATTCGTCGAGCTGTGAACGATGTACGCGGTCGCGGTTTCGCGGCCACGTTACGAACCGGACGGCAGACATAACATCGCCCGTTCGTCCTGTTTAACGCCATACTGCGGGATTAGGGGACGTCCCCTAGGGGTCGCTCTCAGGCCGCGTTATGGTCGGCGACGAGTTTCGGGAGGGTGGCCAGGTCGTCCAGGACGAACAGGCACTGGCGCAGCACGTCGTCGTCCTGCTGGATGTGGCCCCAGGGGCCGCGCCTGAGAAAGGCGGCCCGCATTCCGTAGGCGAGCGCGGGCCGGATGTCGTTGTCGACGCGGTCCCCGACGTAGAGGACGCGGTCGGGCAGCACGTCCGCGATCTGCGCGCAGCGCTCGAAGAACTCCTGGGCCGGCTTCTGGATCCCCCACACGTCGGAGATCCCGACGACGTCGGCGTCCAGCCCGAGCGCGGCCAGCTGCTCCGCGGCCTCCACCGGCTGGTTGCCCGCGATCCCGACGAACAGGCCCTGGGCGCGGAGCCCGGACAGGCAGGCCCGCGCGTCCGGGTACAGGTCGTCGGGCCCGAAACCGTTGGGGACGCCCGCCGCCGCGCGGCGGCGCTGCTCCTCGTCCAGGTCGAACCCGGGCCGGAAGTACTGGAACAGGTCCTTCTGGGTGCCGCCCGTGGCGAGCAGCGCGCCCAGCTTGGCGACGAACGTGTGCCGGGGCACGCCCAGCCAGTCGGCCCAGCGCCCGTAGATCTCGCCCTCGTCGATCAGCGTCTCGCCGATGTCGAGGAAGACGGCCTGAACGGGCCGGGGCCGCCCTCCGGGGGGTCGGGGGTCCCGGCTCACGCGGCGGCCAGGTCTACCGAGGTGCCCGGGACGAGGCGGGTGAACTCCTTGCCGAGTTCCTCGCCCGCCTTGGTGACGTGGGTCTGCATCACCTTGAGACCGATGTCGTTCAGCAGCCCGTCATGGATGACGAACGCGCGCTCGGGCCCGACCTCGCGGGTGTACGCGTACAGCTCGGGGATCTTCAGCCAGGGCGCGTTGCCGGGCAGGCACAGCGTCCGGACGGGCTCGGACGGGACGGTCAGCGCGTCCCCCGGATGGAAGACCTCCCCGTCGACGAGGAACCCGGTGTTCGGGATCGGCGGGACGTCCGGGTGCAGGATCTCGTGGTCCTCGCCGTAGACGTGGACGTCGAAGCCCGCGACCGTGACGGCGTCGCCGTGGCCGACCTGGTGGACGCGTCCGCCCAGGTCAGAGAGGTTCTCGGCGACGACGCGCGACGTCCAGACGTCCAGTCCCGGGCGTTCGGCCATCGCGGCGCGCAGCGCGTCGGGGTCGAAATGGTCGAAGTGCTCGTGGGTGATGAGGACCGCGTCGGCGGCGGCGAGCGCGCCGGACGCGTCGCTGAACGAGCCGGGGTCGATGACGATCGTCCGGTCGTCCTTCGTGAGCCGGACGCAGGCGTGGCCGAGTTTGGTGAGACGCATCAGGCGATTTTTTCACGCGGGAGGCCGGGGCCCGTCGGCCGCCCCAGCCTGACCGGCGCGGCGGATCTGCGAGACTGGCGACCGTGACGACCCCGCCTTCGCCCGACTCCCCGGACGCGGGACGGCCGTCCCGGGAGGAACTGGACCGGCAGGTGCGCGACCGCTACGGAACCTGGCGCGACCAGCCGCGCGGCCTGGCCTGCGCGGTCGTCGCGGCCTTCCTGGTCCTCACGACGGTGGCGTTCGCGCTCGCGGCGGTCGCCGTCATCGCGGCCGCGCGCTGAGCGGGACGAATCGCGCTGGAGCCGGGGCGCCGATGGGTTCGGCACCCCGGCTCCAGAAGCTCGGTTCAGGTCGGGGTGCCCTCGGACCCCTCCGCGATGGTGAACGCGACGTCGCCCTGCGGGTCGACCTGCGCGTCGAGTGTCTTGTCGTCCAGCATCTCGGCGACGCCGGCCTCCAGGTACACCTTGGCGCCCTCCTCCTCGACGACCTGGTCGCCGGCCTCCGGGGCGGGCGCGACCGAGAGCCTCAGGGCGTCCGAGCCGTCGAGCCCGGACTCGATGCGGATGCCGGTCTCCGGCGGAAGCTCCGGGTTCGCGGTCACGGTACGTATGACCTGGACGGCACCGCTGGTCAGCGTGAGCACGATCAGCTCCTCACGTCTCTTACTTGGATCGGATCTGCCCCACCCTCCCCGATCCTCACGCCCGTAAACATCGCGTGCACCGGGCGTTAGGAGGTGGAATGTCAGCCCGCGGACGGGGCGAGGGCGCGGACGGCCTCGGCCGGGGAGAGGCCGCCGCCGGGGACGATCGCCAGGACGGGCGTGCTGAGACCGTTGCCGACGTACTCGCGGATGCGGGCGCGGCAGTCGGCCGGGGTGCCGTGGACGACCAGGTCGTCGACGACCTCGTCCGGGATGACCTCCAGGGCCTTCTGGCGGTCGCCGGCCGCCCACGCCTCGTTCATCGGGCGCAGCGCCTCGCCGCGTCCGAGCCACTCGTGGTACGCCCGGTAGACGGGCACCGTCATGTACGCGGCGATCAGCCAGCGGCCGATCGCGCGGGCCTCCGCCGCGTCCCCTGACGGGCAGACGAACAGCCGCGCCAGCAGCTCGGGCTCCTCACCGAGCACACCGCGGACCGTCCGGACGTCCTCCGGGGACAGCCAGTTGCTGATCGCGCCGTCCGCCTCGCGGGCGGCGAGCCGGAGCATCCCGGGACGCAGCGCGGCCAGGACGATCGGCGGCGGCACGGCCGGGGGCGTCTCCAGCCTGAAGCCGTTGACGGTGAAGGTGGCGTACGCCTCCTTCACCTTCTCCCCGGCGAGCGCCCTGCGGAGGAAGCGCAGCATGTCGCGGGCGCGCTGGTACGGCTCCTCGAACGGGATGCCGTTCCAGCGCTCGACGATCGTGTCGGACGAGGTGCCGATGCCGAGCACGAACCGTCCGGGCGCGAGGTCGGCGAGCGTCGCGGCGTGCTGCGCCAGCAGGGCCGGGCCGCGGGTGAAGACCGGCACGATCGCGGGGCCGAGCCGCAGCTCGGGGCCCCACTGCGAGGCGAGCGCCAGCGGGGTGAACGCGTCGGCGCCGCTCACCTCGGCCGACCAGGCGTCGGTGTAGCCCAGGGCCGGCAGTTCGGCGATGATCTCGCGGTGCTCGGCCAGCGGGAGCCCGGCGAGCGGAATGGTCAGTCCCCAGCGTGACATGCTTCCCCCTGTTTTCAAGCGATCTGTTTCGGGCGATCTGGTCTCAGGCGATCGAGGATCGGATGGTGGAGCCGCCGTCCACGACGAGCGTCTGCCCGGTCATCCAGGACGACGCGTCCCCGGCGAGGAAGACGGCCGCGCTCGCGATGTCCTCGGGCTCCCCGATGCGCCCGAGCGGCGTGTGCCTGCTGATCTCCTCCTCGTTGCCCTCCCACAGTGCGCGGGCGAGGTGGGTCTTGACCAGTCCGGGCGCGATGCAGTTGACGCGGACCTTCGGCGCCAGCTCCATCGCGAACTGCCGGCTGAGGTGGATGACGGCGGCCTTGGTGGCGTTGTAGTAGCCGATCCCGAGCTCGGTGACCAGGCCGCCGACGGAGGCGATGTTGACGATGGAGCCGCCGCGCTCCGCCATCGACGCGCGCAGGGCGAGCCGCGTCCACTGGACGACCGCGAACTGGTTGACCTCGACGGTCTTCGCGGCGGCGGACGGCTCGATGTCGGCCATCGGCCCGAAGTAGGGGTTCGTCCCGGCGTTGTTGACGAGGACGTCGAGGCCGCCGAACTCGGCGACGGCGGCGGCCACGCAGGCGGCGGCCGCGTCGGCGTCGCCGACGTGCGCGGCCTTCGCGAGGACGCCCGCGCCCGGATGCGCGTCGGCGATCTCTTTGGCGGCCTCGTCCAGCGCCTCCTGCCTGCGCGAGGAGAGGACGACGTTGGCGCCCTCGGCGGCGAGAGCGATGGCGATCGCCTTGCCGATCCCCCGGGAGGCCCCGGTGACCAGGGCCGTCCTCCCCTGAAGTCCAGTCCGCATCTGCACTCTCCCTATCTCTGCGCACGCTGGGCAGAATCCGACTCGGTTCACTGTACCGAAGTTACTGACGCGTCAGTCAGCAGAGCCCGTCCCGCTCACCGGACGGCCGCCCTCCGAGCGGCCGCTTGGTTGTTAGCCTGCCCCGACGAGACGAGGGAGGGCCGCGTGCGCACGACCAAGGAGCGCCGTCCGGCGATCGAGGGGTGGTTCACCAGCGGGGACGGCGGCGTCCGGCTGCTGGGCACACGCTGCGCGTCCTGCGGCACGCCGTACTTCCCGCGCAACGAGCTGGCCTGCCGCAACCCCCGCTGCACCGGCCCGAAGGACGGCTCCGAGCTGGAGCCCCACACCCTCTCCGCGCGCGGCCGGATCTGGTCGTACGCCGACGCGCGCTACCGGCCCCCGCCGCCGTACGTGTCGCCGGACCCGTTCGTCCCTTACGCGGTCGCGGCCGTCGAACTCGAAGCCGAGCGCATGGTCGTCCTCGGGCAGGTCGCGCCCGGCCACACGGTCGACGACCTCGCCGTCGGCATGGAGGTGGAGCTGACCGAAGGCACCCTCTACGAGGACGGCGAAGCCGAGTACACCGTCTGGATGTGGAGGCCGGTCCGATGAGCCGCGACGTCGCCGTGCTGGGCGCGGGGATGCATCCGTGGGGGAAGTGGGGGCGCGGCTTCGTCGAGTACGGGCTGGCGGCGGCACGTGCGGCGCTCGCGGACGCCGGGATCGCGTGGCCGGACGTCCAGTACGTGGCGGGCGCCGGCACCATCCGGAACGGCTATCCGGGGTTCATCGCGGGAGCGACGTTCGCGCAGGCGCTCGGCTGGTCGGGGGCGCGGGTGTCGTCCAGCTACGCGGCATGCGCCTCGGGGGCGCAGGCCATCGGCTCGGCCCGCGCGCAGATCCTCGCGGGGCTGTGCGACGTGGCGCTGGTCGTGGGCGCCGACGCCGCGCCGAAGGGCTTCTTCAGGCCGGTCGGCGGCGACCGTCCCGACGACCCCGACTGGCTGCGGTTCCGGCTGCTGGGCGCCACCAATCCCCTCTACTTCGCGCTGTACGCGCGCCGCCGGATGGCCGTGCACGGCGCGACGCCGGACGACTTCGCCGCCGTGAAGGTGAAGAACGCGCGGCACGGGCTCGCGAACCCGAACGCCCGGTACCGCAAGGAGGTGACGCCGGCGGACGTCCGCGAGTCCGCCGTGGTCGCGGACCCGCTGCGGCTCCTGGACATCTGCGCCACCAGCGACGGCGGCGCCGCGCTCGTCCTGACGTCGATGGACTTCGCGCGGCGGCACGGCGTCACCGATCCGGTGCGCGTCTCGGCGCTGTCCACGGTGACGCCGACGTTCCCGAAGACCGTCCTGGACCTGCCCGACTTCGCGACCGACTCCGCGCTGACGGCGGCGGAGCCCGGGCGCCCCTTCAGGTCCGCGATCGCGGACGCCGCCTACGAGGAGGCCGGGATCGGCCCGGACGACCTGTCGCTGGCCGAGGTGTACGACCTGTCCACGGCCCTCGAACTCGACTGGTACGAGGACATCGGCCTGTGCGAGCCGGGCGGCGCCGAGGAGCTGCTGCGCTCGGGGGCCACCGCGCTGGGCGGGCGCATTCCGGTGAATCCGAGCGGCGGGCTCGCGTCCTTCGGCGAGGCGATCCCGGCGCAGGCGATCGCGCAGCTCTGCGAGCTGACGTGGCAGCTGCGCGGGCAGGCGGGCGGCCGCCAGGTCGAGGACGCCAGGACGGGCATCGCCGTGACCCAGGGCCTGTTCGGGCACGGCTCGGCGGTCATCGCCATCCGGTGATCACTTGACGGTGAACCCGTCGCAACCGAGGTAGTAGGCGTCGCCGTTGGGGGCCACGCGGAACCACACGATCGTCCAGACGCCCCCGAACAGCGGGCCCGTCCCGCCTTGCGACCCCACCCAGTTGAAGTCGTCCGGATAGGTGAGGTCGAGCCCGTGGTCACCCGCCGCGCCCTGCGGATACAGCTGCGGCTTGCTGTTGACCCATGCGGGCCCCGCACTGCCGTAGGGGCCCGGCTCACGGACCTGGGCGGCCAGGTAGTAGTTGGACGGCCGCTCGAACTTGAATCGCATGCCGAACTTGACGGTCTTCTTCGTGTAGGGCTCGCGCGGTGCCGAGACCTGCAGCTGACCGGAGAACTTCTCGTCCTCCTTCTCGACACGCATGTTCGGCAGGCAGGTGAAGTCCTTCGGGGAGAACTTCAGGCTCTGGTAGTCCAGGGTGGGCTTCTTCACCAGGATCTCGTCCGGTGGGCGCCCGCCGGGGCCGGCGGTCCGTCCCGCCGGTGTTCCTCCGGGCGGCGTGCGCGGGGACGACGTCGTCCCGGAGCCTGCCCCCTGACCGGCACCGGAGGCGCCGCCCGAGCCTTTGGAACCGTTGTCGCCGTTGAAGATGGCCCGTGCGGTGAACGCGCCGCCGAGGACGACCGCGACCACCCCGGCGCCGGCGGCGATGACCGCGGCGCGCGAACGGAAGGCCGTGCCTCCGCCGTTGACGGTCGTCCGGGTGCGGTCCGGCGGGACGAGGCCGGACGCGGCGGCGTCCGCGACGCTCACCGGCACCGGCCGCGGAACGCCCGCGACCCGCCGGTAGTCGGGGTCGTCGGCGAGGGCGGCGGTGGACGCGGCGATCTCCAGCAGGCGTTCCAGCGAGATCCGGGTGCCGGGCTCCTTCGCCGCGCACAGCCGGACGAGTTCGGCGACGCGCGGGTCGGCGCCGTCGAGGTCGATGTCGCCGTCGAGGGTGCGGTGGATGATCGCCTCGATGCGGCCGCCGCCGAAGGGCGGGCGTCCCGTCGCGGCGTGGGCGACGGTGCCGGCGAGCGAGAACACGTCCGACGCGGGCACCGGCTCCTGCTCCCGGACGACCTCGGGCGCCACGTAGCCGGGGGTGCCGTTCCACGCGCCGGTCTGGGTGATCTGCGTCTGGCCCTCGCCGCGCGCGATGCCGAAGTCGATCAGCCGCGGGCCGTCCGGGGCGAGGATCACGTTGCCGGGCTTGAGGTCGCGGTGCTGGACGCCCTGCCCGTGGATCTCCAGCAGCCCCTGGGCGAGGGCTGCGAGCAGCCGCAGGCAGGTGTCGGGCGGCAGGGGGCCGTGCTCGGCGACGGCCTGCCGGAGCGTCGGGCCCGGCACGTACTCGGTCGCGAGCCAGTAGGGCGGGGCGTCCAGCCCGGCGCCGACCATCGCGGCGGCGAACCGGCTGCGCACCCGCTCGACGGTCGCGACCTCGCGGCGGAAGCGGGCGAGCGCCTGCGGGCCGTCGAAGTCCTCGCGGATCACCTTGAGCGCGACGTGCCGGCCGCCGCCGGTGAGTCCGAGATACACCTGGCCCATGCCACCGGCGCCGATGCGGGCGATCAGCGGGTAGCCGCCGATCTCGGGAGGGTCCTCGGGGCGCAGCGGGTCCACGGTCAGCGGTCGTCCTCTCGTGCGCGCATGGCGCGCATGTTCTCACTTCCCGCGGAGCCCCGGCCACCCGAAACGACCGGACACGACGATGTCCGAAATGTGGCGATGTGACCGAAGTCACCGTCCGCGACCCGTGTGACCTGGGGCGTAGCGGTCACGAGTCAGGTGTCGCCGTTTTCGGCGGCAGGAGGCTCCGGGGGCGGCCGCCGCGGCCGGGGGGACCGCCGCGGCTGTTCCCGGACCACGCGCGGGAGCCCGCGCGGGCGGCCTACGGGAGCTTCCTGATCTCCTCGATGATGTGGGGCATCGCCTCGTTGTTGTGGCGGACCCAGTCGAGCAGGACGGCGATCTGCTCGTCGGTGTAGCCGTCGAGGCGCTCGCGGAAGGCGCGGCCGATCGGCTCGAAGTAGCGGCCGAACCGGGCGACGTTCTCCTCGACGAGCTCGACGATCACGCGGCGGCGGTCGTCGGGGTCGCGGGTGCGCCGGACGTAGCCCGCCTTCTCCAGCCGGTCGATCACGGCGGTGATGGCGCCGCCGGTCGTGATGCCCATGAGCTGCGCGAGCTGGCCCGGCGTCTGCGGCCCGTCCAGCGACAGCGCGTTCACGCACTGCGCGTCGGTGACGTTCATGCCCGCCTTGGTCGCGGTGGCATGGTGCAGCAGCACCGTGAACATCGTGCTGCGCTGCATCGCCATCTGCAGCTCGCCCGCCATCCGCTCGCGCTCCGGGGTCGACACGGCCCCACCCTCCCCTAATTACTCGCATACAGAGAGGCTCATTTCAAGAGCGACTCTCCACAGGAGAGTCTAGTGGCCGGGCTCGGACGGGACCAGCCGGGGCCGCTGCCCCGCGTGGCGAACGGCGCCCGTGGGAAAGGCGAGCGGCGCTACCGGGCGCCCTCGGCCTCCGCCGCCCCCTCCGCCACCTGCTTCGCCCAGCGGTAGTCGGCCTTGCCCGCCGGGGAGCGCTTCATCTCGTCCACGAAGGCGTAGACACGCGGCACCTTGTACCCCGACAGCTCCCTGCGGCAGTGGGCGTCCAGGTCGCCGGGCGACGGCGGCTCGCCGCCCCCGCCGGACGGCTGGATCACCGCCGCGACGCGGTTCCCCCAGCGCTCGTCCGGAATGCCGGTGACGACCGCGTCGTACACGGCGCGATGCCCCTTGAGGACGGCCTCGACCTCCTCCGGGAACACCTTCTCGCCGCCGGTGTTGACGGCCTGCGAGCCCCGGCCGTACACGGCGATCGACCCGTCCTCCGCCACGGTCGCGATGTCGCCGGTGAGCAGCCAGCGCCGCCCGTCCACCACGGGGAACGTCCGCGCGGTCTTGTCCGGGTCGTTGTAGTAGCCGAGCGCGATGTGCCCGGTGCGCGCGACCTGCCCGATGACCCCCGACCCCGGCTCGACGGGCCGGAGCGCGTCGTCCAGGACGGTCACGTCCGCCACGTCGGGCGCGAACCGCAGCCCCTTCTCCGGGGTCGAGCCCGCGACCGCCTCGGCCGTCGAGCCCGACTCCGTCGACCCGAACCGGTCCATGATGATCGTGTTCGGCAGGAGGCCCTGGACGCGGTCGCGGACGGTCCCGGTGAAGATCGCGCCCGTCGAGACGAAGGCCAGCAGGGACGAGGTGTCGTAGCCGCCGCGCGCCAGCTCGTCCGCCATCGGGACCGCCATCGCGTCACCGGTGATCGTCAGCGAGTTGACCTTCTCGCGGGCGATCGTCCGCCACACGTCCGCGGCGTCGAACCGGCGCGTGTAGACGAGTGTGGCGCCCATGAACCAGGAGATCCACGAGGCGACCTGCGCGGCGCCGTGCATGAGCGGCGCGACCGGCATCATCACCAGCGGGCCGCCGTTCCGCGCCATCTCCACGACGTCCTCGGGCTTCGCCGGGCGCGGGAGCGTCGGGTTCCAGAACGCGAACAGCAGGTGCTCGGTCGTCCACATGACGCCTTTCGGCATCCCGGTCGTCCCGCCCGTGTAGATGATGTAGAGGTCGTCGGCGGAGCGGGCGGGGAAGCCGGTGCGCGTTCCGTCCGCTGCCTTCAGCGCCTCGTCGTAGGCGACCGCGCCCGGGATGGACGGGGCGGCGCCCCCGACCGCGATGAGATGCCCCAGCTTCGGCGCCTCGGGGGCGGTGGCGGCGACGCGGTCCTCGAATTCGACGTCGTAGAGCAGCGCGACGCTGTCGGAGTCGCGGTACAGGTAGAGCAGCTCGCTTTCCACGTAGCGGTAGTTGACGTTGATGGGCACGGCCCGGATCTTCAACGCCGCCAGCAGCGCCGCCGCGTACTCGACACCGTTGTACAGCTGGACGGCGACATGCTGGCCGGGCCGGACGCCCGCGTCCGTCAGATGGTGCGCGAGACGGTTGGCGTGCTCGTCCAGCTCCGCGTAGGTGAGCCGCCGGTCACCGCAGATCAGGGCGACGCGCTCACCGACAGCGTCCGCGACTCCCTCGAACAGGTCAGCGTGGTTGTACTCCATCGGACGTCCTCCGGAGGGTCATCGCGCCTCTACCAGGGAATCAGGGTTTGTCGCTGCCGACTATCCACATCGCGAAGAACTGGGCGCCGCCGCCGTAGGCGTGGCCGAGCGCGCGGCGCGCCCCGTCCACCTGGTGGTCGCCCGCCTGCCCGCGCACCTGCAGCGCCGCCTCGGCGAACCGGATCATCCCGGACGCGCCGATCGGGTTGGACGACAGCACGCCCCCGGACGGGTTCCACGGGATGTCGCCGTCCATCGCCGTCGCACCGGCCTCGGTGAGCTTCCAGCCCTCGTTCTCGCCGCAGAACCCGAGGTTCTCCAGCCACATCGGCTCGTACCAGGAGAACGGGACGTACACCTCGGCGCAGTCGAGTTCGCTGCGCGGGTCGGTGATGCCCGCCTGGCGGTACACGTCCGCGGCCGCGTCCTTGCCGCCCTGGGGGCTGACGCTGTCGCGACCGGCGAACATCATCGGCTCGGACCGCATCGACGTGCCGTGCACCCAGGCCGGACGGGACGGTGCTCGTTTGGCCGCGTCCTCCGAGGCCAGCACCATCGCGCACGCGCCGTCCGAGGACGGGCAGGTCTCCAGGTAGCGGATCGGCTCCCACAGCATCGGCGTCGACTCGACCATCTCCCGGGAGATGCCGGGGATCTTCAGGTGCGCGTACTCGTTCCGCAGCGCGTTCCGCCGGTCCTTGACGGCGACGAGCGTGCCGATGTGGTCGGGGGCGCCCGCGCGGCGCATGTAGGCGCGGATGTGCGGAGCGAAGTAGCCGCCCGCGCCCACGACCAGCGACGTCGTGAACGGCGAGTTCACCGTCAGCGCCCACGTCGCGTTCGACTCCGACTGCTTCTCCCACGCCACCGTGAGGACGCGGTCGTGCACGCCGCCCTGGATGAGCCCCGCCGCGACGATCGCCGTGGACCCGCCGACCGACCCGGCCGTGTGCACCCGCATGAGCGGCTTGCCCGCGGCGCCGAGCGCGTCCGCCAGGAACGTCTCCGGCATCATCACGCCCTCGAACAGGTCGGGGGCCTTGCCGACGACGACGGCGTCGATGTCCTTCCAGGTCAGCCCGGCGTCGTCGAGCGCCCGGCGGGCCGCCTCGCGGAGCAGGCCCGGCATCGACACGTCCAGCCGCCTGGTCCGGTACGCGGTCTGCCCGACCCCGATGATCGCGCAGCGGTCACCCATGACTCGCTCCAGTCTCTTCCGAAAGGACGCAGACCAGGTTCTGCTGGAGGCAGGGACCGGACGACGCGTGCCCCAGCGTCCGGGACGCCGACCCGTCGTGAATGCGCGCCGCCGCCTCACCGATCCGGATCAGGCCGGCCGCCATCATGGGGTTCGCGGAGAGCGCCCCACCGGACGGGTTGACCCTGACGTCGTCGCCGAGCCCGAGCGCTTCGCGCAGGATCAGCTCCTCGTGGCTGAACTGGGCGTGGAGTTCGGCGACCTCGACGCCCGCCGCGCCCGCCTTCTCACCGGCCCTTTCACCGGCGAGGCGCGTCGCCTCCGAGCGGGTCAGGTCGCGGACGCCGGGCGCGTGCGGCTCGCCGCGATGGTCGATCCCCGTGATCCACGCGGGACGTTCGCACAGCTCCCGCGCCCTGTCCCCGGCGGCGAGGACGATCGCGGCGGCGCCGTCGGTGATGGGCGCGACATCGTACGGGCGCAGCGGCGCCACGTCGTACTCCTCGTCCGCGCCCGGCTCCGGCAGGTGCAGCGCGAACGGGTTGCCGCGTCCGGACGCGCGGGACCGGGCCGCGACGGCGCGCAGATCGTCCTCCTTCACGCCCGACCGCTCCATGTAGGCGCGGGCCTGGAGCGCGGCCAGCGACACCGAGTCGATGCCGAGCGGCGCCAGATGGTACGGGTCGAGCTGCTGGGTGAGGATCGAGCGCAGGTTCCCCTGGGACGACTTCCCGAACCCGTACACGAGCGCCGTGTCGATGTCGCCGTGCAGCAGTTTCACCCACGCCTCGTACAGGGCCCACGCGGCGTCCATCTCGACGTGGCTCTCGGAGATCGGCGGCCAGGCGCCGATCGCGTCCAGCGCCGACACGAACGAGAACGGCGCGCCCGCGAGATAGTCGCACGACCCGGAGCAGGTGAAGCCGAACCGCGCGAGGCCCGTCCGCTCCTTGATCTCGGTGATGACCGGGGCGAGCATCTCGATCTCCGCGAGCCCCTCGTCCGCGCCGCTGTGCCGGGTCTGCGCGAACGCGACCACGGCGATCTCGCGCCTCACAGGTAGTCCTTGATCTCGTCGAAGGGGACGTCGGGCTCGTCGAGCGGCTCGAACCACCTGATGTTGTTCATGCTCCGGTCCCATTCCTCGCGGGGGCGCCACGCCGCCCTGACGCGCATGCCCATCCGGACCTGGTCCGCCGGGACGCCCGCGACGAGCGTGAGCATCGTGAGCCCGGCGCCGTCCAGCAGCACGTACGCGGACACGAACGGCACCTCGGGGGCGCGCGGGTCGGGGATGTTGTTGACGGCGAAGGTGGTGACCGTGCCGGTATCGGGCAGCTCCACCTCCTCGATCGTCGGGACGCCGTCGCGCGGGCACAGGCCCTTCATCGGCACGATGACCTGCTCGCACACCGGGCACCTGTGCCCGAGGATGCGGCCCTCCGCGATGCCTTCGAGGAAGCGCCGCAGCGCCTTGCCGCCGCGCAGCTCGTACTCCAGCCGCGTCGGCGCGTTGATCAGGGTGACCTCGGGCTGGAAGCACTCGATGTCGCCGATCCCGCCGGTGCGCTCCGGCCGCCAGCGGGGGCGGACGCGCATCCCGGTCTTGAGGAACTTCGGCGGCTGCGCGCCCTCCTCGAAGACGCCGAGGTCGAGCGCGTGCAGCAGGGCGGTGTCGGCGCCGTCCGGACGGATCAGCGCCCACGCGAACGGCCGGTCGAGCGGGTGCTCCTTCGCCGGGCGCGGGACCCATGACCACGTCGTGACCGTCCCGGCCGGGCCGACGCCGACGAACTCGCCGGTCACGTCCTCGCCCGTGTCCGGGTCGTGTTCGGACGGCGGGACGAGCACCCGCCCGCCGGCCGTGCGGACGCCGACCAGCCGCCCGTCGCGCAGCTCGCTGAGGAACCGTCCGATGACCGGGCCGACCGAGCGGGTGTAGCCGCCGGGGAACTCCAGCACGTGGTTCGGCTCGGACGGCCCCGTGCTAGATGACACGGGCGTGGTCCTTCCAGTACGGGTCCCTGAGCTTGCGTTTGAGGAGCTTGCCGTTGGGCTCGCGCGGCATCGTCTCGATGAAGTCGATGGTCTTCGGCCACTTCATCTTCGCGAGCCGGCCCTCCAGCGACGCGAGGATCTCGGCGGCGAGCGCGTCCCCCGGCTCGGCGCCGCCGGCGGGCTCGACGACGGCCTTGATCTGCTCGCCCCACTCCTCGTCCGGGATGCCGAACACGGCCACGTCCGCGACCTTCGGATGCAGGATGATCTCGTTCTCGATCTCGGCCGGATAGATGTTCGCCCCGCCCGAGATGATCATGTCGGACCTGCGGTCGGACAGGAACAGGAACCCGTCCTCGGTCAGGTAGCCGATGTCGCCGACGGTGAAGAAATCCTCAAGCCGGTTCTTCTCCGTCTTCTCCCTGTCGCCCTTGTACTCGAACTCAAGGCCCATCATCTTCATGTAGATCGTGCCGTGCGTCCCGGCCGGGACGGGCTCGCCGCCGTCGTCCACGATGAGCAGCTCGCTGATCGGCCACGCGTTCCCGACCGTCCCGGGGTGGGCGCGCCAGTCGGCGGGGCTGGCGATCGTCCCGCCGCCCTCGGTCGCCGCGTAGTACTCCCAGACGCAGTCGCCCCACCAGTCGAGCATCTGCCGCTTGATGGGCACCGGGCACGGCGCCGCCGCGTGGATCGCGTGCTTCATGCTCGACACGTCGTACCGTTCCCGGACGTCCTCGGGCAGGGCCAGCAGCCGCTTGAAGTGCGTCGGCACCATGTGGGTGTTGCTGACGCGATGCTCCTGGATCATCCTCAGCGTGTCTTCGGCGTCCCAGCTGTCCATGTAGACGAGCGTGTGCCCCATGTGCAGGGCGGTGCCGCCGAACTGGGTGACGGCCGTGTGGTAGTTCGGCGAGGTGATCAGATGGGCCTGCCGCACGCCGCCGGCCGGACGTCCCGGCGTGATGCCGAACATGCCGAGCAGGAACGTCATCAGCTCGGCGCTGTCGTCGGGGTCGATGCCCATCAGCGCCCGCTTGACGCCCTTCGGCCGTCCGGTCGTCCCGGACGTGTAGTGCATCGTCGCGCCGTTGCTCCGATCGTCCGGCAGCGTCTCGGGTTGCCCTTCGACCAGCTCCTCGTACGCGCGGAACCCGTAGACGCGCCCGAACGCGAACCGCCTCCGCGCGTCGATCTCCTCACCGGCCCGCGCCCCCTCGGCCGCGTACCGCTCGTGGACGAAGAACGCCTTCGCCTCGCTGTCGGCGACGATGTAACCGATCTCCGGGCCGGTCAGATGCCAGTTGACCGGCGTGTAGTACCACCCGGCCTGCAGCGCCGCCAGATACAGCACGAGCCCCTCGGACCCGTTCGGGACGAGCCCGCAGATCCCGTCGCCCTTCTCCAGCCCCAGCGCGCGAAGCCCGTGGACGAGCCGGTTCGCGCGGGCCAGCAGGTCGCCTGCGGTGTGCTCCGTCCCGTCCGGGTCGACGGACGCGATCCACCCGGGATCGGCCTGCGCCAGCCGCCAAAAGCCCAACGACCCCATCGGCTCTCCCTCCGCCGCCGGTGACTGCGTGCCCGCATGGCTGCGCGACCACGGTGAGCGCCGTCACCCCGCCGACGCCCGGCGCCCAAAGTAGATCACGTTCTCGTTTTCCATATCAACCCCTACCAGCAAGGCCGGACCTTAACTAGAATCTGTTCTCATTTCCTGGACGCTGGAGGGACCATGGCGGAACGGCTGCCGATCAGCACCGAGCACTGCGTCATCGAGCGCGACGGCCCTGTCGTCACCGTCACGATGAACCGTCCCGAGGCGCGCAACGCGCTCAGCTCCGCCATGCTGGTGGGCCTCGCCGACGCCTGGGCGTACATGTCCGAGACGCCGGACGTCCGCGTCGGCATCCTCACCGGAGCCGGGGGGACCTTCTGTGCCGGTGCCGATCTGAAGGCCATGGGGCAGCAGCCGTCCGACCCGCGCGTCCAGGAGCGCATGGCGCAGATCCCCGACTTCCACTGGAAGGGACTGCTCCGCGAGGGCCGTCCGACAAAGCCCCTCATCTGCGCGATCGAGGGCTACGCCGTCGCGGGCGGCACCGAACTCCTCGTCGGCACGGACCTGCGGGTCGTCGCCGAGGACGCGACCCTCGGCCTGTACGAGGCGAAGCGCGGCCTGTTCCCCATGGGCGGCTCCGCCATCCGCCTCCCCCGCCAGATCGGCTATGCCAACGCGATGGACATCCTCCTCACCGCCCGCTCGGTCACCCCTCAGGAGGCCCTCGCCATGGGCCTCATCAACAAGATCGTCCCGACCGGGACGGCGCTGGCCGCCGCTCGCGAGCTCGCCGGCCAGATCGCCGCCTGCGGGCCGCTCGCCGTCCAGGGCATCCTCCGCACCTACCGCGAGACCGAGCACCTCTCCGAGGAGGAGGCCCTCAAGATCTCCGACGAGATCGGCTGGCCCGTCATCGCCTCCGAGGACGCCAAGGAGGGCTCCCGCGCCTTCCGGGAGAAGCGCCCACCCGTCTACAAGGGCGAATAGCCCCCCCTCACAGGTCGTCGGCGCCGATGGGCGGAAGCCGGCGAAGGAGCCATGCCGACACAGCCGCCAGGGCCAGGACCAGGATCGCGCTGGCCGTCCCGACGACGCCGAGGCCGGTGAGGAAGGCGTCGCGGGCGCTGTCCAGGAGGGCGGCGGCGGAGGCGGGCGGGAGCCGTTCGGCGGTGGTGGCGGCCTCACCGATCGACTCCCGCGCGGACGGCGGGACGCCCTCCGGCGCCGAGATCGCGGCGCGGAACACGGCGGTTCCGAGACTGCCCAGGGCGGCCACCCCGAAGGCGATGCCGAACTCCCCGGACGTCTCCGCCATCGCGGACGCGGCCCCGGCGCGCTCCGGCGGGGCCGACCCGGCGATGAGGGAGATGCCGAGGGCGCCGATGGGAGCCATCCCGAGGAAGCCCACCGTGACCCCGATCATCAGCACGACGGTGTCGCCCGCCCACGCCGCCGCCGGGACCAGCCCGGCCGCGATGACCGTGCCCGGCCGCACGCGGCGGGCGGCGATCGGGGACAGCAGCGACCCGGCGACCAGGGCCAGCGCCGGGACGGCGAGCCACAGCCCCGACCGCAGCGGCGACAGCCCCTCGATCGTCTGCAGGTACTGGCTGATGAACAGGTAGATCCCGCCCTGGATGAGCATTCCCACCAGCAGGATCACCAGCGCGGCGCTGAACGTCCGGCTGCGCAGCAGGCGCAGGTCCATCAGCGGCTCGGCGACCGCGCGCTGCCGCCGGACGAAGAGGAACCCGAACACCACCGCGACCGCCGCCGCGCCGTACGCCCACGGGTTCGCGGGATCCTTCGCGAGTTCCTTGAGGGCGTAGACGGCGGGCAGGGCGGCGGCCAGGGACAGCGGCACGCTGGGAAGGTCGAGGCGTCCGGCCCCGGCGGCGCGGGTCTCGGGGAGCAGCAGCGGCGCGGTGAGCCCGGCCCATTCCCGCGTCCCGGCCCGTGCCGCGGCGCGGGCGGACTCGATGGTCGACATGACGGCCGAGTGGTCGCCGCAAGCACAAAGGACGATGCGCCGATACATGCACGACCAGCAAGGCATGCACGCTATCGCCACTGCGGTGAACCAGCTGGTCGATGATCCGAGACCACCGGATGCGTTCTCCTGGGGAAGTAGCGACGACTACAGGCTCCGGGTCGGTCCGTATCGGGTGTTGCACCGCCTGAGTGACGGCATCATCCACGTCGCCCACATAAGCCGCACCGCGACATGAGCAGGCGAGACCAGCCGATCCGTGGCGAAGGAGAAGCCGAGCGTCGTGGCTCGACCGAGGATGTCGAGGAGAGCGACCCTGAAGTGCTGTACGCGGAATTCCTCAGATGGGAGGCGGCGGGTCGGCCGGGGGCGCTCACCCATGAGGAGGTCAGTCGGTTCCTGCTTGGGCCGTCCGAGTAAGGCCGCGAGCCGGTCGGCGTGGTGGGTGGGCGCGGCGGTGCGGGTCAGTCTGAGGTGGTGATGGTGTTGAGGCGGGCTATTGCCTCCACGTATTCCTCGATCAGGTCGTAGATGACCTGGGCGGCGGGTTTTATCTGGTTCATTGAGCCGACGATCTGGCCTACCGGGAAGGTGACGAGTTCGCCGTCGCCGGAGCGGGCGATGCGGGGCAGGGCGTCCGCGATCAGCATGAACTGCATGGGCATCGGGAGGTAGCCGGGGGAGGTCTCGCTCTCCCAGGCTTCCGTCCAGGCGGTCCTGAGGAAGCGGGCCGGTTTGCCCGTCCAGGCGCGGGAGCGGACGGTGTCGCGGGACGTGGCGTCGAGCAGCTTGGGGAGCGCGCGTTCGGGGGTGTCGGCCTCGTCGACGGTGAGCCAGATGGAGCCCGTCCAGACGCCGTCGGCGCCCAGTGCCATGCCCGCCGCCATCTGGCGGCCGCGTCCGATGCCGCCCGCGGCGAGGACGATCGTGTCGTCGCCGACGGCGTCCACGACCTCGGGGATGAGGACCATCGTGGCGACGTCGCCGGTGTGGCCGCCCGCCTCGGTGCCCTGCGCGACGATGATGTCGATGCCGACGTCCACCTGCTTGCGGGCGTGCCGCGCGTTGGACGCGAGGCCCGCGACCTTCACGCCGTGGCGGTGCGCCTCCTCGACGACGTCCGCCGGGGGCGGGCCGAGCGCGTTGGCGAGCAGCGCGATCGGATGCTTGAGGGCCACTTCGACCTGGGGGCGTGCCGTCACGTCCGTCCAGCCGAGGAGGGCCTTGCCCGCCTGGTCGGTGGGCGGGTCGACACCGTGCTCGGCCAGGAGGTTCTCCAGGAACGTCTTGTGCTCGGCGGGGATCATGCTCTGGAGCTTGCCGAGCAGTTCCTCGGCGTCGCCGAGGTCGGCGCCCTCGTACTTGGCGGGCATGACCACGTCCACGCCGTAGGGCTTGCCGCCGGCGTGCTCGTCGATCCACTTGAGTTCGAGTTCGAGTTCCTCGGGGGTGAAGTGCAGGGCGCCGAGGACGCCCATGCCGCCGGCGCGGCTCACCGCCGCGACGACGTCGCGGCAATGACTGAACGCGAAGATCGGGTACTCGATGCCGAATAGTTCGGTGACTCGTGTCCGCACGTCCTCGACCCTAGGCCGGGTTCGCTGGAACTACAACAGGTTCTAGTTGGAGAACGCGTCGTGGGGCTGCTTTGTGGGTCTGCCTAGAACAGGTATCAGCCCTTGGTGGGCTCGGGGCCATCGGACGTGGGGTTGTCGCCGAACTTGCCGTCCGGGCGGCGTGGAGGTCCGGCTGTCTCTTATACCCATCTCCGAGCCCACGAGACCCTAAGAC
>NZ_VCKW01000154.1 GCF_005889715.1 Actinomadura soli
GCACCACCTGATCCCGCGGCACGTCCTGCTCAGCCGGGGTCCGCTCCCTGGACCCGCCGCCGGGCGCGGCCGGCGAGTTCGCGGGCCGCGGCCGGCGTGCTGTCGAGCATCGGGCCGATCTCCTCGAACGGCATGCCGAACAGGTCGTGCAGGACGAACGCCAGCCGGTCGGACGGCCGCAGCGATTCCAGCACCACGAGCAGCGCGAGCCCCACCGAGTCGGCGATCAGCACCTCGTGCCGGGGTTCGTCGCCGACCTCCCGCGGCGGGGCGGGGCGCCCCGACCGGCGCGAGCGCAGCATGTCCAGGCAGACCCGGCCGACGACGGTGGTCAGCCAGCCGCCGAGGTGATCGGCGGCGCCGGTCTCGGATCGGGTGAGCCGGAGCCGGGCCTCCCGGACGGCGTCATCGGCTTCGGCCGGGGAACCGAGCATCCGGCCGGCGACGGCCGTCAGGTGCGCGCGGTGCTCGTCGAACCGTTCGGCAAGGAATTCGCGCTCGTCCATCCTGGCCCCTTGACACCATTTCTTGTGGCCAATTCATTTACCGAGCGGCCGCACTTGCCAATCAGCACGGCCCGCACCGGGCTCGCGCCGCTCGGACCCGAGTGGCGTCCTCCAGAATTGGACTATAGCCCGGCGTCCCGCACGAAATCGATGTTCAATACCGTGCGCCGGTGAGCCGGGCGGCAGATCATCACGGCCTCACCGTTCGCCGCCTTCTCCCGAGGCCGTCCCGGTCGGTGCGTAGAGGACGTCGCGGGCCTGCTCGGCGGCGCGCATGAGGCTCTCGCTGACGAAGTCGAGAAAGCGGGCGGCGTTCTCCAGCCGGACGGCGGCCGGGGTGCCGGGGCGCAGGACGGCGACGCCCTGCCGCGCCGCCTCGGCGAACTGGTCGTTGGAGCGGGCGCTGCGGATCATCGACTGGTACCACAGGTCGTCGTCGACGACGTAGCGCTCGCGGCGGCGTTCGTCGCGCTCGCGGCGGACGAGTTCCAGATTCTCCAGGAACGCGATCGCCTTGGAGATGGACGCCGGGCTGACCTGCAGGCGCTGGGCGAGCTCGGACGCGGTGAGGCTGCCGGAGTCGGTGCTGTAGAGGCAGGCCAGCACCCGGGCCATCATCTTGGGCAGGCCCGAGGCCATGAAGACGGTGGTGAGCGTCTCGGTGAACTCGCTCACGGCCTCGGCGTCGCGTCCGTAGGGCTGCGCCGCCGCCCGCACTCCCCGGGGCGCGGCCTGCCCGCGCCGGTGCGCGCGGCGTTCGGTGGCGCGGTGGGCGAGGTCGGCGCGGTAACCGGCCGGGCCGCCGTTGCGCATCACCTCGCGCGTGACCGTCGAGGTCGGACGGTCGAGGCGGCGGGCGATCTCGGCGTAGGGCAGGTTGTCGGCCAGCCCCAGCGCGATCTGCCGGCGGTCCTGCTGGGTGAGCCTGCCTCCGGGCATCGCGATCTCCTTGCTGGCCCTCGTGGTGGTGTCCGACCCCGCCAGCATAGCGTTCACCTCCACTCCATTGCAATGAGCACACACCACTCATTGCGTTAGCTGCGAAGCTGTTGCAACGATCTTTCAGCTTTTACCTGCAAAGATGCATCTCCAACGCAACATCTGCCTTGCAGGAAACTGGAACGCAACGTAGCGTTTCCATTATTAGAAACAACGGAGCGCAAAGGAGAGCACGATGCAGACCTTCGACACCCCCGCCCCGATCGCCGCCGTCGTCGACCTCCCCGCCGGACGCGTCCGGTTCATCGCCGCGGACCGGGCCGACACCGCGGTCGAGGTCCTGCCCGCGAACGCCGCCAAGGGCCGCGACGTGAAGGCGGCGGAGCAGACCACGATCGGCTACGGCAACGGGGTCCTGCGGATCCAGGCTCCGGCCGGGAACCAGGTCCTCGGCCAGTCCGGGGCCGTCGAGGTGACGGTCAAGCTGCCCGCCGGCTCCCGGGTCGAGGCGAGGACGTCCGGCGCCGAGCTGCGGACCGTCGGGCGCCTCGGCGACATCGCCTTCGAGGGCGGCTACCGCCACATCAAGATCGACGAGGCCGCCGCCGTCCGCCTCACCGCGGCGGACGGAGACGTCGAGATCGGCCGCCTCACCGGCCCCGCGAACGTCAGCACCCAGCGGGGCGACATCCAGATCGAGGAGGCCACGGGCGGCACGGTCGTGCTGAGCACCCTGTCCGGCGACATCTCGGTCGGCGCCGCCACCGGCGTCTCGGCCGCCCTGGACGCCGGCACCTCCTACGGACGCGTCGTCAACGCCCTCAAGAACGACGGCACCGCCGACCTCGAGATCCGCGCCACCACCTCCCGCGGTGACATCACCGCCCGCAGCCTCTGAACCCGCGGCCCCCCTGAAGGAGCAGAACCATGACGAACCTGGCCATCGCCGCGAACGGGCTGCGCAAGTCCTACCCCGGCAAGGACGGCGACAAGGTCGTGCTCGACGGCATCGACCTGGCCGTCCCCGAAGGAACGATCTTCTCGCTGCTCGGCCCCAACGGCGCCGGGAAGACCACCACCGTCCAGATCCTGTCCACCCTGATCCGCGCCGACGGCGGCCAGGTCCGGGTCGCGGGACACGACCTGGACCGCCGGGCCGACGACGTGCGCGGCGCGATCGGCGTCACCGGGCAGTACTCGGCCGTCGACAAGCTGCTCACCGGCGAGGAGAACCTCCTCCTCATGGCCGACCTCAAGCACCTGCCCCACCGCGAGGGCAGGCGCAAGGCGGCCGAGCTGCTGGAGCGCTTCGACCTGGTCGACGCGGCGCACAAGACCGCCGCCACCTACTCGGGCGGGATGCAGCGCCGGCTCGACCTGGCGATGACCCTGGTCGGCGACCCCCGGCTGATCTTCCTGGACGAGCCCACCACCGGCCTCGACCCGCGCAGCCGCCGCACCATGTGGGGCATCGTCCGCGACCTCGTCGCCGGCGGCACCACCATCTTCCTCACCACCCAGTACCTGGAGGAGGCGGACCAGCTCGCCGACCACATCGCCCTCCTCGACCACGGACGGCTGATCGCCGAAGGCACCGCCGACGAGCTCAAGCGGCTCATCCCCGGCGGGCACGTCTCGCTGCGGTTCACCGACGACGACGCGCTCAAGGACGCGCTCGCGGCGCTCGGCCAGGGCTTCGTGAACCCGTCCGACGAGGACCGGCTCACGCTGCAGGTCCCGTCCGACGGCGGTGTCGCGGCACTGCGCGACCTGCTCGCCCGGCTGGACGCGGCGGGCGTCGAACCGGCCGACCTGAGCGTGCACACCCCCGACCTCGACGACGTCTTCCTCACCCTCACCGGCCAGAACACGGAGACCCCCCGATGAGCACCCTCGCCCTCGCCGCCCGCGACTCGTCCACCATGGTCCGGCGCCAGCTCAAGCGCCTGGTGCGCTACCCGTCCATGACCGTGCAGCTGCTGATCACGCCCGTCATCCTCCTGTTCCTTTTCGTCTACGTCCTCGGCGGCACCCTCGGCGCGGGCATCGGCGGCGGCCGCGACACCTACGTCGACTACGTCGTCCCCGGCATCCTGCTGATGGCCGCCACCATGGCCGCGACCGGAACCGCCGTCATGGTCGCCACCGACATGACCGAGGGCATCATCGCCCGCTTCCGCACCATGCGGATCTCCCGGGCCTCCGTCCTGACCGGCCATGTCGTCGCCAGCGTCGTCCAGCAGCTCCTCGGCATGGCCGTCGTCATCGGCGTCGCCCTGGCGATGGGCTTCAGTCCCAACGCCACCGCCGTCGAATGGCTGGCCGTCGCCGGACTGCTCACCCTGTTCGTCGTGGCCATCACCTGGCTGTCGGTCGCGCTCGGCCTGAAGTCCCCGACACCCGAGGCGGCGAGCAACGCCCCGATGCCCCTGGTCTTCCTGCCCTTTCTCGGCAGCGGCTTCGTCCCCACCGACTCCATGCCCACCGCCCTGCGCTGGTTCGCCGACTACCAGCCCTTCACCCCGATCATGCAGACCGTCCGCGGCCTCCTGCTCGGCACCCCGATCGACAACAACGCCGCCATGGCCATCGCCTGGTGCACCGGCATCGGCGTCCTCTCTTATCTCTGGGCCAAGCACACCTACAACAGGTCCTGACCATGACCCGCCCGACCAGGGCCGTCAGACCACCGGTCTGACGGCCCTCACCTTGTTCCCTGCGGTGCGGGCGGGGCCCCAGGCACCCCGGCCAGACGAGCATTAGCGGATGGCCGTTCCGGTGCTTTTCAGACGTCCACTTCAAAGAGCACCCGGCTCGGCGGTGAACGCGGGCTGAAGATCAACTGACGTGAATAGGATTCAAATGGGACATACTGGGACAGATGCCCTGATAGTGTCCTCAGGTCGCTGGAATCTCAGCAATCCGTGCTTCCCGGATGAGGCGTTGTGCCAGCCTAGATACGAACTGTACGCATCCGAGTACGTATTACTCAGTATCGTGATCTTCACCGTCGAGGCACTGAGGACGCCGATGCCTGACTACTTCGAACCAGCTGCCGACGCCGAGCACCAGGGTGCCCGGCAGAACGGCAGGTCAATGACCCGTGGCACGCGTCGGCAGGACAGTATGCGCACCTATCACCTGTCCATTTCCGTGCTTCCCGCGACCATTGTGGGTGTGCTCGGCGTCGCCGCCGTCGTCGTCCTGTACGGCGGACACACCGTAACCCAGCAGACACGCCTGGTGCTGGCCGCGGCGGCACTGGGGGCGGCGATCACCATCGGCGCCGCCGTCGTCGCGGCGGACGCGGCCACCCGCCGGGTGCAGCGGCTGCACGCCCAGTCGTCCGTCCGCGACCGTGAGAACGTTCTCTGGCGGCTCGGCGAGCTCGGGTCCCTGGTCGCCCACGGCCGTCGCGACCTGCAGAAGCTGTCCGCGGGGCTCAGCGCCGGTGAGAAGGCGTCGACCCGCAGCGAGGACTTCCCCGCCCCCGACTCCGGCGATCCCGTCATGCTGCTCGCGTACGAGCTGCGGAAGGCGCAGAGCGAGGCGTGGAACGCCGTGGTCGCCGCCGCGGCCCGCGAGCCCGCAGGCAGCGCCGGGCGGCGGGTCGGCGTCTTCGTCAACCTCGCCCGCCGGATGCAGTCGCTGTCGCACCGGGCCATCCAGGGGCTGGACGAGCTGGAGAACCAGGTCGAGGACCCGGACCTCCTCAAGGGGCTGTTCAAGGTCGACCACCTCACCACCCGGACGCGCCGCCAGGCCGAGAGCCTCGCCGTGATCGGCGGCGCCGCGTCCCGCCGCCGCTGGACGAAGCCGGTGAGCGTCTACGAGGTGCTGCGCTCCGCCATCGCCGAGGTCGAGCACTACAACCGGGTCAAGGTGGTGCCGCCGATCGAGGGGAGCCTGCACGGCAGCGCCGTCGCGGACGTCGTCCACCTGCTGGCCGAGCTGGTCGAGAACGCCACCAAGTTCTCCCCGCCGAACACGCAGGTGCTGATCCGCGTCGAGGCCGTCAGCGCGGGCCTCGCCATCGAGGTCGAGGACCGCGGCATCGGCATCCCGCGGGGAGACCAGCGCCGGATGAACGAGCTGCTCGCCGACCAGGATCGGGCCGACACCGAGGAGCTGCTGAAGGACGGGCGCATCGGGCTCCTCGTGGTCTCCGCGCTCGCCCGCCGCCACAAGATCCGCGTCCAGCTCCAGGGCAACGTCTACGGCGGGACGCAGGCCGTCGTCGTCGTGCCCCAGGACCTGGACGGCACCCAGGCCGAGGCCGCGGAGGCCGCCGAGGAGCAGCACCGGGCCGAACGGGCCCACGCGCGGCCCGCCCGCCCCCCGGCCGCGGCAGCCGCGACAGCGGCGCCGGTGAGGGCGGCGGCGCCCGTCTCCGGGGGCGTGCCGAGCGTCGAGACCGGGCCGCACCTGACACTGGACGACCGGGACGTCCTCGGCGTCGGCCCGCTCGGGCGCCCGTCCGCCGTGGACGGGCAGCTCCGCCGCCCGCACCGTCCCGCGCACGCGCGGCCGTCCACCCCGGCGGCGGACGTGCCCGACCTGCCGGCCGCCTCCACCGGCCCTCTCCCGGTCGTCGAGCCGGGCTCCGGCACCTCCGGCCCGGCCCCCGCCGGTCCGGCCTCCAGTGGACCGGGCGCCTCCGGGCTGGGCGCGGGCGAGCCGGGCGCTCCCGGGAACGGCGGTGCGCGGCCGCCGTTGCCGCGGCGGCAGGCCCAGACGCACCTCCCGCCCGAGCTGGCGGACGCCCCCGTCTTCCAGCAGGACGACCAGGACCAGGAAGTCGAACACAATCCCGGATTGATGGCGGCGTTCCAGAAGGGCATCCGCAGCGTCCAGGAGGACGACGGCGCCGCGGATGGCCCGGACAGCGCGGGCTGACGATTCATCTCTCATGGTAAGGAGCGTCCATTGAGTGCTGTCTCCCCGAACCAGGCTCAAGATCTTGCTTGGCTGTTGCGGGGGCTGAGCGACGAGGTTCCGGTCATACGCGGCAGCGTGCTGCTGTCCTCCGATGGCCTGCTGAAAGCCGCCCACGGCTTCGACCGCGCCAGCGCGGAGCAGCTCTCCGCGCTCGCGTCGGGATTCTTCTCCATAGCGCGGAGCACCGGAATGAAGTTCGACGACAGCAATGAGGTGCGTCAGGTGGTCGCGGAGCTCAAGTCCAGCCAGCTTTTCATCTCCTGGGCCGGTTTCAATTCGGTGCTGGCGGTGCTGGCGAGGGCGGACGCCGACCCGTCCGTCGTCGGCTTCGAGATGGCACGGCTGATCAAGGCCGTCCGGCCCTTCCTGCACACCGCCGCACGGTCGGCGGCGACCGTGCCGGGCGACCGGAACCGAATGCCATGACGGCGGGCGACGAGGAGGAGGTCTGGGTCGACGACAACGCCGGCCCCCTGGTACGCCCGTACACGGTGACCGACGGCCGCACCCGTCCGACCGTCGAGCTGGACCTGCTGTCCCTGGTGGTCTCGGACGGCGTCCTTCCCCCGGCCCTCGACCCGGAGCACGCCGAGGCGCTGAAGCTGTGCCGCACCCCCATGTCCGTCGCCGAGGTCGCGGCGCATCTGCGGCGCCCCGTCGCGGTCACCAAGATCCTGATCGCCGACCTGATGGACCAGCGGGCGATGAGCCGGCAGATGGCGCACACCGCCGCCGACCCCAACGACCGAGCCCTTTTGGAGAAACTGCTCGATGGCCTACAACGAGCCTGAGATGGCCTACCACGAGCCTGAGATGGCCTACTACGAGCCCGAGGTGCCTTCCACGCAGGTCAAGATCCTTATAGCGGGCGGGTTCGGCGTCGGGAAGACGACGTTCGTCGGTTCGGTGAGCGAGATCGAACCGCTGAGCACCGAGGAGCTGATCACCTCCGCCAGCGTCGGCATCGACGATCTGGGCGGCGTGGCGGAGAAGTCCACCACCACCGTCGCGCTCGACTTCGGCAGGCTCACCTTCGACCAGCACGGGATCGTCCTCTACCTGTTCGGCACGCCCGGGCAGCGGCGCTTCTGGTTTCTGTGGAACGAGCTGTCGGCCGGGGCGCTCGGCGCCGTCGTCCTCGCCGACACCCGCCGCCTCGAAGACTGCTTCGAGGCCGTCGACTTCTTCGAGAACCGGGGCACCCATTTCCTGGTCGCCGTGAACGAGTTCGACGCCGCCTTCCGCTACGACCCCGACGAGGTGCGCGCCGCCCTCGGGCTCGACTCCCGCGTGCCGATCGTGCTGTGCGACGCACGGGACCGCTCCTCCGCCATCACGGTGCTGCGCGCCCTGGTGCGGCACCTTCTCACCGCCGCCTCCGCCACGTCCGCCGCCGCCAACTCCGTCTGACGCAGAACCGCCACACATGGAGCATCCCGTGACTCACGACCCGCTGTACGAACCGTCCGGCCACCGCCTGACCCCCGTCGACCCCGACGTGCCGCAGCGGATGACGCGGCTGCGCGAGCTCGGCCTCGGGCAGGGGCCGGACGGCGAGCTCGACGCGCTCGCCCGCGATCTCGCCGAGACCGCCCGGCAGATCGTCGGCTCCGAGCACCCGCCCTTCGCGATGGTCAACTTCGTCACGGACCAGCAGTACCTCGCCGGCCTGTACGCCCCGTCGGTCCCGGGCGCCGACCCGGCGGGCGCCGTCGAGCTCGGCCGGGAGGTGCCGCTCGACCACGGGTACTGCCCGCACGTCGTGGTGCGGCGCAAGGCGCTCGTCCTGGACGACGTGTGCGACTACCCGCGCTTCGCCGGCAACCCGGTCGTCGACAAGCTCGGCATCCGCACCTACGCCGGGGCTCCGCTCATCGACCGGACGGGCACCGTCCTCGGCACGATCTGCATCATCGACCGGGAGCCGCGGCCGTGGGGCCATCCCGGGCTCAACCTCATCAAGGAGCGGGCGGCGGACCTGATGCAGCTGGTCCGCCGCCGCGAGGGGCTGCCCGGCTAGTTCCGAAGGCCGCCGGTCTGGTCCGGAAGGTCGCCGGGCTGGTTCCGAGGGCCGCCGAACCGGTTCGGCGGGCCGCCGGGCTAGTTCAGGACGTGGCCGCCGAGCACGCCCGCGGAGAGCAGCTCGAACTCGGTGGCGACGCCGGCGATGTCGGCCTTGAGGAACTCGATCGCCGTCCGGGCCGCGCGCGGGTCCGCGCCGGTGTCGGCGGCCCACCGCATGACCCGGCCGATCGCGAACGCGTAGGCGATCGCGCGGCCCGCCAGGACCAGGTGCTCCTGGCGCAGGTCCCGATCAAGGAAGCTCAGGTCCAGCCCGTGCGCGGTGACCGCGGACGCCGTGAGCGGCCACTCGGCCAGGAACCGGCTCAGCGCGCGGCCGTCGGTCCTGGCGAGGCAGTGCTCCGTGAGCTGCTGGCTGAGCAGGTCGTTGGTGCCGTCGAAGATGGTGTAGACCCGGGCGTCGAGGAACGCCTGGGCGGAGATGTTCGTCGGCGACCCGCAGCGGTACCCCTCCCCGCCGACGAGCTGCTGGTAGTGGTGCGCCGCGCTGAGCATCCGCTCGGTGGCGACCGTCTTGATGGCCTGGACGGCGGGAAACGCGCCGATCATCTCCTCCTTCATGTTCAGCGCGGTCCGCAGATGATGGTTGAGCGCCGAGCAGACGACGTAGGACGCGTCGATCGCCGCCAGCCGGTACCGGACGAAGCGGATCGCCGACTGCGGACCGGGCCCGATCCTGCGGCGTTCGGCGTAGGAGTGCGCCTCACGGCTGACGCGGCGCAGGAACCCGCAGCCCATCGCCGCCATCATCGCCCGCGACGCCATGAGCATCTCCACCATCGGGCGCAGGGTGCGCCCGTCGGCGGCGATCCGCCGGTGCCGGGGGACCACCGCGTCGATCTCGTTGAGCCCGTAGTCGATGACCTTCAGGCCCAGCGGCTCGTAGGGCCGCAGCGTGCGGAACCCTTCGCTGCGCTTGACGATGAAGTAGCCGTACTCGCGCCGGTCGCGCGTCTCGTTCTTCGCGCTGACCAGCCACCAGTGGGCGCTGCTGCTGAACGCCTGCCAGTGTTTTCGGCCGCGGATCCGGTACCCGCCCTCGACCTCCTCGAAGGTCGTCGTCATCGCGGACATGGCCGAGCCGCAGCCGGGCTCGGTCGAGGCGAATCCGGCGATCATGGGATCGCCGCCCGCGTAGGCGGGCAGCACCTCGCGCCTGGCCTCGTCCCCGGCCCACAGCACGATGGGCCGCAGCGCGACCGCGCTGATCACCGTGACGTACATGCCGAGTGGCAGGTTCCATTCGGACAGGGTCTCCACGACCTCGCACATCTCGGCGTGGTCGTCCCGGCCGCCGTACTCCTTGGGCAGCGTCGGCAGCAGCACGCCGGCCTTCGTGAGCAGCGTCCAGTCGTCGGCGGGCAGGTTCTGCTGCGGGTAACTCGCGGAATCGAATCGAGGGGCGACGGTCTCTATACCGCCGATGAATTCGTTCGTCGACAGGGACAGGAGATCATTCGTCATGAGGTCCGCTCTCACGGGTCGGCCTGGCTCTGCGGGGGAAGTCGTCAGGGTCCGGCGATCATGAGCGCGCCGATGTCGATTCACCAGCGCGGTATCGGGCCATGAACCACCTCCGGAACCCGCCTTCTGGAGCGACTAGGCCATAGTTAATCGCCTGGTCACCTTGCGCAAGGAACATCTGGCTTACCGTGAGCCCAGATGAAAACTGTTTCACCTCATTGACCTGCGTACACCGGCGGCCCGGCTGACTTTCCCGCAGCACGCGGCGCAGCCTGGCCGCGGGAGGCCCGAAGCGCTCGACGGGGACTCCTAATCCGCTTCTGGGAACGGAAAGATCCCTGGTCAGCGGACCGCACATCGCAACGGACGCCCGCTGCGGCCGGCAGTTCACGCAATCGAACCCGGCCGGTGCCACTCGCGAATCCGTCGCTGACCTGCACACTGACTTGATCTTAGTCGGAAATCTCAGCCCGCTCGACCCATTCGCACCAAACGGCCATCGCACCTCACAATGAACACGATGACCATGCAGCTCATCGTCCTCCCGGGAAACGCCGTGTGGGAACCGGGGTGTGCATCCCGGCGCGATCCGCCACTTCGCGCCGCAACGGTCCGTGTTCGGTGCTGACAGGTATGTGGAAAAGCTTGTGATCAGCGCCTCTGGCACAAACCAATTACTCCCGGCCTTCGCGGCCGCTACGCGCACTGCTTCCAGGCGAAGTGGTATCTCGTCCTGTTGCCGCCGTCGGCGTTCATGGAGATGGAGCTGACCTTCGACGGGTCCGAGGTGCCAAGGTCGGCGCGCAGCTCGGTGTTGACGCCGAGGTCGCGCTCCAGGTCGCACGGCTTCCACACGAGCCGCTCCACCGGTGTCCGGACGACGACCTGGAAGTCGTCGTTCTGGGGGCCGGCCAGGTTGACCGTGGTGATCGTGGCGGGCGGGCCGCCCTGGAGGTGGTGGCCGGACCTCTGGGCGGCCTTCGCGCCGGGCTGCAGGTCGGCGCCCAGCCGGTACTGCACCTCCGAGATGGCGTAGGTGAAGCGCGGCGGGACGTTCACCTTCAGGGAGATCTGGCAGACCTTGCGCGCGTCGGTCGGCGCCGACGCGCCGCCCACCCGGGCCGTGAAGCCGCTGTAGGCGATGGTGAAGGTCTCGCGGTCGGCCGAGAGGACGGCCTCGGCGGTGCCGGGCCGGCAGCCGGAGCCGCTCATGTTCGCGATCTCGATCGTGACACCGCCGGGGCCGGGGACGGGCCGCGGCGCGGAGGCGGCAACGGCGGGGAATGCCGTGGCCAGGACGGCGAGCGCCGCGGCGCCCGAGGCGGAAATTGCGATGCCCTTGCGCATGCGAATTCCTCTTTATGGGAGGCACCACTCAATGGGCGAAGATCATCAGACCGGATGGTAACCGGGCCTCCAGGCGCTGTCAATCATTGATCACCGGAAGTCAACTAGCATTTTTGACAAGGAACGTTCCACACCCCGCCCGACATTTGAAGCACCTGGTCAGAGAGGGTTTCCCCGGCACCCGGGCAGCCACCGGGCGGACCGAATTCATCCTTTCTCGTCATGGACGTCCTGCCAGCGGTTTATCGTGAGTTCGCCGCTCTCGACTTCGACCGCGGAGGAGCACGATGGAGTTCGAACTGCGTCCCGAGCAGGGCGTTCCGCCCGTGCTGCTGGGAGCGACTCTGGCGGCGGCCCGATCGGCGCTCCAGGGCCTGGGGTTCCTCGCCGTGGAGGACTTCCGGCGTGCGCACGACGAGCCCGGCGCCCTGTTCTTCACCGGCCCCGCCGGACGGGTCTCCGGGTTCGTCTACGGCGACGAGGACGGACGGGTCGTCGCGATCGAGATCGCCAACCCCAATCCGCGTAACGCGCCCGGAGAGGGGCAGGACGCGGTCGTCTACTCCGGGCTCGACGTCTTCAGCACCCCCGCCCCGGACGTCATCGAGGCGCTCTATGCCGGGACCGTGGTGGAGGTCGACGGCGATTCGGTGATTGTCCCCGATCTGTTCATGGAGTTCTCGCTGGGAGGGGAACATCATGACCGTGTCGACGACGACGGAGGGGCCACATTTTTCAGCGGTGTGCTGCTGGCCGGCGAGGGTTACTACTGAGACGAGGATTTGACACCGTGGTGGCGCCCGGATGAAGCGAATTCGCTGAGGAAAGGATGCAGGGTGGACGCACTGAGAGTGATTCTCCTGATCTGCCACCTGGCGGCACTGGCCGGGGTGGTCGTGGCGTTCGTCGCCCACCTGTCGGCCTCACGGTCGTTCCTGAGGGTGCTGGCCGGGGCGGCCGGCGGCCTGCTCGGCACCGGCCTGCTGCTGCTGGCCGTCGACGCGCTGGACGACGAATCGATCAACTGGGCCAAGATGATCACGAAGCTGGTCATCTCGACGGCGGTGCTCGCGGCCGCGCTGCTGGCCCGGAGCCGCGAGGACGGGGAGCGGCCGGGCACGTTCTTCTACGGCGCCGGGCTGCTCGCCCTCGTCAACACGATCGTCGCGGTCGCCTGGACATGACCGGCCGCCGCCCCCGGTGAGGGCGGCCCGGCCGCTTCCCCCGTGCGGCCGGGCCGCCCTCACGAACGTGCGAGAGGTCTACGAACGTGCGGGATGGCTACGCGCGTGCGGGATGGCTACGCGCGTGCGGGATAGGGCAGGAGGCCGGCGTCGATCTTCTCCCAGGAGGCGCGCAGGTCGGCGAGCACGGAGGGCTGGCGCCGGGCCAGGTCGGCCTGCTCCCGGGGGTCCTCGGCCAGGTTGTGGAGCGTCTCGCCCTTGGCGGTGCGCAGGTACTTCCAGTCGCCGCGGCGCAGCGCCCGCTCGTCCCTGGTCCGCCAGAACAGGTCGCGGCGCGGCGGGCGGGCCCCCTGGCGCAGGTACGGGACGAGGCTGTGCCCGTCGAGCGGATGCCCCGCGCCCGGGCGGACACCGGCGGCGTCCAGCAGCGTGGCGGTCCAGTCGTGGGTGATGACGGGCACGTGGCTGACCTGGCCGGGACGGATCGCGGCGGGCCAGCGCAGGATGTTCGGGACCCGGATGCCGCCCTCGTTCAGCCCGCCCTTCCCGCCGGACAGCGGCCACTGGTAGGAGAAGCGCTCGCCGCCGTTGTCGCTGCTGAACAGGACGATGGTGTCCCTGTCCTGGCCGGTGGCGCGGAGGGCGCGCAGGACGCGTCCGACGGCGCCGTCCAGGCTCTCGACCATCTTGCGGTAGGTGTCGAGGGAGCCGCCGTCGTCGTGCCACAGCGCCCGCGAGTCGCCCGCCTTGATCCGCGCCGTGATCTGCGCGCTCACTTCCCGGTCGCCGGGCGCCTCCCACGGCCAGTGCGCGGCGGTGAAGTTGAGGTTAAGCAGCCACGGCCGGTCGTGGCCCTGCCGGATGAAGCCGGCGGCGCGGTCGGCGAGGGTGTCGGTGTAGTAGTCGAGGGACTCCGCCGGCACCTCGCCCTCGTACAGGTCCACGCCCGTGCCGGAGACCTTGGAGTAGTAGTCCACCGCTCCGGACAGGTTGCCGAAGAACACGTCCCAGCCCGACTTGACCGGGCTGTACCAGGGCAGGAAGCCGCAGTGCCACTTGCCGAACATGGCGGTGGCGTATCCGGCGCCCTTCAGCAGCGATCCCAGGGTGGGATGCTCGGGCGGGATCCCGACGAGCTCGTGCGGGCGGGCGATGGGTTCTTCGAGCCCGCCGCGGAGCCGTCCCGGATAGCGGCCGGTGTAGAGCGCGAACCGGGTGGGCGAGCAGACGGCCGCCGCCGAGTAGCCCTGGGTGAAGCGCACGCCCTCGCGGGCCAGCCGGTCCAGGTGGGGCGTCCTGATGTGGGGCGATCCGTAGCTGCTCAGATCGGCCCAGCCCAGGTCGTCGCCGATGACGACCAGGATGTTGGGCCGTGCGGGCCGTCCGCGGCCGGGGTCGGCCCGGAACTCCCGTTCGGCCGCCTCCGCCGAGGCGGTGCCGCCCGGCAGCGCCGCGCCCGCCGCGACCCCGGCCGCCACGGCCCCCGCCGCGGCCAGCTCTCTCCTGCTCAGTCCCGCCCCGCCGGCGTCACGCCGTTCTCCCATTCCTGCACCTTCCCTTAACTCGATTAACCAGATTGGAAAAGTATGAAAACGGCGTGACGAGCCGAGGTTCCACTGTTCGGTACCGGCGGGCGTCAGGCGTCAGGCCCTCAAGCCCCAGACCTCAGGCGAGCGCCCAGCGGATCTGTGTGCGGACACCGGGGTCCGGATCGGACAGGGCCTCGGTGAGGGCGACGAGGACCTCCGGGCGCTCCGCCGCCCACTGCTCCAGCGACCGCACGACGGCCCGCCGGACCTCCACGGTCTCGTCGCGCAAGGCCCGGATGAGCGGCGGGACGGCGCCCTCCGGGTCGCCCTTGGCCAGCGCGACGGCGGCGGTCCGGCGCACCTGCCGGCTCGTGTCGTCGAGGAGGGCGCGCACGACGCGGAGCTCCAGGTCCTCCGGGACGCCCAGCTGCGCGGCGGCGTCCAGCGCGGCCATGCGGACGACCGGGTCGTGATCGGTGAGCAGGTGCGCGAGGGCGGTCAGCCCCTCGGGCCGCGCGATCCGCGCCAGCCCTTCGGCCACGGCCACCCGGACCTCGCGGGCCGGGTCGTCGGCCGCCTCGACCACCCGGCCGACGGCGTGCAGCGCGACGAGGCCGGACACGGCCTGGACACGGACATGGGCCTCGCCGTCGTCCAGGCCGTGGGCGTACAGATCGGCCGCCGCCTCGGTCAGGCCGGCGAGCAGCTCGGCGGCGACCTCGCGGACGAACGGTTCGCGCCCGCGCGCGGCGGCCAGCATCAGTGCCTTGACGCCGTCGTCGGCCAGGTAGAGCTCGGGCAGCTCGCGCAGGGCGCCGGCCGCGCTGCGGCGGACGTCCTCGTGCTCGTCGGCAAGCGCCCATGCCAGCGCGTCGCCCGTGCCGTACGGGGCGCGACCGGCGCGGGCGCTCCTGATCAGGGCCCCGAGGGCGGCGTCGCGCACCTCGGGCTCGGGGTCGCGCAGGTACACCTCGACGTCGTCGAAGCGGAGATCGTCGAGAAGGCGCGGGTCGATGCCGCGGTCACGCGGACCGCGGCCGGACGGATCGGTGCTGTGGGTGATCGACATGATGGGTCCTCCGGGTGAGCCGTCAGGGCCGGTACTGGATACGGGTCAGCGGCCGGAACACAGCGCGGCGGCCTGCCGTCGCAGATCGACGTGCAGCCGCGCGACGAGGACCTCACCTGGATTCACGCGCCCATCGTCCGGCAAATTTCCACCTAAGTCAACCTGTTAAATAGGAAATCGGGTGATTGACGCCGGGGTGCACGAATCTGCTATACAGGTAATCCATACTTGTTTAGTATGTGATGTCCATATGGGAGGGAAGATGCGGTCTCTGCTCGTGCTCGCGCTGGTCGGCCTCGGCGCCCAGCTCGTCGACGGCAGCCTGGGCATGGCCTACGGCGTCACCTCCACCACGCTCCTGCTGGCCGCGGGCACCAACCCGGCCGCCGCGTCCGCCACCGTCCACCTCGCCGAGATCGGCACCACGCTGGTCTCCGGCACCGCCCACTGGCGCTTCGGCAACGTGGACTGGCGCGTCGTCGCCCGCATCGGCCTGCCCGGCGCGGCCGGGGCCTTCGCGGGCGCCACCTTCCTCTCCTGGATCTCCACGGAGGTCGCCGGGCCGCTGATGGCGCTCATCCTGCTCGGGCTCGGCACCTACGTCCTGGCCCGCTTCACCCTGGCCGGGCTGCCGTCAGGGAACCTGGACAAGCCGCTGCGCAGGCGCTTCCTCTCCCCGCTCGGCCTGGTCGCCGGGTTCGTCGACGCCACCGGTGGCGGCGGCTGGGGGCCGGTCGGCACCCCCGCCATCCTGGCCAGCGGGCGGATGGAGCCCCGCAAGGTCATCGGCTCCATCGACACCAGCGAGTTCCTGGTGGCCGTCGCCGCCAGCATCGGCTTCCTGACCGGCCTCGGCGGCGCCGGGGTCGATCTGGCCTGGGCCGCCGCCCTGCTCGCGGGCGGGGTCGTCGCCGCGCCGATCGCGGCGTGGCTCGTCCGGCACCTGCCGCCCCGCGTCCTCGGCTCGGCCGTCGGCGGGCTGATCATCCTCACGAACGCGCGCACGCTGCTCAACAGCGACTGGGTCGAGGCGCCCGGCGCCGCCCGGTATCCGCTGTACGCCGGCGTCTACCTGCTGTGGGCCGGTGCCCTCGCGCACTCGATCCGGGAGCACCGCCGTGAGAGCGCCCTGGCGGAGAAGACGGCCGCCCAGGTCAAAGAGGGCGCGGCGGCCTGACACCGCGTCAGGCCGGACACCGCGTCAGGCCGACACAGGGCCGACACAGCCTCAGGCGGCGGTGACCGGTAGGCCCGCCGCGCGCCAGGCGTGGAAGCCGCCGGTCACGTCGGTCGCGTGCGCCAGGCCCAGGTCCTGCAGCGCGACGGCGGCCAGGCTGGAGGTGTAGCCCTCCGAGCACAGGACGATCACGCGCACGTCGTGTCCGGTGGCCTGCGGGATGCGCGCGGCGGACGCGGGGTCGAGGCGCCATTCCAGGACGTTGCGCTCGATCACGAGCGCGCCCGGCACCTCGCCCTCGTCCGCGCGCTGGGCGGCCGGACGGATGTCGACCAGCAGCGCCCCCTCCCGCCACCGGCCGTACGCCGCCTCCGGGCTCAGCCGCTGGAGCCGCGCACGGGCCTCGGCCAGGACGTCGTCAATGGTGCGCGGCCGCCGTGTCGCCTTCGCGCTGGTCAACGGTGCTCGGGTCACCATTGCCCGGCCTCCTCCGTGGCGAGCCGGACCAGCCGGTCGCCGACGAGGTCGTAGCGGTTCATGGTCGACAGCGGCGGCGAGTAGACGTGGACGCTCACGGCCGGCGCGGCCGACACGTTGCGCACCTCGTGGACGTACTCGGCGCCGAACGCGCGGGCCCGTCCGGGCGTGACCTCCTGCACGCCGCCCAGGTCGCGCTCCTCCAGGCTGCCGAGCGCGACCGCGAACGCGCCCCGCGATCCCCCGTGGTCGTGCAGGCCGGTGCTCTGCCCGGGCAGCCAGCTGATCAGCCAGATCTCCTGCCCGGCGTCCCGGTGCAGGCGCTCGTACCAGCGGCCGCGCGGGTCGAGCCGGACGCGCGGCAGCCACTCGTCGGACCGTTCGGCCAGGTCGGCTACCGTGGCGGCCAGGCCGGACACCCGCGACGCGGTAGTACTGATGGTCATGTGATTCGTTCCTTCGATCTCTGGACGGACTGCGGTCGGCCGGCGTTCAGGCGCGGCGACACAGCCCGGCGGCCAGCCGTCCGAGATCGACGTGCCGCCGGGACCAGAGCGAGGCCCAGAAACTCATGGGGCCAGCATGACAGGAATTCCCTACTTAATCAATCTGAATAGTCGTTTGAGGTTCTGGCAACGGCGCCGGTTCCGCCAGGGCCCGCACGTGGGCGGGCAGGCGGCCGTTGGTGAGATCGTCCAGGGTGGTCTCGTCCAGGACGCGGCGAAGGGCGGTGTCCGCGGCACGCCAGAGCTGTTCCAGGTGCGCGGCAGCGCCCGACGCTGGTCGCTCGTCGAGCGGATGCGGGCCGTCGTCCGCGGGCGCGTAGGTGGTGTCCATGGCCCGCACCACCTCCCCGGCCGTGATCTGGGCCGCCGGTCTCGCCAGCCGGTATCCGCCGTCATGGCCCCGCTGGCTGACGACGAGCCGCGACCGTCTGAGCTCCCCGAGGATGGTCTGCAGGAAGGTGAACGGCATCTGCTCGGCCTCGGCCAGCGCGGGCGCGCTGATCGGCTCGGGTCCCGCGGCCGCCATGGCCAGCAGGGCGCGCATCGCGTAGTTGGTGCGGGCGGTGACGTACACGGTGCTGCTCCCCGATCCCAGGTCGCATCAGCTCGCTGGGACCGTGGCGGCCTGGACGGAGGGCCGGACATGCACCTCGGTGCCCGCCTCGGCTGACAGCCGGCCTGCCGACTCTCTCGTCATCTGCGCCCACGCCGGATGTTCCTCGCCCGGCTCCCCCGGCTCCCGCACCTGGAACTCCACCCGGGTCTCGAACCCGAGGCGCACCACGCGGGTGATCACCGCCGGTCTCGTCCCCGGCCCGGGTTCGGTGGAGATCACCACATCGTGCGGGCGCAGCAGCCGCCCGCCGATCTCGGTGACGGGCCCGAGGAACCGCATCACGAACGGGCTCGCCGGGTTGTCGTAGATGTCGCCGGGCGCCCCGGCCTGCTGGACGACGCCGTCCGCCAGCACCACGATCGTATCGGCGACCTCGATCGCCTCCTCCTGGTCGTGGGTGACGAAGACGGTCGTGACATGCACCTCGTCGTGCAGGCGGCGCAGCCACGTCCGCAGTTCCTTGCGGACCTGGGCGTCCAGGGCGCCGAACGGCTCGTCCAGCAGCAGCACCTCAGGGTTCACCGCCAGCGCCCTGGCCAGGGCCATGCGCTGGCGCTGCCCGCCCGACAGCTGGGCCGGGTACCGGGCCGCGAACTGGTCGAGATGGACGAGCTCCAGCAGCTCCTCGACCCGCTTCTTGATCTCCGGCTTCGGACGCTTGCGGATCTTCAGCCCGAACGCGACGTTCTCGAAGACCGTCATGTGCTTGAACGCCGCGTAGTGCTGGAACACGAACCCGACGCCGCGCCGCTGCGGCGGCAGCCGGGTCGCGTCCTTGCCGGAGATCAGCACCTGCCCCGAGTCGGGTCTCTCCAGCCCCGCGATCACGCGCAGCAGGGTCGACTTGCCGCCGCCGCTCGGGCCGAGCAGCGCGGTCAGCGAGCCGGACGCCACGTCCACCGACACGTCCCGCAGGACGGCCGCCTCGCCGAACGACTTGTTCACATCTCGGATCTCGATCGCCATCAGGAGCCGTCCTTCGGTCGCAGGAGCTTGGTCGCCAGGAGGCTGGCGACCGCGATGACCGCCAGCGCGAGCGCGGCGGCGTAGGACGCCTGCACGTCGAAGTTCTCGAAGCGCTCCTCGACGAACAGCGTCAGGGTCTGGGTCTGGTCGACCGTCCGGCCGGACACGACGGCCACGGCGCCGTACTCGCCCAGCGCGCGGGCGAGGGAGAGGACGATGCCGTAGCCGAGCGCCGCCCGGATGCCGGGGAGGGTGATGCGGCGGAACGTCTGCCACCCGCCCGCACCCAGCGTCTGCGCGGCCTGTTCCTGCTCGTCGCCCATCTCCTCCAGGACCGGGACGATCGAGCGCACCACGAGGGGCAGGCAGACGAACACCGTCGCCAGCACCATCCCGGGCGTGGAGAAGATGATCTGGATGCCGCGGCCCTCCAGCCAGCCGCCCGCCGGGCTGAACGCGCCGTACACCAGGATCAGCGCCAGCCCGACGACGACCGGGGACACCGCGAGCGGCAGGTCGATCAGCGCGCTGAGCAGCCGCTTCCCCGGGAAGTCGTGCCGGACGAGCAGCAGCGCCGCCAGCACCCCGAACAGCGTGTTCAGCACGACGGCCCAGCCCGCCACGACGAGCGTCACCTGGAATGCGTGCAGCGCCGAGTGCGTGGTGAGCGCGTCGATGAACGGGCCCGGGCCGTCCCCGAACGTCCGCCAGCCGATCAGCCCGATCGGCAGGATCAGCAGGAACAGCAGGTAGGTCAGGACGATCACGCGCATCCCGTGCTTAGCCACGGCGGGCCCCCCAGCGGCGCATCAGGTCGATGGTCAGCAGGACCAGCAGCGATAGCACGAGCAGGGCCGTCGACGTCGCCGCGGCGGCGGCCGTGTTGTCGCTCTCGATCTGCCCGAAGATGTGGACGGCCGCGACCTGCGTCTTGAACGGGACGTTCCCGGAGATCAGCACCGTCGAGCCGAACTCCGCGACGGCGCGGGTGAAGGCCAGGGCGGTGCCCGCCAGCATGGCCGGCACGAGGTTCGGCAGGATGATCCGCCGGAAGATCGTCCAGTTGCCGGCGCCGAGCGACGCCGCGGCCTGCTCCATGTCCTTGTCCAGCTCCAGCAGGACCGGCTGGACGGTGCGGACCACGAACGGCAGCGTCACGAACAGCAGCGCCACGACGACGCCCGTCCGGGTGTAGGCCAGCGAGACGCCCAGCGGGCTGTCGGTGCCGTACAGCGTCAGCAGGACCAGGCCCGCCACGATCGTGGGCAGCGCGAACGGCAGGTCGATCAGCAGGTCCAGCAGACCCTTGCCGGGAAACGAGTCGCGCACGAGCACCCAGGCGATCAACGTGCCCATCACGAGGTTCACCAGCGCCACCACCAGGGAGGCGATGACGGTCAACTTCAGCGCGGCCCAGGCGTCGGGGGTGGTGATCGCGTCCCAGAACCCGCCGGGGCCCTGCGAAGCGCCCTTCCAGATCACGGCCGCCAGCGGGATCAGGACCACCGCGCTCAGGAAGATGGTCGCGATGCCGACCCCGATCGCGGTGCCGCCGGCCCCACCGGCTCCGCCGCCCAGCCCGACCGGCCGGACGGACCGGCCCTTGCCCCCCGGTGGGGAGTCAGGGCCGGCCGTCGCGACCTTCTCGTCGAGCGTGGCGGTCGTGCTCTTCGTCGTCTCGCTCATCGACGAGGCCCTAGCCCTCCACCGAGACGCCGATGCCCTTTTCGACATCGGCCATGATGCTGCCCTTGGGGTCGAAGAACTCGGTCGACACGGTCTTCCAGCCGCCGAGGTCGTTGATGGTGAACAGCCCGGCCGGACGGGGGAACTGCTCGGCGCCGGGGACGCCGTCCACCACGGGCCGGTAGCCGTTCTTGACGAAGATCTCCTGCGCCTTCTTGCCGTACAGGAACTTCAGGAAAGCCTTGGCCTCGGCGGGGTACTTGCTCTTCTTGGTCACCGCGACCGGGTTCTCGATCAGGATCGTGGAGTCCGGCACGGTGTAGTCGAGCGGCTGCTTGCTCTGCTTGGCGAAGATGGCCTCGTTCTCGTACGCGAGCAGCACGTCGCCCTTGCCGCCCGCGAACGTCTGCAGCGACTTGCGGGCGCTGGAGTCCTGGACGGGGACGTTCTTGAACAGCGAGTGCAGGTACTTGGTGCCCGCCGCCTTGTCGGTGCCCTTGTTCGCCTTGGCGCCGTAGCCCGCCAGGACGTTCCAGCGCGCCCCGCCGGACGTGAACGGGTTCGGGGTGATGACCTCGACGCCCGGCTTGACCAGGTCGTCCCAGGTCTTGACGTTCTTGGGGTTGCCCTTGCGGGTCGCCAGGACGACGACCGAGTCGGTGACCATCCCCTTCTCGGGGCCGGTGTTCCAGTCCCCGGCGACGAGACCGGCGTCCACGAGCCGCGTCATGTCCGGCTCCAGGGACAGCGCGACGACGTCGGCCTTGAGCCCGGACGCCACCGCCCGGCTCTGCTCGCCGGACGAGCCGTAGGACTTGGTGAACGTGACGCCCTTGCCCTCGGGCGTCTTCTGGTACTCCTTGATGATCGCCTCGTACGCCGCCTGCGGCGTGGAGTAGGCCACCAGCGAGAGCCGGACCTTCC
>NZ_VCKW01000155.1 GCF_005889715.1 Actinomadura soli
ATCGTGCCGATCCCGGTGCTGATCGCGCTCGCGCTCACCCTCGACCGGCTGGAGCCCGAGCCGCCCCGCGCGCTCGTCTTCTCCTTCCTGTGGGGCGCGGGCATCGCCGTGCTCGGCGCGCTCGTCCTCAACACCGCCGGGCTGCTGTACGTGACCGTCCCGATCTTCGGGGAGACGGAGGGCCACTTCGTCAGCGCCACGTTCGGCGCGCCGCTCATCGAGGAGACGCTGAAGGGCGCCGTCCTGTTCGGCCTGCTGTGGTTCCGCCGCAACGAGATCGACGGCTTCGCGGACGGCATCATCTACGCCGCCATGGTCGGCCTCGGCTTCGCCATGATGGAGAACATCACCTACTACATGCGCGCCTACGACGAGGGCGGCGCGCAGCAGCTCACGGCGGTGTTCGTCCTGCGCGGGCTGATCGCGCCGCTCAGCCATCCGCTGTTCACCTCGATGACCGGGCTCGGCGTCGCCTACGCCGCCACGCACCGCCGGGGCCAGTTCGCCGCGCCGCTCGCCGGGCTGCTCGGCGCGATGATCCTGCACGGGCTGTGGAACGGCGGCGCGTCGCTGGGGCTCGGCGGCCTCGGCGTCGTGTACGCGCTGGACTTCTGCGTCCTCGTCGTCCTGATCGTCATCGTGTTCGTGGAGCGCCGGGGCACCGTCCGCCGCATCGAGGCGTACCTGCCGATGTACGCGGGGACGGGTCTGGTCACGCCGCAGGACGTGCGGATGCTGCGCTCCATGCCCGCCCGCCGCGTCGCCCGCCGCTGGGCCCGCAACGTCGGCGGGAAGAACGCGGGCCGCGCCATGACCGACTACCAGCTCGCCGCGACCGAGCTGGCGCTGCTGCACAAGCGCGCCGACCGGGGCGTCGCCGACCAGCGCTGGTTCGTCGCCCGCCGCGACTCCCTGCTCGGCCTGATGTCGCTGGCCAGGCAGGCGTTCCTGCGGACCCCTCCGCGTTCGGGGGCCGCGGGCCCGCCGTGGGCGGGGCAGGGGCCGTCCGGCTTCACGCAGCCGCCCCCGCCGGGCCCGCCCGGCCCCTACCGGACGTAACCGGGGGCCGGATCAGGGGCATGGGCCTCCGCCCATACGATTGGTGCCGTGGCAGAGCGACCCTCCTCCAACCTCCTGAACCGGGCCTGGAACGCCGTGTGGCGTCCGACGCCCGGGTCGCTGCGGCTGCTCGCGCTCCTCGGCGTCATCGGCAACGTGGTCATCGTCGTCAGCGGCGGCGCCGTCCGGGTCACCAAGTCCGGGCTCGGCTGCCCCGACTGGCCGCGCTGCTCCGGCGACAGCCTGGTCCCGACGCACAATCCCGAGCACCACGTGCTCAACATGTCGATCGAGTTCGGCAACCGGCTGATCACCTTCGTGGTGCTGGCCGTGGGCGCCCTGGTGTTCGTCGCGGCGCTGCGGCTGCGTCCGCGCCGCAAGGGCCTGGTGTGGTGGGCGCTGGCGCAGCCGATGAGCGTGGTCGCGCAGGCCGTGATCGGCGGGATCGTCGTCCTGACCGAACTGCACCCGGCGGCCGTGTCCCTGCACTTCCTGGTGTCGCCCGCGCTGCTCGTCTTCTGCGTGGCCCTGTGGATCCGGGCCGGTGAGGGCGACGCGCCGCCCCGCCCGCTCGCCGGGCCGTGGACGCGCCGTCTCATCGCCGCGCTGCTGGCGGCCTGCGCGGCCGTCATGGTGGCGGGCACCGTCGTCACGGGCACCGGCCCGCACGCGGGCGACGCCGAATCCCGCCGCTACGGTTTCGACATCACCGACGTCGCCCGCATCCACAGCCTGCTCGCCTGGGCCACCACCGCCCTCACGGTGATCGTCGTGATCGCCCTGTACCGCACCGGGGCGCCCGCCGCCGCGCGCCGCCGTGGGCACGAACTCGCCGGCCTCATCGTCGCGCAGGGCGTCGTCGGGTACGTCCAGTACTTCCTGGGCGTCCCGGAGGGCCTGGTGCTGCTGCACATGCTCGGCTCGGTGCTGATGTGGCTCGCGGCGTTCCGGCTCTGCTTCGCGCTCCGCGACCGCGGGCCCGCCCCGGCGGCCGTGGAACCGGCGGCGGCCCCCGCCACGGCCACGGCGGCCGAGACCCCTCAGCCCGCCTGACCTCAGCGCTTCCGCAGGAACTCGCGGAGCCGGTCGAGCGGCCAGGTGTTGATGACGTCGTCGGGCGTCAGCCAGCCGCGCTGCGCGGTGCCGACCCCGTAGCGGATGTTGCGGTGGTGGCCGAGGGAGTGCGCGTCGGTGTCGACGGAGAACTTCACGCCGAGGCGCTTCGCGCGGCGGACCAGGTCGGCGGGCAGGTCGAGGCGGTCGGGGAACGAGTCGATCTCCATGGCGGTGCCGGTGCGCGCCGCGGCGCGGAACACCTCGTCCCAGTCGGCGTCGACCGGCGGGCGGCGGCCGATGCTCCGGGCGGTCGGGTGCCCGATGACGTGGACGTGCGGGTTCTCGCACGCGCGGACGAGACGGCGCGTCATCGCCGCCTGGTCCTGCGTGAAATGGGAGTGGACGGACGCCACGCACACGTCGAAGCCGGACAGGAAGTCGGCGTCCCAGTCGACGCCGCCGTCCGGGCCGATGTTGAGCTCGGTGCCGTGCAGGAGCGTCAGGTCGCGGTAGCGCTTCTGAAGCTCGGCGACCTGGTCGCGCTGGGCGAGCATCTTCTCGTCCGTCATGCGCTGCATCACCAGGTCGGGCGCGTGGTCGGTGATCGCGTAGTACTCCAGGCCGCGGGCGTGCGCGGCGGCGACCATGTCGTCCAGGGAGGCGACGCCGTCGGTCAGGTCGGTGTGGCTGTGCAGGTCGCCGCGCAGGTCCTCGACGGTGACGAGCCGCGGGAGCTCCCCGGCGAGCGCGGCCTCGATCTCGCCGGTGTCCTCGCGGAGCGTGGGATGCACCCACGGCAGGCCGAGCCGCTCGTACACCTCCTCCTCCGTCTCGGACACGATCAGCTCGTCCGACTCGGCGTCGAACAGCCCGTACTCCGACAGCTTCAGGCCCGCCTTCACGGCGATCTCGCGGGTGCGGATGTTGTGCGCCTGCGACCCGGTGAAGTACTGCAGCGCGGCGCCCCACGACTCCGGCGGGACGACCCGCAGGTCGACCTGGAGCCCCTTGGCGGTGCGGATCGAGGTCTTCTTGTCGCCGCTCGCGATGACCTCCGCGACGAACGGCAGCGCCGCGAACGCCTCCATGATCGGGTGCGGGTCGCGGGACGCGGCGAGGACGTCCACGTCGCCGATCGTCTCGCGCATCCGGCGCAGCGAACCGGCGTGCTCGCAGCGCTCCACCTGGGGCAGCCCGGAGAGGGCCGCGACGACCTCGTCGGCGACGCTCGCCGCGGCGTCGACGAGGACGCGCTCACCGGCGCTCCGCATCAGCTCGATGCCGCGGAGGATGTTCTCCTCCGTCTTCGCGCCGAAGCCCTTGAGGCCCTTCAGGCGGCCCTCCTTGATCGCGGCGGCCAGCTCGTCGACCGAGGAGATGCCGAGCTCCTCGTACACGGCGAGGGCCTTCTTCGGGCCGAGCGTGGGGATGGCGGTCAGCGCCCTGACCCCGGCGGGGATCTGCGTGCGCAGCTCCTCCACCTGCCGGATCGTGCCGGTGCCGAGGTAGTCGAGGACCTTCTTCGCGATCGCCTCGCCCACGGTGGGGATCGCGCGGAGCCCGGCCAGGTCGAGGCCGGAGATGTCGTCGGGGTGGCCGGCGATCGCCCGCGCCGCCTTCTCGTACGCCCGGATCTTGAAGGCGTCGCCGCCGGTGATGGACAGCAGGTCGGCCAGTTCCTGGATGAGGGCCGCAGCCTCGTCGTTCGCCCGTGCCATGCCTTCGAGTCTAGAAGCCGGGTCGGACGTTTCCCTGAGGGCGGGCCGGGTCAGCGCAGGGGCGCGACAGGGCCGTTCGGGGCGTCCATCCGGGCGCGCATGACGTCCTCGGCGATGGCGGAGACCTGCTCCTCCGGCAGGCGGCGGTAGCCGTCCGCGGTGACGACCGCGATCGTGGGGTAGATGCGCCGCGCCAGGTCGGGGCCGCCGGTGGCGGAGTCGTCGTCGGCCGCGTCGTACAGGGCCTGGACGCAGACCGCCGCCGCGTCCTCCAGGGAGAGGTCGTTCCGGTACAGCTTCTTCAGCGCGCCCAGCGCGTACGGAGAGCCGGAGCCGTCCGCGTGGAAGTCGCGGGCCTCCTGCGGGGCGCCGGTGATGTCGTAGGTGTAGATCCGTCCCTCGCCGGTGTCGGGGTCGAACCCGGTGAACAGCGGGACGACCGCGAGGCCCTGGAGCGCCTGGGCGAGGTTGGCCTGGATGACCGCGCCGAGGCGGCGGGCCTTGCCCGGCAGCGACAGCGGGACGGTCTCCATCTTCTCGTAGTGCTCCAGCTCCACCTGGAACAGCCGGACCATCTCCAGCGCCAGCCCCACCGTCCCCGCGAACGCGACGGCGGAGTACTCGTCGCCGCGCTGCACCTTGTCGAGGTAGCGGTAGGCGATGCGGTTGCCCTGGGTGGCGCGCCGGTCGCCCGCCATCATGACCCCGCCGGGGAACGTGAGCGCGAGGACGGTGGTGCCGTGCGGGAGCTCCGGGACGTCCCCGTCCGGCACCCGGTTGACGGGCAGGAGCTCGGGGGAGTGGACGCGCAGGAAGTCGACGAACGACGCCGACCCCGCCTCGAAGTACTCGGGCGGTATCCCCTGGTCGTCGGTCCGGCCGGTCACGGCGGCTCCTCTCCGCTGGACGATCCTTGATCCCGATCCTTCCACGCTGCCACAACCGTCCGCCACCGGTCAGGCTTCGGGCGCCTCGGGCGGGTCCTTCTGGCTGCGGGTGGCGCCCGCGCAGGCGATGATGACGCAGCAGATCGCGGCCCACTGGCGCCCGGTGAGGATCTCGCCGAGCAGCGCCACTCCGACCAGCGCGGCCACGGCGGGCTCCAGGCTCATCAGGATCCCGAAGACGCGGGCGGGCATGCGCCGCAGCGCCTCCAGCTCCAGCGAGTACGGGATCACCGACGACAGCAGCCCGACACCGAGCCCGATGAGCAGGAGCCGCGGGTCCAGCAGGGCCGACCCGGCGGACGCGACGCCGAGCGGCAGGATCGCGATCGACCCGATGACGCTGGCGAGGGCCAGGCCGCTGGAGCCGGGGAACCGCTGCCCGGTGGCGGCGGTCAGCAGGATGTACGCGGCCCAGCACGCCCCGGCGAGCAGCGCGAACGCGATCCCGACCGGGTCGAGGTCGTCGGCGCCGCCCCTGGCCAGCATGATCACGCCCGCGCCGGCCAGGACGACCCACAGCGCGTCCCTCGGCCGCCGGGACGCGACGATCGACACCGTCAGCGGCCCGAGGAACTCGATCGTCACCGCCACGCCCAGCGGGATCCGCGCGAACGACTGGTAGATCGAGAAGTTCATCAGCGCCAGCGCGAGCCCGAAGCAGGCGGCGATGGCGAGGCTGGAGCGGGAGTGGTCGCGCAGGATCGTCCGCATCGCCTTGCGGGCCAGGAATCCCAGCACGATCGCGGACGTCAGCAGCCGGATCGTCACGACGGCGCTCGGCGGCAGCCGGTCGAACAGGTGCTTGGCCATGCCGGCGCCGACCTGCAGGGAGATGATGCCGAGCAGGATCAGCGCGGGCGGCGGCACCGACCCGAGCGAGAGCGTGCGGCCGCGCCCGGACGCCCGCGCCGCGCCGCCGAACGACCCGGGCGCCTCAGCGAGTGCCATCCGCTACTCCCATTTGAAGAACCTCCCGGCCAGGACGAGCCCCGCGACGGCCCAGACCGCGAGGACGAGGAGGGGCGTGCCGGGCAGAGCGGCGCCGTCCTGGAGGACGTCCCGCAGGCCCTCGGCCAGCGCCGCGATGGGCAGCAGCTCCAGGGCGCCCTGGACCCCGCTCGGGAACTCGTCCAGCGGGAACACGACGCCGCCGGCGGCCAGCAGCAGGATGTAGACGAGGTTGGCGGCGGCGAGGGTGGCCTCGGCGCGCAGCGTCCCCGCCATGAGGAGCCCGAAGCCGCTGAACGCGGCCGTCCCGAGCAGCAGCAGGACGATCACCGAGCCGGGGTCGCCGTGCGGGTGCCAGCCGAGCGCCAGCGCCACCGCGCAGATCACGGCGGCCTGCACCGCCTCGACGGCGATCACGGCGAGGGTCTTGGCGGCGATGAGCCCGCCGCGCGGCAGCGGTGTGGCGCCGAGCCGCTTCAGGACGCCGTAGCGGCGCTCGAAGCCGGTCCCGATCGCCTGCCCGGTGAACGCCGTGGACATCACCGCGAGCGCGAGGACGCCCGGCGCGAGGAAGTCGATCCGGCGGCCGGGGCCGAGGTCGAGCAGGGACGTGGCGCCGAACAGGACGAGCAGCACCACCGGGATGATCAGCGTCAGCAGCAGCTGCTCGCCGTTGCGCAGCACGGCGCGGACCTCGAAGCCGGCCTGGGACAGGATCATCCGCGGCAGCGGCGCGGCCCCGGGGGCCGGGGAGAGGTCCAGGGGGGCGGTCACGAGCGGAGCTCCCGTCCGGTCAGTTCGAGGAAGACGTCCTCCAGGGTGCGGCGCTCGATCCGCAGGTCCTCGGTCATGACGCCGTGCGAGGCGCACCAGGCGGTGACGGTGGCGAGCAGCTCGGGCCGCACGTCCGCCTCGATCAGGTAGTGCCCGGCGGGCGACTCCTTGGCGGCGCTCCCGGCGGGCAGCGCCGACAGCAGCTCCTCCAGGCCGAGGCCGGGACGGGCCCGGAAGCGCAGCTGCCGCTCGGCGCCGGTCAGCTTCTCGGGGGCGCCCTCGGCGACGACCGAGCCGTGGTCGAGGATGACGACGTGGTCGGAGAGGCGCTCGGCCTCCTCCATGTTGTGCGTGGTGAGGACGACCGAGACCCCGGCGGCGCGGAGCTCCTCGATCAGCGTCCAGGTGGCGTGCCTGGCCTGCGGGTCGAGGCCGGTGGTGGGCTCGTCGAGGAAGACCAGCTCCGGGCGCCCGACCACGGCGACGGCCAGCGACAGCCGCTGCTGCTGCCCGCCCGACATGCGGCGGACCTGGACGCGGGCGTGCCCGGCGAGGCCGAGCCGCTCCAGCAGCGCGGACGCGTCGAGCGGCGTCGCGTGGAACGAGGCGGCGAGCCGCAGGAACTCGCCGGCGCGGGCCGTGCCGGGCACGCCGCCCGACTGCGGCATCACCCCGACCCTCGGTCTCAGCGCCCGCGCGTCGGCGACGGGATCGAGGCCGAGGACGCGGACCGTCCCCGAGTCGGCCCGCCGGAACCCCTCGCAGATCTCGATCGTGGTGGTCTTGCCCGCCCCGTTCGGCCCGAGCAGCGAGGTGACGGCGCCCCGGGCGGCGGTGAGCGACAGGCCGTCCACGGCGGGACGCGCGCCGCCGGCGGCGCCGTAGCGCTTCACGAGCATGTGCAGCTCGACGGCGCCGTCTCCGGGGGGTGTCATGCCCACGAGTTTAGGTCGGGCGGAGCACGGCCCCGCGCCCGGTCCCGGTGGCGGGACGGTGAAGGCGCGGCAAAGCCCCCGGGGCGGAAGTGGATCTAGTTTCGTGCCCGTGAGGCGGGGGAATTGACCGCCTGTCGCCGGGGCGGGGATCTTGGGCGGCCTGGGGCTCGTCATCGGCGCCGGGTCCCGAGGAGGTGGGGGATGGCGTTCCATGTCGACTCGGAGGTCGGGCGGCTGCGGGGGGTCCTGCTGCACCGGCCCGAGCTGTCGCTGAAGCGGCTCACCCCGTCCAACGCCGCGGGCCTGCTGTTCGACGACGTGCTGTGGGTCAAGCGCGCCGTGGAGGAGCACGAGGAGTTCGAGGACGTGCTCCACGCGCAGGGCGTCCGGACCTACCTGGTCCTCGACCTGCTGCGCGAGACGGTCGAGAACCCCGAGGCGCGCGTGCACATCCTCGACGCCGTCGTCGACCCGCACTGGTTCGGGCCGCTCGCGGTCGACGCGATCCGCAACCGCTTCGACGCCATGGACCCCGCCGAGCTGAGCGCCTTCCTCATCGGCGGGATCACCAAGCGGGAGATGCTGGAGCGGATGCCGGAGCCGGCGTCGATCGCGTTCCACTCCGTCCCGCTGGACGGCTTCATCCTGCCGCCGCTGCCCAACCACCTGTTCACCCGCGACACCTCCTGCTGGATCTACGACGGCGTGTCGATCAACACGATGCGCAAGAAGGCGCGGATGCGCGAGACGGTGAACATGGAGGCCATCTACCGGTGGCATCCGCTGTTCGCCGGCGGCTACGGCAGGCCCGGCGCCGAGCACGGCTTCCACGTCTGGAACAGGGGCATGGAGATGGCCCCGGCGACGCTGGAGGGCGGGGACGTCCTGGTCATCGGGAACGGCGCCGTCCTGGTCGGGATGAGCGAGCGGACGCAGCCGCAGGCCGTGGAGATGCTCGCGCAGTCGCTGTTCGCGGCGGGCTCGTGCGGCCGGATCGTCGCGCTGCGGATGCCGCAGAAGCGGGCGTTCATGCATCTGGACACCGTCCTGACGATGGTCGACCACGGCGTGTTCACCAGGTACGCGGGGATGGGGATGCTGCCGTCCCACACCATCGAGCCGGGCGACACCGAGAAGGAGCTGAAGATCACCGACCATCCGCCGGAGGACATGGACCGGGTGATCGCGGCGGCCCTCGGGCTGGACGCGATCAAGGTCCTCACCCCGACGCAGGACGTGTTCGCCGCCGAGCGCGAGCAGTGGGACGACGGCTCCAACGTCCTCGCCGTGTCGCCGGGCGTCGTCGTCGCCTACGAGCGCAACGCGACGAGCAACAACCATCTGAGGCGGAACGGGATCGAGGTCATCACGATCCGCGGCAGCGAGCTGGGCCGGGGGCGCGGCGGCCCGCGCTGCATGTCCTGCCCCGTCGAGCGGGACGCCTGACGCCCGCGACCTGCAAGGAGAGACCGATGGCGTTCAACCTTCGCGGGCGCGGCCTCCTCAAGGAGCTCGACTTCACGCCCAGGGAGTTCGGGTTCCTGCTCGACCTGGCGGCCGAGCTGAAGGCGGCCAAGTACAGCCGGGCGGAGAACCCGGCGCTGACCGGCAAGAACATCGCGCTGATCTTCGAGAAGACGTCCACCAGGACCCGTTGCGCCTTCGAGGTCGCCGCGCACGACCAGGGCGCCCACGTGACCTACCTGGACCCTGGCGGCACCCAGATCGGCCACAAGGAATCGATGAAGGACACCGCGCGCGTCCTGGGACGGATGTACGACGGCATCGAGTACCGGGGTTCCAGCCAGAGGCTCGTCGAGGAACTGGCCGAGTACGCGGGCGTCCCGGTGTGGAACGGGCTGACCGACGAGTGGCATCCGACGCAGATGCTCGCCGACATGCTCACCATGCGCGAGCACAGCCACAAGCCCCTGCGGGACGTCACGTACGCCTACCTGGGCGACGCCCGCAACAACATGGGCCATTCGTACGTCGCGGCCGGTGCGCTGCTGGGCATGAACGTCCGCATCGTCGCGCCGCGGGCCCTCTGGCCGGACGAGGAGACGGTCGTCAAGCCGTCCACCGCGGTCGCCGCCACGACCGGCGCGGACATCGCCTTCACCGAGGACGTCCAGGAGGGCGTGCGAGGCGCCGACTTCGTCATCACCGACGTGTGGGTGTCGATGGGCGAGCCCGCCGACGTCTGGGACGAGCGGATCGCGCTGCTGCGCCCCTACCAGGTCAACGCCGAGGTCATGCGGGCGACCGGCAACCCGGACGTGAAGTTCATGCACTGCCTCCCCGCCCTCCACAACCGGGAGACCGCCGTGGGGGAGGAGATCTACCGGAAGACGGGAATGGAGGGCGTGGAGGTCACCGAGGACGTGTTCGAGTCGGCCGCCTCGATCGTGTTCGACGAGGCGGAGAACCGGATGCACACCATCAAGGCGGTCATGGTCGCGACGCTCGGCTGACGGCCGGGGCGCGGGCCGGACAGGGGAGGGGGCACGATGCGCGTGGTCGTCGCGCTCGGGGGGAACGCGCTGGTCAAGCGCGGCGAGACACCGGACGCCTGGTTGCAGCGCCGCAACGTCGACCGGGCCGTGCGGGCGCTGGCGCCGCTCGCCGAGCGGCACGAGCTGATCGTCACGCACGGGAACGGGCCGCAGGTCGGGGTGCTGGCGCTGGAGAGCGTCAACGACCCGAACCTGACCCGCCCGTACCCGCTGGACACGATCGGCGCCGAGACGCAGGGCATGATCGGCTACTGGATGCTGCAGGCGCTGCAGAACGCGCTGCCCGGCCGCCAGGTCATGGCGATGATCAACCAGACGCTGGTGTCGGCGGTGGACCCGGCGTTCGAGGACCCGACCAAGTTCGTCGGCCAGGTCTACGACCGGGACGAGGCGGAGAAGCTCGCCGCCGAGTACGGCTGGACGGTCCGCCAGGACGGCGACGGCTGGCGCCGCGTCGTCCCGTCCCCGCGCCCGCAGCGGGTGATCGAGACCCGGCTGATCAGGGAGCTGGTCCGGCTCGGGACGGTCGTGGTCTGCGCGGGCGGCGGCGGCGTCCCGGTGTTCCGCAACGACGTCGGGCGGCTGGAGGGCGTCGAGGCGGTGATCGACAAGGATCTCACCGCGTCCGTCCTGGCCGAGAGCATGGACGCGGACGCCCTGCTGATCCTCACCGACGTCCCGCGCGTCATGCGGAACTTCGGCCGCCCGGACCAGGAGGAGATCACCCACACGACCCCGCACGAGCTGCGCGCCGAGGACTTCCCCGCCGGGTCGATGGGCCCGAAGGTCGAGGCGGTGGCGGGCTTCGTGGAACGCACGGGCGACATGGCCGCGATCGGGCTGCTCGACCAGTGCGTGGAGATCCTCGAAGGCACCGCCGGGACGATCGTCACCCCCAACGCGACCTGGCCGCTGGCGAGCACCCTGTGAAGACCGGCACGGAGGCCGCGCCGGTCTCGTTCGCGCGGAGCCTGCTGCGGACGAAGCCGGTCGACCGGATCGTCGCCGAGGGCGGGCAGGGCGAGGGCGGCGAGCTGAAGCGGACGATGAGCCTCCTGCAGCTCACCTTCTTCAGCGTCGGCGCGACCCTCGGCACCGGGATCTTCGTCGTCCTCGGCGAGGCGGTTCCGCTGGCCGGGCCGGCGGTCGTGCTGTCGTTCGTCCTCGCCGCCGTCACCGCGCTGTTCTCGGCGCTGTCGTACGCCGAGCTGGCCGGGACCATCCCGGTCTCCGGGTCGTCCTACTCCTACTCCTACGCCACGCTCGGGGAGCTGGTCGCGTGGGTCTGCGGCTGGTGCCTGCTGCTGGAGTACGCCGTGTCGGTGTCGGCCGTCGCGGTCGGCTGGGGCTCCTACCTCAACGAGTTCTCCGGCGACGCGGCCGGGTTCACGATCCCGGCGGCGCTGAGCGGCCCGCCGGGCGAGGGCGGGATCGTCAACCTGCCCGCCGTCGTCGTGGTGATGTTCGCGACGTTCCTGCTGCTGCGCGGGACGTCCGAGAGCGCCACCGCCAACACGATCATGGTGTTCCTGAAGATCGCCGTGCTGCTGTTCTTCTGCGCGGTCGCGTTCACCGCGTTCGACTCGGGGAACCTGAGCCCGTTCGCGCCGATGGGCTGGGCCGGGATCAGCGCCGCCGGGTCCAAGGTGTTCTTCTCCTACATCGGCTTCGACGCCGCCTCCACCGCCGGCGAGGAGGCCAGGAACCCGCGGCGCGACCTGCCGCTCGCGATCATCCTTTCGCTGGTCATCGTCACCGTGATCTACGTGCTGGTCGGCTTGGCCGCGGTCGGCGCCATGCACTGGGAGCGGTTCGACCTGAGCGGCTCGGAGGCGTCGCTGGCGGCGGTGCTGGACGAGGCGACCGGGCGGACGTGGCCGTCCATGATCCTGTCGCTCGGCGCGGTGATCGCCATCGCCAGCGTCGTCCTCACCGTCATGTACGGGCAGACCCGCATCCTGTTCGCGATGTCGCGGGACGGGCTCGTCCCGGACGTGTTCCAGAAGGTGAGCCCCGGACGCCGCGTCCCGGTCGCCAACACCCTCATCGTGGCGGCGTTCATCTCGATCCTTGCCGCCGCGATCCCGCTCGGCCGCCTGGTGGACGCCACCAGCATCGGCACGCTGTTCGCGTTCGCCCTGGTCAGCATCGGGGTCATCGTCCTGCGCCGCACCCGCCCCGACCTGCCGCGCAGCTTCCGGACCCCGCTCTACCCGCTGACGCCGCTCCTCGGCGTCGGGTTCTGCGTGTACCTCATGGTCGGCCTGGGCGGGGTGACGTGGACGGTGTTCCTGCTGTGGACCCTCGTCGGCCTGGCCGCGTACTTCCTATACGGCCGCCGCCACTCCCGGCTGGCGGACGCGGCCGCGGGAAGGGGGACGCCATGAGGGTCCTGGTCGGCTACTCGTCCGACGACCGCGGCGCCGACGCGCTCGCGCTGGCGGCGCTGGTCGTCCGGGCGGCGGGCGCGCCGCTGGTGGTCGCGAACGTCCATCCGCCGCCGTGGCCGGCGCGCGGCCCCGGCTCCGTCGACGCCGAATGGGCCGCCTACCTCAAGGGCGAGTCGCAGGCGGCGCTCGCGGAGGCCGCCCGGAGGCTCACCGGGTCCGACGTCCCGGAATCGGACGTCACGCTGCGCGTCCACTCCCATCGGGGCAGCGGGCGCGGGCTCATCGAGGTCGCCAGGGCCGTCGGCGCCGACCTGATCGTCATCGGCTCCGCCCCGCGCGGGCGGCGCGGGCGGATCGCCATCGGAAGCACCGCCGACCAGCTCCTGCACGGCTCGCCCGTCCCCGTCCTGCTGGCCCCGCGCGGCTACGCCGATGATCCGCCAGGCCGGTTCGAGCGGATGACCGTCGCGTACTGGCGCCGCAAGGACGCGGACGGCCCGCTGTCCGCCGCCGCCGAGATCGCCGCCGCGCTGGGGGTGCCGATACGGCTCCTCACCCTCGTGCTGCGGCCGCCCGGCATCGCGGCGAAGTTCAAGGACGCGGGCGGCGTGCTGGACCGCCAGCTGGCCCAGGCCGACGAGGACCTGCGCGACGCCGCCGGCCGGTTCGGCGGCGGGACGCCGGTGGAGCGGCTGGCGGCCGTCGGCACCGGCATCGCCAAGACCCTCGGCACCGTCGATATGCTGCCGGGCGAGGTGCTGGCCTGCCTCTCCAGCCATGACGGGCCGCTGCGCAAGGTCTTCCTCGGGGAGAGCTCCGGAAAAATCCTCCGGGCCGCGTCCTGCCCGGTGCTCCTCATGCCGCGCGGCGCCGCTCCCGCCCGTGAAGGGGCAGGTTAGGTAAGGCTTGCCTGCGTGAGGCACGACATCGGGAAACCGGTGTTTGCGGGGAAGGAATTACGGCACACTGATGTTGTGAAAAACGTGAGCGAGGATCGGACCAGCGCAGAGGCCGCCACCGCGCGGTCCCTCGGCGTGCCGTCCGCGCCCGGCCACACCGAGCGTGACACGCGCGCGCGGGTGGCCCGGCTCATCCTCGAACACGGCCCGGTCACGGCGTCCACGCTGGGAGAGCGCGTCGGCCTCACGCCCGCCGCGATCCGCCGGCACCTGGACGCGCTGCTGGCAGACGGCATGATCGAGGTCCGCAAGGCAAGGACGCCGCAGGCCCGGCGCGGCCGGGGACGTCCCGCCAAATGGTTCGCGATCACCGACGCCGGGCGCAACGCGTTCGTGCACGCCTACGACGACCTGGCGACCAGCGCGCTGCGGTTCATCGCCGAGACGGCCGGCGACCACGCGGTCGCCGAGTTCGCCCGCCGCCAGGTCGCCGATCTGGAGCGCCGCTACCGGCCCGTCGTGCAGCAGGCCCCGCCCCACCAGCGGGTCCGCACGCTCGCCGAGGCGCTGTCCGGCGACGGCTACGCGGCCGCCGCGGCCAAGGCGCCCCAGCCGGGCGGCGGCGAGCAGCTGTGCCAGCACCACTGCCCTGTCGCGCACGTCGCCGCGGAGTTCCCGCAGCTGTGCGAGGCCGAGACCGAGGCGTTCAGCCGCCTGCTGGGCACCCCCGTCCAGCGGCTGGCCACGATCGCCCACGGCGACGGCATATGCACCACCCACGTCAGCCCCCGCTCCCTATGCGGATCCGGTGACGCGGAACGAAAAGAAACACATGACGAGGAGTCCGGAGGGACCTCCCTATGACTACGGCAGCCCACCCCGAACTGGAGGGGCTCGACAAGTACAAGTTCGGCTGGGCCGACTCCGACGAGGCCGGGGCCTCGGCGCGGCGCGGCCTGAACGAGGACGTCGTCCGCGACATCTCGGGCAAGAAGGACGAGCCCGACTGGATGCTCGCCCTCCGCCTCAAGGGGCTGCGGCTGTTCGACAAGAAGCCGATGCCCACCTGGGGCTCCGACCTGTCGGCGATCGACTTCGACAACATCAAGTACTTCGTCCGCTCCACCGAGCAGCAGGCCGGCTCCTGGGAGGAGCTGCCCGAGGACATCAAGAACACCTACGACAAGCTCGGCATCCCCGAGGCGGAGAAGCAGCGCCTCGTCGCGGGCGTCGCCGCGCAGTACGAGTCGGAGGTCGTCTACCACAAGATCCGCGAGGACCTTGAGGAGAAGGGCGTCATCTTCCTCGACACCGACACCGGCCTGCGCGAGCACCCGGAGATCTTCCAGGAGTACTTCGGCTCGGTGATCCCCGTCGGCGACAACAAGTTCGCCGCGCTCAACACCGCCGTGTGGTCGGGCGGCTCGTTCATCTACGTCCCGCCGGGCGTGCACGTGGAGATCCCGCTCCAGGCGTACTTCCGGATCAACACCGAGAACATGGGGCAGTTCGAGCGGACGCTGATCATCGCCGACGAGGGCTCGTACGTCCACTACGTCGAGGGTTGTACCGCTCCGATCTACAAGTCGGACTCGCTGCACTCCGCCGTCGTGGAGATCGTCGTGAAGAAGGACGCCCGCGTCCGCTACACGACCATCCAGAACTGGTCCAACAACGTCTACAACCTGGTGACCAAGCGCGCCGTCGCCTACGAGGGCGCGACCATGGAGTGGGTCGACGGCAACATCGGCTCCAAGGTCACCATGAAGTACCCGGCGGTGTACCTGCTCGGCGAGCACGCCAAGGGCGAGACCCTGTCGATCGCGTTCGCGGGCGAGGACCAGCACCAGGACGCCGGCGCCAAGATGGTGCACGCCGCGCCGAACACGTCCTCCAGCATCATCTCCAAGTCGGTGGCGCGCGGCGGCGGCCGCACCTCCTACCGGGGGCTGGTGCAGATCCAGGAGGGCGCCGAGCACAGCAAGTCCACCGTGAAGTGCGACGCGCTGCTCATCGACCAGATCAGCCGGTCCGACACCTACCCGTACGTCGACGTCCGCGAGGACGACGTCGAGATGGGCCACGAGGCCACCGTCTCCAAGGTGTCCGAGCAGCAGCTGTTCTACCTGATGAGCCGCGGCCTCACCGAGGACGAGGCGATGGCGATGATCGTGCGCGGGTTCGTCGAGCCGATCGCGCGCGAGCTGCCCATGGAGTACGCCCTTGAGCTGAACCGGCTCATCGAGCTGCAGATGGAAGGAGCCGTCGGCTGATGGGGCTCGATGTCAAGCCTCTCTCGACGCTGCACGACAAGGCGTCGTACGACGTCGGCGACTTCGACGTTCCTACCGGCCGCGAGGAGGAGTGGCGGTTCACGCCGCTGCGCCGCCTCCGCGGCCTGCACAACGGCACCGCCGACGCCGACGGCAAGGTCCTGGTCGAGGTGGAGGCGGCGCCGGAGGTGACCGTCGAGACCGTCGGGCGCGACGACGCGCGGCTCGGCACGGCGTACGTCCCGTCCGACCGGGTCAGCGCGCAGGCGTGGAACTCGTTCGCGCAGGCCACCGTCGTGACCGTGCCGAAGGAGGCCGTCGCGTCGGCGCCGACCGTGCTGCGGCTGCGCGGCGAGGACGCGTCGGCCGCCGCCTACGGCCACACCACCGTGATCGTGGAGCCGTTCGCGCAGGCCACCGTCGTGCTGACGCACCGCGGCCCCGCGACGTACGCCGACAACGTCGAGTTCGTCGTCGGCGACGGCGCCCGCCTCTCGGTCATCAGCCTGCAGGACTGGGCGGACGGCAGCGTCCACGTGTCCCACCAGCACGCCCGCCTCGGCCGCGACGCCCGGTTCGTCTCGCACAACATCTCGCTCGGCGGCGACGTCGTGCGGATCTCCCCGTCCGTCGCCTACGAGGGGCCCGGCGGCGACGCCGAGCTGTACGGCGTGTACTTCGTGGACGGCGGCCAGCACCTGGAGCACCGCCTCCTCGTCGACCACGCCGTCCCGAACTGCCGCAGCCGCGTCGACTACCGCGGCGCCCTGCAGGACCAGGACGCCCACGCCGTCTGGATCGGCGACGTGATCATCCGCGCGGAGGCGGAGGGCACCGACACCTACGAGCTGAACCGCAACCTCGTCCTCACCGACGGGACGCGGGTCGACTCCGTCCCGAACCTGGAGATCCTCACCGGCGAGGTCGCCGGCGCCGGGCACGCCTCGGCGTCCGGCCGCCTCGACGACGAGCACCTGTTCTACCTCCAGGCCCGCGGCATCACGTTCGACGACGCGCGCCGCATGGTCGTCCGGGGCTACCTGGGCCAGCTGATCGAGCGCATCGAGGTCCCCGAGGTGCGGGAGAAGGTGCACGAGGCCATCGAGGCCGAGCTCGACCGGGGGGCCGCCCGATGACGTACCTGAAGGTGTGCGCGCTGGACGACGTCCCCGCGGACGGGGCGCTCGCCGTCGAGGTCGGCGACACGCCCGTCGCCATCGCCCGCAGCGGCGGCGACGTGTACGCCCTCAACGACATCTGCTCCCACGCCGAGGTCTCGCTGTCGGAAGGCGAGATCTACGACGGCACCATCGAGTGCTGGCTGCACGGGTCGTGCTTCGACCTGCGCACCGGCAAGCCCACCAACCCTCCGGCCACGCAGCCGGTCGCCACATACAAGGTCAAGGTCGAGGACGGCGACGTCTACGTCTCGCTCGCCGCCGACGACTGACCCCACGACAAAGGGACAACACGCACCATGGCCACGCTAGAGATCCGCGACCTCCACGTCTCCGTCGGCGACGGCTCCGACGGGTCGAAGGAGATCCTGCGCGGGGTCGACCTGACCGTGCAGGCCGGCGAGACCCACGCGCTCATGGGGCCGAACGGCTCCGGCAAGTCCACCCTCGCCTACGCGGTCGCCGGGCACCCGAAGTACGAGGTGACGTCCGGCTCCGTCACGCTCGACGGCGAGGACGTCCTCGCCATGTCGGTCGACGAGCGCGCCCGCGCCGGGCTGTTCCTGGCGATGCAGTACCCGGTCGAGGTGCCCGGCGTGTCGGTCTCCAACTTCCTGCGCTCGGCCGTCACCGCGGTCCGCGGGGAGGCCCCGAAGCTCCGCGAGTTCGCCAAGGACATGAAGCAGGCGATGCAGGACCTGTCCATCGACCCGTCGTTCGCGCAGCGCAGCCTCAACGAGGGCTTCTCCGGCGGCGAGAAGAAGCGGCACGAGATCCTCCAGCTGGAGATGCTCAAGCCGAAGGTCGCCGTCCTGGACGAGACCGACTCCGGCCTGGACGTCGACGCCCTCAAGGTCGTCGCCGAGGGCGTGAACCGGTTCGCGTCCGGCGACACCGGCGTCCTGCTCATCACCCACTACACGCGCATCCTCCGCTACGTGAAGCCCGACTTCGTGCACGTGTTCTCCGGCGGCCGCGTCGTCGCCGAGGGCGGCCCCGAGCTGGCCGACGAGCTGGAGGACAAGGGCTACGAGAAGTACGCGAAGGCGGGCGCGTCACTATGACTCTGAGCGAAGCGAACCGGGGGGTGTGGGGGGGCGCCCCCCCGCAGCCAAGCGCGAACCTGCTGCCGGAGGAGCTGAAGAAGGACTTCCCGCTGCTGCAGCGCACGGTCCGCGGCGGGCGCCCGCTGGTGTACCTCGACTCGGGCGCGACGTCGCAGAAGCCCGTCCAGGTCCTGGAGGCGGAGCGCGGGTTCTACGAGCGCCACAACGCGGCGCCGCACCGCGGGGCGCACCAGCTCGCCGAGGAGGCGACGGAGGGCTACGAGAAGGCCCGCGCGTCCATCGCCCGGTTCATCGGCGCCTCCACCACCGAGGTCGTGTTCACCAAGAACGCCACCGAGGCCATCAACCTGGTCGCGTACGCGATGAGCAACGCCGCCACCGCCGGCCCGGAGGCCGAGCGGTTCGCGATCGGCCCCGGCGACGAGGTCGTGGTGTCGGAGATGGAGCACCACGCGAACCTCGTCCCGTGGCAGCAGCTCTGCCTGCGGACCGGGGCCACCCTGCGCTGGTTCGGCATCACCGACGACGGCCGGCTCGACCTGGAGCACCTCGACGACCTCGTCAACGAGCGTACGAAGATCGTCGCGCTGACGCACCAGTCGAACGTCCTCGGCACCGTCCCCCCGATCGAGCGGATCGCGGAGCGCGCCCACGCCGTCGGCGCCCTCGTCCTGCTGGACGCGGCCCAGTCGGTGCCGCACCAGCCCGTGGACGTCGCGCGGCTCGGCGTCGACTTTCTCGCCTTCTCCGGCCACAAGATGCTCGGCCCGACCGGCATCGGCGTGCTGTGGGGCCGGAACGAACTGCTCGAAGTGATGCCGCCGTTCATCACCGGCGGCTCCATGATCGAGATCGTCCGGATGGAGGAGACCACCTTCATGCCGCCGCCGCAGCGGTTCGAGGCCGGCGTCCCGATGACCGCGCAGGCGATCGGCCTCGGCGCCGCCTGCGAGTACCTCGCCGAGATCGGCATGGACCGCGTCCACGCGCACGAGGAGGCCCTCGTCGGCTACTCGCTGGAGCGGCTCACCGAGATCCCCGGCGTGCGGATCATCGGCCCCGGCACCACCGAGGCCCGCGGCGGCGCCGTGTCGTTCACCGTCGACGGCATCCACCCGCACGACGTCGGCCAAGTCCTCGACGACCTGGGCGTCGCGGTCCGCGTCGGCCACCACTGCGCCTGGCCGATCTGCCGCCGCTTCGGCATCCCGGCGACGACCCGCGCGACGTTCTACCTCTACAACACCCTCGGCGACATCGACGTCCTCGCCGACGGGGTCAGGCAGGCCCAGAAGTTCTTCGGCACGCCCTGAGGAACAGCCCTGAGACCCGCCCTGTTGTAGCGAACGAGCCTTGGAGAGGACCACATGCACCTGGAGGGGATGTACCAGGAGGTCATCCTGGACCACTACCGCAACCCCCACCACAAGGGGCTGCGTGAGCCGTTCGAGGGCGAGGCGCACCACGTCAACCCGACCTGCGGTGACGAGGTGACGCTGCGCGTCCACCTGGACGGCGAGGGCCAGGACGCCACGGTCGCCGACGTGTCCTACGACGCGATGGGCTGCTCGATCAGCCAGGCCAGCGCGTCGGTGATGTCGGACCTGGTCATCGGGAAGTCCGTCAAGGAGGCGATGGCGGTCGGCGAGGAGTTCCTCACGCTGATGCAGTCGCGCGGCCAGGACGTCGAGCCCGACGAGGACGTCCTCGAGGACGCCATCGCCTTCGCCGGGGTCTCCAAGTACCCCGCCCGCATCAAATGCGCCCTGCTCGCCTGGATGGCGTGGAAGGACGCGACCGCCCGCGCACTCGGAGAGGCATCATGACCGAAACCACCGGCACGGCCGTCCCGGAGGAGGACATCCTTGAGGCCCTCAAGGACGTCGTCGACCCCGAGCTCGGCATCAACGTCGTCGACCTCGGCCTGGTGTACGGCGTCAACCTCGCCGACGAGGTCGCGACCCTCGACATGACCCTCACCAGCGCCGCCTGCCCGCTCACCGACGTGATCGAGGACCAGGCCCACAGCGCCCTGGAGGGCATGGTCAAGGACGTCAAGATCAACTGGGTGTGGCTCCCGCCGTGGGGCCCCGACAAGATCACCGACGAGGGTCGCGACCAGCTCCGCGCCCTCGGCTTCAACGTCTGACCCGACGAAGGCCGCGCCCCGGGCTCCGGGGTCGTTCGAAGGATGTACGCGGCCTCGTCGTCCCGGTGGACGAGGTTCTCGCGCGGGGATGCTGAGATGGACGTGTGCACAGGCTCACCACCCGCAAGGATGCGCTCGTCGCCGCGGCCGCGCTGGCCGGCGGGCTGCTCCTGCTCTCCGTGCACGGCTACTCGACGTGGTCGGAGGACTGGGACCCGTCGGCGTGGGTGCGCCTCGTCCCGCTGCTCGGGCTGTCCGCGGCGCTGCTGCTGCGGCGGACGGCGCCGCTGACCGCGCTGGCGGTGGCGACGCCGTTCAACTTCGCGGACGTGCTGATGGGCCCGAGCATCGCCACCGCGATGATCTACGGGGACGCGTTGTACGCGGCGAGCCTCTACGGGCGGCGCCGGACGGCGGAGTGGCTGCTCGGCATCACCGTGGTGGCGACGGTGGCCGTGGCGATCGGCACCGGGATCGGGTTGCGCGACCTCGCCGTCGGCGTCGTCGGCGGGTCGGTCGCGGGGGTGGTGTGGGTCGCGCCGGTGCTGACGGCGATGGCCGTCCGGGAGCACCGGTTCCGGGCGGAGGCGGAGCGGCGGCGGGCCGAGGCGGAGCGGGAGCGGGCCGAGCAGGTGGCGCGGCTGGCCGAGCTCGACCGGCGGGCCGCCGTGAACGCCGAGCGGGCCCGGATGGCGCGCGAGCTGCACGACGTGATCGCCAACCACCTGAGCGCCGTGGCGCTGCACTCGTCCGCCGTGCTGAAGGTGCCCGGCCTCGACCGGGAGGGGGTCGAGCGGGCCATGGAGGTCATCCGGGAGAACAGCGTCCAGGGCCTCGCCGAGATGCGCCGGATGATCGGGCTGCTGCGGGACGGGGACGGCGGCGAGGATCCGGCGGCGCGGCCGAGGCTGGCCGAGCTCGGACGGCTCGTCCGGCACACGGCGCGGTCCGACCTGTCGGCGCGGCTGGAGGTCGCCGGGGAGCCGCCCGAGCTGCCCGCCGCGGTGGAACTGGCGGCGTACCGGATCGTGCAGGAGGCGCTGACGAACGCGCTGAAGCACGCCGGTCCGGGCAGCGCCGACGTCCGCGTCGAGTACACCCGGCGGAGCGTGGTGATCGACGTGCTGAGCCCGCTCGGGGCGGACGCGGCGCGGCTGCCCGGCACGGGCAGCGGGCTGGTGGGGATGCGCGAGCGCGCGGTGATGCTGGCCGGGGAGTTCGACGCGGGACCGGATGCCGGGCGGTGGCGCGTCCACGCCGAGCTGCCGGTCGACCAGCAGTTCACGGAGGCGTCATGATCGATGTGCTGGTCGCGGATGATCAGGCGGCGGTGCGGGCTGGGCTGGTGCTGATCTTGGGGGCGGCGC
>NZ_VCKW01000156.1 GCF_005889715.1 Actinomadura soli
GCCCTGCCCAGGCTCACCGGTCGTGGACGTCAGATCCCGCCGGGCCCGGTCGGCCACCGCCCGATCCACATACTCGGCGACGCTTATCCCGGTCAACGCGGCGGCCTCAGCCAGCGCATCCCACCGCTCGGCACTGACCGCTACCTCTAACCGCGCATCCCCGGCCGACGCATCCGCAGCCGCCCGAGCACCCGCGCCGGCAGAAACGCCCAAAGAGCCTGGCCACTTGGACACCATCACGACCTCACCCGATCCGGAGATCTACACAGACCAGGGCGACACCAAGGTCCGGAGCGAACACCCCTTGAGGCCCACCGGCGGCACGACCCTCAACGTCGCCGCCGCCGCGAACCCACCAATATCCACCGGTACCCCCCGCCCGGGCGCCTAACCCCGGACAACAAGAAACACATTTAACTGACCGGACGGCCTGGTCAGGGTCGTGTTCGCGGCTGCCAGCGGCGGGCGGTCCCGTCGTCGGAGGGGAAGAACGCCTCGACGCGGAGTTCCTGCGCGGTGACGTCCGCGGGCGTGCCGATGCTGGACACCATCGAGAAGAACCGCAGGTATTCGCCGCCGATGCGGAAATGCACGTCCACGACCGGGATCAGCGGCTCGATCATGCGCGGCGCCGTGATGAGGGCCTCGACCTCCGGACGCGCCCGCAGTTCCTGCACCAGCTCAGCGGTCGCCAGGTCGAGAACGCCGCCCACGGCTTCGCGGCGGGCGCGTTCGAGCAGCGCCGGGACGACCTCCGTCCAGTTGGCGATGCCGTCCCGGACCGGGCCCGGTTCAAGGATCAGCCGCAGGACGTTCGCGTCGCCGGGAACCGGACCGGGAGCGAACAGCGCCCCGAACAGCCGCGCCGCGCCATCGTTGGCGCGCACGAGATTCCAGCCGCGGTCCAGGACGACGGCGGGAAACGGCTCGTGCTGGTCGAGCATCCGTCCGATCGCCATGGTGACCCGGTCGAGCGCCGAGTCCTCAAGCCCGCGGTGCGGGAACAGCGGAGCGAAGCCGGCCGACAGCAGCAGGCCGTTCCGGTCGCGCAGCGGGACGTCGAGCGCGCCCGCCAGCCGCAGCACCATCTCGCGGCTCGGATTCGACCGGCCGGTCTCCAGGAAGCTCATATGCCTCGGGGTGGTCATCGCGGCCGAGGCGAGATCGAGCTGGCTCATCGCCCGCACCCGCCGCCAGTACCGGACCAGGGCGCCAAAGCCGGGGGACGTCGGATCGGACATGAGGCGACCTTACGGCCGCCCGTGCTTCGCGGCCCTTCCCCGCGAGGGAATCGTGAACGGACGCCGGAGCGGGAGAAGGTCGGCCCATCATCCGAACTCCAAGGAGCTGTGATGCGCCTTCCGATCCTCTCACCGGAGACCGCGCCGCCCGCGTCCCGGACGATCCTCGACGGCATCGAGGCCGACCTCGGCTTCGTCCCGAACCTGGCGGCCACGATCGCCGCCAGCCCGGTCCTGCTCGCGGGCTTCGACGGGCTGCGGCGCGCCGTCGGCGACGCCTCCTTCGACGCGGTGCACCGGGAGATCGCCGGAGTCGCCGTGGGCGTCGCCGTCGACAACGCCTACGGGGTGGCCTTCCATTCGACGGTCCTCGCCCGCCTGGGCGTGGATCCGCAGGACATCGAGGCGATGCGCGGCGGGTCCGAACCCCGCGACGCCGTGCACGCGGCCGTGTACGCCTTCGCCCGCGCGGTGGTGATCGACCGCGGCGCCGTGGCCGAGGCGGTCGTCCAGCGGGCACTGGACGCCGGGCTCCAACCCGCCGAGCTGCTGGACCTGGTCACCGAATGCGCGTTCGCCGGCCTCGTCGGCCTCGTCGACAACCTCGCCGGACGCGTCGAACTCGACGAGCCCCTGCGTCCCCAAGCCTGGAAGGCACCCCGGCCTGGTCGACGCTGACCCAGGGTCGAGCCTTCAGCATGAGCGCTGACGGCCGGTCCGCTCACCTTTCATCCATCCCGCCCCCTCGGACGAAGAGTGTTGGTCCGAGGGGGGACCGGCAGCGGCCCACCCATGGCGGGCAGCACGTCCTTCTTCGAGGGTAAGGAGCACCCGATGCGCAGATCGCGCACCGCTCTCTTCTCGGCCGGCCTACTCGCAGCCGGTCTGCTGGTCGCGGCACCGGCCACAACGGTGCACGCGGACGACACCACGCGCGTGGCCGTACCCGGTCTGCGTAACCCCGCATTCGTCGTGCGCGATGTCGACGGCGTCCCCCACATCAGGGCGAAGAACGCCCACGACCTCTTCTTCGTCAACGGCTGGGTCCACGCCGACGACCGGCTCTTCCAGATGGACCTGACCCGCAAGCGGGCGTCCGGCCGGGCGGCCGAACCCGCCGACGGCGGCGCGGGCATCGTGGACGCGTCCAGCCATCCGATCCGGGCCGACTCGCCGGACAGGTTCACCTTCACCTTCGTCCCGGTCCGGCGGGCCGTGCACCAGGCCACCCCACTCGGCATGCGCGGGGTGGACTCGCTGGCCGGCGGCCCCAGCGAGGACCTCGGCGGCAAGTTCGAGCAGAACCTGCTGCCGGGCTGGCTGACCAACGACACCTATCCGATCCGGATGTACCCCTCGGACCTGAAGGGCGCCACCGACTCGCTGACGCAGTTCACCCCCCCTCCGGCACCACTAACCCCAACCGCGCCCCGGCCACCCGGCCGGGGCACGGCCGCATCCAGGAGCCTCCGAGCAGAGCCAGCGCCGGTTGCCGCCCCTCGCCATGGGCGACCTCCAACGACCCCGTCCCCGCTGTCGGCCACCATCCGGACGAGGCTCGGGCGGCCAAGAACGTCAGCCGGACCTCGTCCCGGCCGGACCAGGAACGTTTGCCGGTCGCCGCGGTGACCCTGGCGACGAGCTCTTCTCGATTCGCCGCTTCCCGCACCGCCGAGCTAAAGAGTGCTGACGCTCCGAGATTAGCGCCACTCGATTTGGGGGTGTTGTCTGCGGGTTCAGGCGCTCATTTTAAGCTTTCCAGTGGCATTGTTGCGGGCCCCTGAATAACTGACCCGTCGGCGGCGAATCTGCAGCCGTGGCACGGGCATTCCCAGACGCGCTCGACGTCGTTGAAGGTCACCAGACATCCCGAATGAGGGCACCGGGCCGACAGAACATGTGTTGTGCCGTGGTCGTCGCGGTAGGTGGCACAGACGCGACCCTGCAGACGCGCGACCGTCCCCGTCCCCGGCTTCAATTCGGAGACGGGCGTGCGCGTGGCCCGGACGTGGTCGGTGACCCGGCGGCGGAGGTGGGACAGGCCCACCTTCAGGGCCGGACCTGCCTCCCTGATCGGGTGTTTGCGTCTGGGGGCATAGAGATCCGTCCACGGTTGTTCCTCGCCGGTCAGCAGGCCGGCGAGCAAGCGGCCCGACATGATGCCGTGGCTCATACCCGATCTCGCGTAACCGGTGGCGACGTAGAGGTTGTCGTCGACGCGGCCCACGTAAGGGATCTTGTCGGTGGTGTCCAGGTCCTGGGCCGCCCACCAGTAATGAATATCGCCGATCTTGAAATGCCGCCTGGTCCAGTTCAAGAGCAGCCTGTGCCGTTCGGCCGTCTGGCCGCTTCCCGGCGCAAACGACTCACCGGTGATCAGCAGCAGCCGCTGCTCCTCCCCATACGGTGCGGTCCGCACCGAACGGGTGTTGTCCTCTCGGGTGATGAACATGGCGCCCGGGTCGTCCTCTTCGGCGATGGGCGCCGCGATGACCAGTTCTCGCAAAGGGACGAGCCTGAAGTCGAGCAAGGCCCGGCTGAACACCGGAAAGAGGGTGGCGATGACCACCTCACGGGCAAGCACGGTGACGCCGGAATCGGTGGTGAGGCGGTGCCGCCGTCCCTGAACCAGATCGACGACGCGGGTGTGCTCGTAGATTCGGCCCCCGCCCCGGACCAGGTCCTGCGCGAGGCCCAGCAGATAGCGCCGCGGGTGGAACTGGATCTGCTTGTCGAGCTTGACCGCGCCGGCCACGTCGTACGGCAGGGACGTCTCGTTCACGAAGCCGGCAGGAAGCCCGGCATCCCGGACGGCAGCGGTCTCGGCCTTCAGATCGTCCGCCCGCTCGGCAGGCTCGACATACAGGTAGGACGGACGGCGTTCCAGATCGCACTGGATGCCGAGCTGGTCGGCGATCTGGGCCGCGTGCTCGACTGCCTCCTGTTGGGAACGCGCGTAGAGCTGGGCGGCCTTCGCGCCGAGAGACTCGCGCAGCGGAGCGAAGACCCAGGGGTGCAGCGCTGAGAGCCTCCCCGTTGTGAAACCGGTGACTCCCGCGACGATCCGGTCGGCCTCAAGGACGATCGCGGGCCGGCCGGCCCGGGTCAATTCCCAGGCAGTGGTGATTCCGGCAATGCCCCCGCCGATCACCACGACGTCCACCTCAATGTCCTCAGTGAGCGTCGGGTACTCCGGGCTCTTCGACGAGGCCATCCAGTAAGACTGCGCGGACCCCTCCAGCATGGCTCTTGCCTCCCTCACCACTGCATCTTGTCCTTGCTTTACCCGTCGCCCACGAGCCAAACGATCACAAAGCCCGGCTCTATCTGCCAAAAGGGCTTCATTAAGCCGTCCCATCAGCAACTGTCCCGAAGATCGTGTGTCACCTGTAATCGAGGAGGACAAGAACGAGCGGTCGAGGGGGCTGGATGTCAGGCCCCGCCACCGAGCAGACGGGGCGGGCGCCGGGGGGAGGGGGCGTCGCTGGTCAGGCGGGATGGGCCGCTGGCCGGTGTCACCAAGACCGTGTCGCGGGCCGCTCTGGAGCCCCAGACGACGAGCATCCGGGCCACGGCCGGGGCGAACGCCCGCGGCCCTGGAACGTGCTCTCGCGCAGAGCGGCGGCGGTGGCTGGTCGATCTCGCCCGCGATACGCACCACTGCAGGCGACCGGCGGGATGGGCCTCGATGGGCACGGTCCTTGGCTCGGGGGAACGACGCGCGGCGGTGCACGAACTGATGCCGGTGCCATGGGGATCTTCGTGACCACCGAGGCGCCCGGCCTGGACTGCAAGACGGGTCGTCGCTACGCCCGAGCCGCTACGTACTCCGGGGTGGCCTGCGCGATCGTCTAGGGGACCTCGGTCTGTGGGCTGTAGCCGTCGTCCTCGCCGCCAGGGGTCTCGGCCTGCGCGACCGGTGGATCGGTGGGGCTCGGCGTGTGCTCTTCGGCGAAGTCGGGGGCGCTCTCCTGGGGAGCGTTCGCGTCGGCGCGACGATCTGCCAGCGGCTTGTCCCGGTCATCTTCGCGTTCGGTCATCGGCTTCGCACCTTCCCGATAGCGTCGCGGACACGGTCGGCGATAGCTGCGATTGGGCCGACCGCGAGGTTCTTCGCGGGCGATTCCACGCCCTGGTGCGGATGTGTGGGGGCGACCGCTTCGGCGGCCTTGACAGCCTTGGCCATGCCGTGCAACTGCTCGGGTGTGGCCTCGCGGGCTATGCGCGGGAACTCCTCTTTCTCCTCATGCGAGGCGTGTGCTTCCAGGTCCCGGTGGAATTTGGAGAACATGTCCTGGAAATCGGCCGAATCGGGATTCATCTTGTCCAGTTCGGACAGGACGCCCTTGGCCTCGTGCTCCTCTTCCAGCCGCTTGTCCACGACGCGGGCGCCGTCGGCTATCGCGCGCCGGGCGAACGGGTGCACCACCTCCTCTTCGGCGGTCTCGTGCACGGCGAGAAGCTCGCGCAGCCGGTCAAAGGCGTCCTTGCGCACCTGCCCGTGGTTCTCCTCCACGATGGATGCCAGCCGGCGGATCTCCTCATGCTGGGATTGCAGCAGGTCCACGACGTTCTCGGTCTGTTCGGCCATGACCAACCTCCTAGTCGGGGTTCAAACGAGAGCGGTACCCGAAGGGCGGGTTCCAATCCCCCGACTTGCAGCGACATGCCCGTTGGCGGGTGTCTCAGTGATTCGGACCTAAGGTCGGCGATCACTGGGCGCCCAAGATCAAGGGCGCCAGGGGGCCGTCCGACGAACAGGCGAAGGGCGGGCGCAACCCGTCACGCCAGACCGCCGACGGCGTGGACGCCAAGGCTTCCCAACGGCACCTCTGCAACGTCGCCGGGGGGACCGTCAGGATGGCGGGGCCGGGATTGGGACGGCGGCCAAGGCCGAGGCGACGGCCACCAGGTTGGAGGCCATCGCTCGTCCAGTGCTGTGCGACCAGTCCCGTCCCTCCTCGCTCTCCAGGTAGCTCGGGCCAGGTCCAGGGCCCCGGTTCCAGTACGTCCAGGCCTGGCCCGGGATGGTGTAACCGAACTCGTTGAGCGCGCCGCTCAGGTTGTTGATCACGTGGTGGGCGCCGTCCTCGTTACCCGTCACGATCACGCCCGCGACCCGGTTGAAGGCGACCGGGCGGCCGGTGTCGTCGGTCTCCGACAGCATCGCGTCCATCCGCTCGATGACCCGCTGGGCGATCGAGGACGGCTGGCCCGCCCACGTGGGCGACGCCAGGATCAGGATCTCCGACTCCAACAGTGACCTGTGAACCGTGGGCCACGGGTCGCCCTCGCCGAGATCGGTCTCCACACCCGGCGGGATGTCCAGGTCCACGGCGCGGATGTTCTCGACCTTGACGTCCCTGGCCCGCAGCGCCTCCTCCACCACCGCGGCGAGCGCCCCGGTGTTGGAGGTCTCGGGCGAGCGCTTCAACGTGCAGTTGATCACTACGGCGCGCATCAGCGCCTCCCTCCGCTTCGGGCGTCCTGCGCGTCGGCGAGTACCCCGGCCACCCGCTACAAACGTCGATCCCCGCTCGCCCAGCCGGGCCTAGGCGGCTCCGACGACGGACGGGTCGGCGAGCGCGGACGAGAGGCGAAACGTGTCGACAAGTCCACGGTGCCGGGCGGCCGGGGCGCGGCCCGCCTTCGACGGGTGGTGGACGACCATCTCCGGCACTTCGGCGAGGCCCCATTCGGCCGCGGCCAGGTGAGTTCCCCCGCGCCGCCGAAGCCCCGTTAGAGGATGGGCGTCGAGGTATGGGGGTCGCCGGTGTCGGAGCCGAACTTGCCGCCGGTCAGGCCGAAGATGAGCGGGCTTTGTGAGTGGGGTCGGCCGCGTGAGCGGGCATGGCGCGGCTGTTTCAGGTCGGCAGGCGGGGAAGGGCTCGGAGAGTCCATTCGTCCAAGGAGGCGGAGATGCCGCAGCGAGCGTGGAGCAAGAAGCGCGAACGCCAATACCAGGACATCAAGGAGTCGCAGGAGAAGCGCGGCGTTGGGACGAGCCGCGCCGAGGAGATCGCCGCGCGGACCGTCAACAAGAACCGCGCGCGGACGGGCGAGGCCAAGCAGAAGAGCAGGGTCTCGGTCCAGGACGTCTCTCCGCAGCACCGCGGCGGAAAGCGCTCCGGCAGGCCCGGCCCGCGCGGCCGGACGAAGGAACAGCTCTACGCCGAGGCCAGGAAGAAGAAGATCGAGGGCCGCTCCAAGATGTCCAAGGCGCAGTTGGAAAGGGCCCTAGGGGTCTGACCTGGAAGTCAGACAGCGATCAGAGAACCTCGAGCTGCGGGCATTGCCAGCGTCCTCGCCGCCCGGAGCCTCGGTCCCGCAAGGGAGTGGAGGCCCTGTTGTGGCAGCCGCCCACCGTCACCGACCTGGGCGCGGCCCTGGTGGTGCTGCAGGCCGCGCGGCTGGGCATGGACCAGCTGGAGGCCAAACTGCTCGGCGCCGTACAGGAGGCCGGGCTGGACTGGGCGCAGATCGCCGCGGTCCTGGAACCGCCCGACGCCGCCCCGGCGCAGGAAACGGTTCGAGAAACCGCGGCCCCGGGCGACACGCCGGTCGACCAAGTCCCGCCCGCCGAGGGCGGCGACGCCTTCGGCAGCCGCGACGCCGCGGTAGGGAGCGGGTCGCCGAGGGCGGCTACCGATCCGCGCGTGCCGCTCGTGTTCACCGAGGCGTACCGGCACGCCGAGCCGCTGGGGGCCGTGACCTCGATCCGGCAGGTGTTCGACATTGCGGGCCTGCCGCCGGACGGTCCCGGCGGCGCCATCGGCGACGACGGCGGAGGGGTCCGTCTGCGGCGAGAACTTAGTCCCATCACTGGCTGCGGCCAGATGTCCCCTGTGGCCTCACACCAAACAGGCGGCCGCACCTCGCACGTCTCTCGCGGCAGGGCGGGAGGCGAAGGACGTGGACGCGCAGGTCTGTGTCGCCGCGTTGTGGAACGCGACACACCACGGGATGGACGGCCCCGGCCTGGACCCGTTCACGCGACGGGCCGTCCCGGCATGGCGGCTGATGGACGACCTGCTCGGACCGCGTCCGCCCCGGCGCTGGCGAACTCGACGATCTGGACACCGTGATCGCCCTGGTGGAGGGCGTCCGCGGGGCCGGGACGGGCACGGACCGGCAGCGCCGCACCGTCCGGCAGGCCGGTTCCCGCGCGGTGGTGGACATGTTCGCGAGGCAGACCGAACCCGGCGCTTCGCCCGCGTGCACCGCCGATGAGCTGGGCTAGCCGCCCGGTCGTGGGAGAAAACGGACGTATGGGACGCGTGTGAGCGGGTACCGGGCATCGGACGTTCTCAAGGTCGCGGAGGAGACATGACCGTTGGACACGCTCCGGGCACGTTCGCCGAGCGGTCCCCAGAGCGCGCGACGAGCCCCACGCTGCCCGCCGCGCGCGGACCGCTGTCGCACGCGGTGGTCCAGGCACTGGCCGCGGGCCCGCCGCCGTCGGACCCCCTCGTCCGGTCGCCCGGGGCGCTCGGCGCCCTCGATGCGGTGGCGTCCGCCGACCCTCTCGGCGGGGACCTGCAGCTGGCCCTGCACATGTGCTACGAGCTGCACTACCGCGGCTTCGCCGGGGTGGACCCGGACTGGGAGTGGGACGCCGGCCTGCTCCGCCTGCGCGGCGCGATGGACGCGGTGTTCCTGGACGTCCTGCGCCGAAACACGGACCCCGGCGCCGACGTGGACGCGGCGCTGGAAGAACTTCTGACGGAGCCGGTCGACGGACAAGGCGTCAGCCACCACCTGCGGGACGAGGGCGAATGGTGGCAGTTGCAGGAGTACGCGGCCCTGCGGTCGGTCTACCACCTGAAGGAGGCGGACCCGCACGCCTGGGTCGTGCCGCGGTTGCGCGGCCGGGCGAAGACGGCGCTGGTGGCGGTGGAGAACGACGAGTTCGGCGGCGGCCGTCCGGAGATGATCCATCAGGGCCTGTACGCCGACCTGCTGGACGACCTCGGCCTCGACTCCTCCTACGGCGCCTACGTGGACGCGGCGCCCGCGGTGATGCTGGCGACGGTGAACATGATGTCGCTGTTCGGGCTGCGGCGGTCGCTGCGGGGCGCGCTGGTGGGGCACTTCGCGGCGGCGGAGATCACGACGGCGCCGTCGGCGCGGCGGATGGCGGCGGCGCTGGAGCGGCTGGGCGGCGGCTCGCGGGCGCGCCTGTTCTACATCGAGCACGTCGAGGCCGACGCCGTCCATGAGCAGGTGCTGCGGCACGACGTGATCGGCGGGCTGCTCGCCGACGAGCCGGAGTTGGCGCCCGACGTGGTGCTGGGAGTGCGGGCCACGGTCCTGCTGGAGGACCGCCTCGCCGGCCACCTGCTGGAACGCTGGCGGTCTGGCCGGTCGGCGCTGCGCCGCCCGCCGGCCGCGGGGACGGCGGGCCGGTGATGCTGCTGCGGCCGCCGGGGGTGTACCGCCCGCAGTCCGACACGCGGCTGCTGGCGGAGGCGCTGCGCGGGGTCGACGTCCCGCCGGGCGCGCGGGTGCTGGAGCTGGGCACCGGGACGGGTGCGGTCGCGATGGCGGCGGCCCGCGGCGGCTGCGAGGTCGTAGCGGTGGACGTGTCCGCGCGGGCGGTTCTGACCACACGGCTGAACGCACGCGTGCGACGCCTGCCGGTGCGGGTGCTCCGCGGCGACCTGTTCGCGCCGGTGCCCGGCGAGGTCTTCGACGTGATCCTCGCCAACCCGCCGTACGTACCCGGCGACGCCGACCCGGCGGCGACCCGGGGCCGGGCGCGCGCCTGGGAGGCGGGCCCCGGAGGCCGGGTCCTGCTGGACCGGATCTGCCGAGCGGCCCCGAACCACCTGGAACGGACGGGGACGCTGCTGATCGTGCATTCGGCGTTGAACGGGGTGGCGGCGACGCTGGCAGCGCTACGCGGCGCGGGGCTGCGGCCGTCGATCGTGGCGCGACACCGCGAACCGTTCGGCCCGGTGATGCGGGGCCGGGCCGGGTCGCTCACGGCACAAGGACTCCTGCGTCCCGGCCAGGCGCACGAGGACTTGGTCGTAGTACGCGCCGATCGCGTCCTGGCGGAGGAGGGCCATGAGCGCAGACGCGCGGCCTGATCCCGCGTCCACCCGCGGCCGCCCGGGTCGGGAGGCCCGACGGGTGCGGCTCGTCCCTGGCGGTCCGATGTTGATCGAGGGCCCGGTCGAGATCGTCCTGGACGACGGCACCACGCTGACCTCGGACCGCTTCCTCGTTGCCCTATGCATGTGCCGCCGCAGCCACACCTACCCGTTCTGCGACACCAGCCACCGCCGCCGCACCCGCCCCACCCCACCGGACGGCGATCGTCGTCCCACCAGCGGCCATCACGACAGTTGTCGCGACGGCACTGACTGCGGCGGCCCCGCCGGCGGCGCGTGAAACGACCGCGCGATGCCGTCTTCCTTCTGGTCCAAGCGTTACGGCCCGTGCGAGGTGGGAATGGCCGAACGAACCACCAGCGATGGCGGCATGAAGAGCCCTCCGTGGCCGAACCCACGGTGACAACGACTCAAGTGAGGTGGCGAACGTGGGCAGCCCTGCGGGCCAGAGCCAGCCCTATCCGGGCGAGACGCCGAAGATGGAGCCGCGGCCGCGGGACGAGATGCGCGGCTACGAGGGCCGCGGGCTGCTGGCGGGACGGCGGGCGCTGATCACCGGCGGCGACTCCGGCATCGGACGGGCGGTCGCGGTGGCCTTCGCCAAGGAGGGCGCCGATGTGGCGATCACCTACCTGGAGGAGGACGCCGACGCGCGGCACACCGCCGGCCTGGTCGAGGAGCAGGGCCGGCGGTGCCTGACGTTCGGCGGCGACCTCGCGGACGAGCGCCACACCCGCGACGTCGTCGGACGCGCGGCCGAGCAGCTCGGCGGCCTGGACGTGCTGGTCCTGCACCATGGCACCCAGCGGCCCGTCGACGACGTCCGCGAGATCGACACCGAGCAGCTCGACCGCACCTTCCGGGTGAACGTGCACAGCCTCTTCTGGACGGTCCAGGAGGCCCTCCCGCACCTGCCGGACGACGGGTCGATCGTCATCACCGGCTCGATCAACGGGCTGCGCGGCAACACCAGCCTGATCGACTACTCGGCCAGCAAGGCCGCCGCGATGACGTTCGCGCAGTGCATGGCCCAGGCGCTGATGGACCGCGGGATCCGGGTCAACATCGTCTCGCCGGGTCCGGTGTGGACGCCGCTCATCCCGGCGACGTTCGACGAGGACCGCGTCGAAGGCTTCGGCGAACAGGCCCCGATGGGCCGCCCGGCCGACCCGGACGAGATCGCCCCCTCCTACGTCTTCTTCGCCAGCGGCAGACTGTCGTCGTACTACACCGGGCAGAACCTCGTCCCAGCCGGAGGAGAAATCCACCCCGGCTGACCACCCCCGGCACTCAACGAGCAGCCCTCGGTCCCGACAGGGACATTGAGATCCGCTGCAAGAACCTGTGCACCGACGGCGATCCTCACTTCACCTTGACCAGCCGGCTCGAAGGCGCGCGAGGCAACATCAACAAGTTCATCGGTGACCCAGCCAAGAGCGTGAAGACGGAATCGAACGGAATGGCCGAGGGAACCCAGGTCAGAAAATCCAGCGCTTGCCCGGCTTGCTGCCACCGGCGTCACCCGAGGCAGTCGCCGAGACTGAGCACGAGAGAGCGCCTCAGCGAGCACCTGGACGAGTCTGGCCGGACGCCGGCCCTGCACCAAGTCTCTAGCCGCGATGGGCGGTGCTGGCTTCGGTCTCAGCGCCAGCCGAGTTCGGGTGCCACGTGGGTCAGGATGTTCTCCAGGACGTGTGCGTTGTAGTCCACGCCGAGCTGGTTGGGGACCGTGAGCAGTAGTGTGTCCGCGGCTTGGATGGCCTCGTCGTTGGCGAGTTGCTTGACCAGTGCGTCCGGCTCGGCCGCGTAGGAGCGTCCGAAGACCGCCCTGGTCTTCTCGTCGATCATTCCGATCTGGTCGGCCGAGTCGGCGTTCCGGCCGAAGTAGGCGCGGTCCAGGTCGCTGGTCAGCGCGAAGATGCTGCGGCTGACGGATACGCGCGGCCGGCGTTGGTGTCCGGCGTCGTTCCACGCCTGCCGGTAGGCCTGGATCTGCTTGCGCTGCTGGACGTGCAGCGGCTCGCCGGTCTCATCGTTCTTGAGCGTGGAGCTTTGCAGGTTCATGCCCAGCTCGGCCGCCCACGCACTGGTGGCGTTGGAGCCGGAACCCCACCAGATGCGGTCGCGCAGCCCTTCGGAATGCGGCTCGACGCGCAGCAGCCCGGGTGGATTGGGGAACATCGGTCGCGGATTCGGCTCGGCGAAGCCTTTGCCCTGCAGCACCGTGAGCAGTACCTCGGTGTGCTTGCGTGCCATGTCGGCATCGGTGTCGCCCTCGGACGGCTCGTACCCGAAGTATCGCCACCCATCGATGACCTGTTCCGGTGATCCCCGGCTGATGCCCAGTTGCAACCGTCCGCCGGAGATCAGGTCGGCGGCCCCGGCGTTCTCGGCGAAGTGCATCGGGTTCTCGTAACGCATGTCGATCACGCCGGTGCCGATCTCGATGCGCGAGGTCTTCGCGGCGATCGCAGCCAGCAGCGGAAGCGGAGAAGCCAGCTGCCTGGCGAAATGGTGGACCCGGAAATAGGCGCCGTCAGCACCGAGTTCCTCCGCGGCCACGGCAAGATCGATCGACTGCAGCAGCGCGTCCGCCGCCGACCGGGTCCGCGAGCCCGCGCTGTCACTCCAGTGACCGAACGAGAGAAAACCGATCTTCTTCACACCGACACCAACCATCTCAGCGCACACGAGATTCCAGAGCGCTGACCACACGGCCATGCGCATGGTCTCGAACCCGCTGATGTACGGGCGTCCTCCCGTGTGCTCGCAGCCAGCGAGTCCACCGTTGGTATAGACGATCCCGTTGCTGATCTCCTCGGCCTGGACACGGCCGGTTGAACGGCGGTGCGAGTCGGCCGGTCCCTGTCACTCGTACGGGTTCTTGGGCTTCTTGATCCGCTTGAGCGAGCGCCCGCTCAACTCCTGCACACTCGTGCCCTTCGTGCCAGGCCCGGGTGGCTTCCAGATGCCGACGACCTCGACCCAGGTGTCCGCTGGCGGCCGGGGGAGGCCGCGCACGCGCACCGGGAACGGAACGGCGTCGCCCGCACAGCAGGCGATCTTCAGCCGGGTGATCTGCCAGCCCTTTCCTGCGGGGGTCACGAAGCCGGTCAGCCGCACCGGGACACCCTGGAATCTGCTGGGATCGCTGGTCTGGGCCTCCCACGCGCGGCCGATGAACTCGCCCATGCTCATCGCGACCGGGGTCCCGTTCGCGGGCAGCGGTTTGAATCCCCCTGCCGGACCGGTGGGGGGCGGTGCCGCGCGGCCGGTGTCGCGGGTGGCGGTGAAGGAGCCGAGCGCGGGTGGGGCGATCAGGAAGACGGCCAGGATGGGAAGGCACAGCAGCCAGGCCGTCCTGGGGCCCCGGGAGTGATCGTGCCCGTGGTCGTCACCGGATGGCGCATCGCCGTGCTCGTGGGCGTGTTCGGGGGTGTGGTCGGTGGTGCGCCACTCCCGGCGCAGCCCGGCGGCGCCTAGTACGAGGAGGGCCAGCGCCGCGGGCACCAGCAGGAACCGGAAGCCGGGCCGGACGTAGTTGACGTACTCACCGCTGCCCAGGGTGATCCACAGCACCGCGGCGCCGATCAGGATCAGCAGCAGGTTCTGCGCGGCCCGGCTCACAGCAGGCCTCCTATGACCGCGCTGACTCCGACGGCCAGGCAGAAGGTCAGCGGGATGAAGCGGACCGCGAAGCGGCGGCCGAAGAAGCCCGCTTGAAGGGCGATCAGCTTCAGATCCACTATCGGCCCCACCACCAGGAACGCGAGCCGCGCCGTGGTGGAGAACTGCGTCAGGCTGGCCGCCACGAACGCGTCGGCCTCCGAGCAGATGGACATCAGCACCGCCAGCAGCGCCAGCAGCAGCACCGACGCCACCGGATTCCCGGCGACCGCGGTCACCCAGCCGGCGGGCACGACCACGTTGATGGCGGCGGCCGCGGCGGCGCCGACCACCAGAAAGCCCCCGGCGTGCATGAGGTCGTGCCGCATGTCCTGCCGGAACGCCTCCAGCCGACCGGCCGTCCCATCGGCGTGCGGCCGGGACGGGACCCTGATCCACTCGCCCTTCCCCAGCAGCAGCCACGCCCACCCCGCCAGCACGGCCACCAGCAGGGAGGCGACGAACCGGCCGACGACCATCTCCGGTTTCCCGGGGAAGGCGACCGCGGTGGCGACCAGCACGATCGGGTTGATCGCTGGGGCGGCGAGCAGGAAGGTCAGCGCGGCGGCCGGAGCCACCCCGCGTGCCATCAGCCCGCCCGCGACCGGTACCGAGGCGCATTCGCAGCCCGGCAGGACCGCCCCCATGGCCCCGGCGACCGGCACCGCGGCCCCCGGCCGGTGCGGCAGCACCCGGCGCCACACCGACGGCGGGACGAACGCGGTGATCGCCGCCGACACGGCGACCCCGAACACCAGGAACGGCAGTGCCTGCACGCACACCGCCACGAAGATCGTCGCCCACGCGTCCAGCGCACGTGCGCCGACGGTCGGAGCGACCCAGACCCGGCCGGCTACCAGCCCGGCCGCCAGGACCGCGAACGCCCACGCGGCACGGGTGCCGGGCGCGGCGGGTCCGCGTCGTCCCCAGTCCGGGGGCGGGAGCACGTCGTCCTCGGCCGGACGAAGGCCGACATGGTCGCTCATGCCCGTCATCGTCCCAGAGGGAAGGAACTCCGGCGGGCCCCTCCAACCATTCGTGACCGCTCAAGGTTCGGGGTGCCCGACCGGGCCGCCTTGGGTGCGGGACGGCATCGAGGCGCGGTGGCCGGCCGGCCGATGATGGCCTGGACGCCGGCCGACTCGGCCTGCTTCGCGTCGGCCGGGAGATGACGTGTGTGGCTGTGGGCCCGCTGATCAGGCCGAGCGGTGGGATGCCTATGCCCGGGTGGCCGGCGATGTCAGCCGTACCGGAGCGCAGTCGGGGCACAGGCCGAAGATCTCCACGGTGTGGTTGATGTCGGTGAAGCCCGCCTCGGCGGCGACGTGCTCGGCCCAGCGCTCGATCGCGGGTCCTTCCACCTCGACGGTGTGCCCGCATGAGCGGCAGGTCACGTGGTGGTGATGGGCGCTGGTCCGGCAGCGCCGGTAGCGGGTCTCGCCGGTCTCGTCGCGGAGCGTGTCGACCGTGCCGTCCTGGCTCAGCACCTGAAGATGGCGGTAGACCGTGGTCAGGCCGATGCCCTCACCGCGGCGGCGCAACTCGCCGTGGATGTCCTGGGCGCTGCGGAACTCGGACAGGTCCGCCAGCACCCGGTGGAGGGCCTCGGCCTGCTGCGTACCCCGAACCCGCGTTCCTCCGCGGGATGCCGGGGTTTGTCGTGTTGGGCGGGGGGACGGGTGTGAAGTCATGGGGAGCTGCTCCGGCCGGTCGACGGTCCGATCTTCACGTTGCCGCATGATATCAACCGGCCGGATCATCGCTCTGGCCGCGCAGGCAGCGGCCGCACAGGCCGTGCACCTCGGTCTCGTGCGGGTCGGGGAGGAAATCGGCCGTGGCTGTGATGCCGTCCAGCCAGCCGCTGTCGGCGGCGGGGTGCTCCTGAACGTCGCCGCACCGGCGGCATACCAGGTGGTAGTGGCGGCCCTGGGCGCACAGCCGGTAGCGGGTCTCGCCGTCGCGGACGAAGACGTGCAGCTGCCCGGCGCCGGCGAGGGCGGACAGCGTCCGGTAGACCGTCGTCACCCCGATGTTGTGTCCCCGACGGGTGAGCTCGACGTACAGCTCATGCGCGCCAACGGGCCGCAGCCGGAGACCGAGCGCTTGAAGTACCCGGCGCCTGCGCGGGGTCGGGGACAGCCCGGCCGCCCGGAGCCGTACGGCGGTCTCGTCGGCGTTCCCATCGCGGGAGTCATGGCCGGCCGGGGCGATGTGGGAGCCCATAGGGGTGACGGTAGGAGCATTCGTCGACATTGACAATCATTCCCAACAAGACGACTATGGGATCCGTTTTCATTCTCATCTCCGACCCACGGGGAGACACGTTGCGTATCCGAGCCCTCGGGCCTGCCCTACCGGTCCTGGCCGCCGTCCTGGTCGCGGCCACCGCCTGCGGCGGCTCCAGCTCCGCCGACAACACCGGCGGCAGCGGCGCGATGAAGCTGAAGGTGGTCGCCACGACCACGCAGGTGGCCGACTTCGCTCGCAACATCGGCGGCGACAAGGTCACGGTCACCCAGATCCTCAAGCCCAACGTCGACCCGCACGACTACGAGCCCTCCCCGGCCGACATCCAGGCCATCGCCGACGCCGACCTGGTGGTGCAGGGCGGCGTCGGCCTGGAGAAGTGGCTGGACCAGACGATCAAGTCCGCCGGCTTCGACGGCACGGTGGTCGACACCAGCAAGGGCGTGGCGATCCGCAAGGGCGGCGAGGAGGAAGAGGCGGACGGAGACCCGCACATCTGGCACAACCCCGGGAACGCCGAGATCATGAGCCGCCACATCGCCGCCGCGTTCGAGGCCGAGGACCCCGCGGACAAGGCGGCCTACGCGGCGAACCTGAAGACCTACACCGGTAAGCTCCGGCAACTCGACACGTGGATCGCCGGCCAGATCAACTCGCTGCCCGCCGGCGGGCGCAAGCTGGTCACCAACCACGACGCGTTCGGGTACTACATCGACCGCTACCGCCTGACGTTCGTCGGCTCGATCATCCCGAGCTTCGACACGTCCGCCGAGCTGTCGGGCAAGCAGCTCAACTCGCTGGTCGCCAAGATCAAGTCGACCGGCGTCCAGGCGGTCTTCTCCGAGTCCTCGCTGCCGCCGAAGACCGCCGAGACCATCGGCCGCGAAGCCGGGGTGAAGGTCGTGGCGGGGGAGGACTCCCTGTACGGGGACACGCTCGGCCCGGCGGGCTCGGCGGGCGCGACCTACCTGGAGATGGAGCGGCACAACACCACCACCATCGTCACGGCGCTCAAGGGCTGAAGATGAGCACTCGCGAGGAAGCGGAGGTCCGGCCGCAGGCACTGCGGCTGGAGGAGGTCAGCGTCGCCTACGGCCCGGCCCTGGCGCTGGAGAAGATCGACGGCGGGGTCGCGCCGGGTGAGGCCGTCGCGCTGATCGGCCCGAACGGAGCGGGCAAGTCGACCCTCATCAAGGCGATTCTGGGTCTGGTGCCGCTGGCCGCGGGACGGGTCACGGTGCTGGGCACCTCGCCCGCCCAGGCGCGCCGCGACGTCGCCTACGTCCCGCAGGCCGACACGCTCGATCCGGAGTTCCCGATCTCGGTCGGCCAGGTGGTACTGATGGGCCGCTACCGGCGGATCGGCTGGCTGCGCCGTCCCAAGGCCGCCGACAAGCAGGCCGCCCACCGCGCCCTGGAGCAGGTCGGCCTGGCCGACCGCGCCCGGCACCGGTTCGGGACGCTGTCGGGCGGGCAGCGCCAGCGCGTCCTGCTGGCCCGCGCGATCGCCGCCGAACCCCGTCTCCTGCTGCTGGACGAGCCGTTCAACGGAGTCGACGCCGTCAGCGAGCAGGCACTGCTGGACGCGATCGCCGCGCTGAAGAAGCAGGGCGCCGCCGTGGTCGTGGCCACCCACGACCTGGCGCTGGCCCACCTGGCCTGCGAGGAGGTGTGCCTGCTCGACCGCAAGCAGTTCGGCTTCGGGCCCACCCGCGCCACACTCACCCCCGACCGGCTGCGCGCCACCTACGGTGGGCACGCGCTCGAACTGCGCGGCGACCGTGTCATCGTCGCCCACTCGTAGGCGGCCATGTACCAGTTCTTCATCGAACCGTTCACGTTTCCGTTCATGGGCCGGGCGCTGGCCGTGATGGTGGTCCTTGGCGCGCTGGCCGGGACCGTCGGCGTGCTGATCCTGCTGCGGCGCCTGGCGTTCATCACCGACGCGCTGACCCACACGGTCTTCCCCGGGGTCGTCATCGGCCACCTGCTCAGCGGGGACGGCGGCATCTTCTGGGGCGCGCTGGCCGCAGGCGCCGCGACCGCCGCGCTGCTCACCCTGCTCACCCGGCACCGCGCCGTCACCGAGGACACCGCCCTGGCGGTCCTGCTGACCACCTTCTTCGCCGTCGGGGTCGTGCTGGTCTCCCGGCAATCGGGCTACACCGCCGATCTGACCGCCTTCCTGTTCGGCCGGGTCCTCACCGTGACCGGGCAGCAGCTGGCGCAGACTCTGGCGGTCACCGTCCTGGTCATCGCCATCCTGGCGCTGCTGCGGCGACCACTGATCGCCCGCGCGTTCGACCCGCAGGGCGCCCAGGCCGCCGGGTACCGGATCGGCATGCTGGACCTGGTCACCAACACCATCATCGCCCTGGTCGTGGTCGCCTCGGTCCGGGCGGTCGGGACGGTCCTGGTCATCGCGCTGCTGATCGTGCCCGCCGCCGCGGCCCGGGCGATGTCGGACCGGCTGGCGCTGATCGTGCCGCTCGCCGCCGTCCTCGGCGCGCTGGCCGGCTGGGCGGGCCTGGCGATCAGCTACGACGCGTCGATCCACCACGGGCTGCGGCTCGCCTCCGGCGGCACCGTCGTCCTCGTCCTCATCGCCTGCTACGCGGGCGCCCTCGCCGCCGGGACGATACGGCGGCGGCTGCGCGTCCGCCGGCCGCCCATCCGGGGGAGCGCGGCATGACGGCGGTCGACCGGGCGCTCATCGAAGCCGTCCTGCTCGGCGTGGTCGGCGGATTGATCAGCGTGCAGATCGTGCTGCGCCGACTGCCCTTTTTCACCCTGGCCATGACACACGCCACCTTCCCCGGCGTCGTCCTGGCCGCGGTCGCGGGCATCGACCTGTATGCGGGCGGCGGCCTGTTCGGCGTACTGATCGTGCTGGGGGTGCTGGCCCTGTCCCGGCGACCGGCGCAGGCCATGAGCACGGCGATCGGGATCGTCCTGTCGGCCGGTTTCGCGCTCGGCGTCGTCCTGGCCTCGACACGCGACGGCTTCTCCAAGGATCTGACCGCCTATACCGTCGGCCAGATCCTCACCGTCGGAACCGGCGACCTGATCGCCGTGACCGTGGTCGGCGCCATCGTCGCCGCCCTCCTCCTCGGAGCGGGCCGGCAGCTCACCTTCCGCGCCTTCGACCCCGGCGGATACGCCGCCGCCGGCTACCGTCCGGCCCTGACCGACCTGGCGCTGCTGCTGACGGTCGAGGCGGTCATCGTGGTCGCCGTGCCCGCCGCCGGTGCGATCCTGTCCGTGGCCGTCCTGGTCGGCCCGGCCGCCATCGCCCGCCTGTGGACCCACAACATCCCCGCCATGACCGCCATCGCCGTGGCCGCGGGCGCGTCCAGCGGGCTGATCGGCGTGCAGATCTCCACCCGCTACGACGTCGCCGCGGGCGGCACCATCACACTCGTCACCGGGACCCTGTTCGTTTCGTCCCTGGCCGCGACCACGGCATGGACCGCGGTCGCCTCCCACTACCGGGAGAGGGAGAACAAGGGGATAACTCCTGATCATGGAAGTAGCGCCGGTGACGCACAAGACCGGCCCCTCGACCGCCTCGACCGCCGCTGACCAGAGCCGATGCCGTCGCCAGCGGCGAGCTGGGCGCGCTCGGCCGATCCTGGAGGGGTGCTGATTGCCGGAGCGGGCCGGACGCCGCCACCCGAGAGTGACGGCGTCCGGGGTGGTCCGGTGTCCACCCGAAGGGAGTCACTCTGGGTCCGCCATTTCTGCGAGGGCGTCGCGGAGGGCGGCTCGGGAGGTGATGCCGAGTTTGGGGAAGACCTGGTAGAGGTGGGTGGAGACCGTCCGCGGGGAGAGGAAGAGGCGTTCGGCGATCTCTTTGTTGGTGTGGCCTGCGGCGGCGAGCAGGGCGATCTGGCGTTGTTGCGGGGTGAGTGAGGCCAGGCCGGTGGTGGTCGTGGCGACGGTCAGGCCGGTGGCTCGCAGTTCGCCGTCGGCGCGGGCCGCCCATGGTGTGGCGCCGAGGCGGTGGAAGGTCTCTGCGGCGCTGGTGAGGTGGCGGCGGGCGTCGGTGGTGTGTTTGGTGCGGCGCAGGTGGGCGCCGTAGGTGAGCCGGATGCGGGCCAGGTCGAAGGGCCAGCGGTCGTTGCCCGGTTCGGCGATGGCTTGTTGGAAGGCCGTGGTGTCGGTCTGGGGCTGGGTGATCGCCGTGCAGGCCAGGACGACCAGCCGCAGTCGTGGGGAGAGCCGGTCGAGGCGGATCTCGTGGGCGGCGGCGGCGTGGGCGGCGGCTTCGGTGCGGCGGCCGGTGTGGACGGCGGCTTCGACGAGGTCGTGGAAGACCCACAGGGCGTGCGGGGCGTAGGGGGCGAGGGTGCCGGGCGGGCTGATGGACGCGGCGTTGTGGAAGGCGGTGTCGTAGTCGGCTTGGCCCAGGGCGTTGAGGGCGCGGATGTGGGAGGCGTAGGCGGTGACGATCCCGGCGCGTCGGGGTGCGGCCCAGGTGTCCATGTCGCGGGCGGTGGTGATCGCCGTGCGGGCGTCGCCGCGGGCGGCGGCCAGCAGGGCGGCCGTGAGGCGGCCCGGCCAGGTCAGCAGGTGGTAGCCGTGGGTGTCGCACAGGTGCAGACCTTCGTCGGCCAGGGATTGGGCTTCTTTCCAGCGGCCGGTGTGGAAGGCGTCCTGGGCGAGCAGGAACAGCGCTTCGATGGCCGAGGTGATGGCGCCGCCTTCGCGGCCGTGCCGGACGGCGCGCTGGAGTGGTTCGCGGCAGTGGGACAGCCGGTCGAGGTAGGCGACGGCGACGCCGGTGCGGACGATGCGGGCGGGGCTGACCTGGTGCCGGAG
>NZ_VCKW01000157.1 GCF_005889715.1 Actinomadura soli
GGCGCATGGCGGGCGTGCTGCGGATAATGTGGTGCGCGATCCGGCGGGCGGCGAAGTCGGCGCCGTGGACGAACCGCATCACCGGCCCGAACGTGGCCGCCGCGGCGAGGCCCGCGAAGTAGAGCCCGGGCGTCGACGCCTCGAAGTCCCGGCTGAGGACCGGCGCGCCGTACCGGGTCGCGACGCGGCGGCGCAGGTCGGACGAGAGCAGCGTGAGGCGGTCGATGTCCGGGACGAACCCGGTGGCGGCGATGACGTGGTCCGCCTCCGTCACGAGGCGGCGGCCGGTGCGGTCGGTGGTGGTGACGGCGACGCCGCCGTCCTGCTCCACCGCCTTCCCGAGGAACCGGCCGGTCGAGAGGCGGACGCGCCGGTCCAGCCGGTCGCGCAGCCACCACGCGCCCGCCGGGGGGAGCGTCTCCTTGACGATCCGCTGCCGCGTCCCCTCCGGCAGGTACCGGACGAGCCCGGGATGCTCCGCCCACACCCACGTCCGGTAGCCGGCGCCGAGCCCGGACCGGGGCCCGCCGACCAGCTTGGTCCGCAGGGAGCGGGTCCGCTCGGGGACCGCGTTCCAGTCGATCTCGCGCCTGCGGGCGAGGACGTGCGGGTACGCGCCCGCGTCGGCCAGCAGCACCGCCGTCTCCAGCGCGGACTGCCCGGCGCCGACCACGGCGACCTCCTGGCCCGCGAACAGGCCGAAGTCGCGGTGGGCGGTGCTGTGCGAGACGAGCCAGGACGGCAGGCCGGCGAGCTCGTCCGGGATGTGGGCGAACGGGCCGACGCCGACGGCGACCACGACGGTGCGCGTCGCGATCGTCTCGCCCGTGGACAGCGTGACGACGTAGCCGCTCGCGCCGCCCCGCTCGACGTTCAGGATCTCCGCGTCCTCCGTGCCGGGGATCACCACGGACGCGAACCAGCGGCCGTACTCGATGAACGTCTCGAGCGGGATCGGCTCGCCGACGCGCCAGTCCGGGTGCCGGTCGGTGAAGCCCATGCCCCGGTGCGGCGCCCCGAGGTTGGACGCGAACGGCTCGGATTTCAGGAACATGCCGAGCGGCATGTTCTCGTCCCAGAACCGCATCGGCTTGCCGATGATCCGCACGTCGAGGCCGAGGTTCTGCAGGTGGGCGGCCGTGGACAGGCCGTAGGGTCCGGCGCCGGCGATGACGACGTCGCAGGCCGAGTCGTTCATGATCGTTCCCCCCGTGTGTATGTGGATTACCTGGTGCGGAGCCGTCCGACGGCGCGGAGCACGCTCTGCCGGCCCATCGCGAGGAACGGCGGCAGGTCGTCGCCGGCGTACCAGGCGAACTCGTCGGCCTCGCGCAGTGGGCGGAGGGTCTCGCGCAGCGGGCGGACCTTCGTGGGTAGCGAGCGGAGGGTCGCGGGCGAGGGGAGAAAGGTTCGAGGCAGAGCGCGCAGCGGGCGGGTGGCCGACTGCTGGAGGTAGTGGTTCTCGACCAGCAGGCTGCGGCCGAACGCGGGGCGGACGGCGGGGACGCGGCGGCCGGACTGGGCCAGGTGCAGGACGCGGATCTGGTCGAGCCCGTTCCGGTCGGTGAAGAGCCGGAACTGCGCCCCGAGCCGCGGGTTGAAGTCGAGCAGGTGGTAGCCGCCGCCGTCCGGGTCCAGCCGGAAGTCGAGGTCGACGGGCCCGCGGCAGCCGAGCAGCCGGACGATCCGGACCGCGAGCCGTCCGAGCTCGGCGTTGTCGACCCATTCGCCCTCGACCGTGTGCCCTGCCTGCGGCGGGTGCGCGAGGTGCTTGCGGCCGACCCCGCCGAACAGGCAGTCGAGGGACGCGTCGAAATAGCCCTGGAAGAACCAGTCGCCCCCCTCTGGCGGGAGGCGCCGCTGCAGGATGAGCGGGCCCGCGTCGCCGTCCGGGTCGCGGACGCGGCTCGCGCCGAACAGCCGGTGCGCCTCGCCGAGCGTCCGGACGAGCGTGGTGCTGCGCAGCCCGGGGCCGCGCAGCCACGGCCGCGCCCACTTGGCGACCAGCGGCAGGCCCAGCTCGCGGGCGGCCTCGTCCACCTCGCGGGCGGACGCGGGCGTCCGGCTCGGCGGGCACTGGATGCCGTAGCGGGCGCACGCGTCCAGCAGGAGGCTCTTGTCGGCGACGCTCCGGGGGACGCCAGGGTCCTGGTGGGGGAAGGCGAAGTGGGGGGCCAGCGCGTCCGCGTGCTCCGCGACGAAGATCGCTCCGGCGTCGTCCAGCGGGACGAGCAGGGCCGTTCCGCCGACGCGCTCCCCGATCGCGCGCAGGTGGCTGAGCAGCGCGGCCGGGCGCGCGGCGGGCGGCGCCCACGGATGCCCGCGGTGCAGGTAGCGGGAACGGGACGAGGGGTTGCCGCGCCCCTCCAGGATGGCGTGCACCGGCACCCCGGCGCGGCCGAGGCTGCGGATGGCCGCGAGCGTCCCGTGGTGGAAGTGGTTGCGGTCGGTGCGCAGCAGCAGGGCGGGCAGGCCGGGGTCGAGCCGCGTCGCGGACGGGATGTGCGTGTCGAAGAACATCCGGTCAGCGGACCCGTTCCAGCGAATGGCGCGGCACGGCGCCCCTCCTTGTCGTGATGATTCTTTTCGCCCGGAATGCGACGGGCGATCTCGCTGCGAAATACGTCGCCAATACCGAACGATACGCCTGCGAGTTGCTGATATCCATTCGCGGGGGCACCCATTCGGGCACCGGCGAAAAGCCGCTTCCTTTATGTCCGCTATTCGGGTGTGCTGGTTAATAGGTTCGATTGAGGACGCGTTCGGCGTCGGGCATCCCGCTCGCCAGGTCCAGGTCCAGGAGATCGACCAGGGTCTCGTCCGGGGCGCCGGGGAGCCCGGCGACGTCGCGGGTGACGGCGGCCAGCAGCGCGACCGTCCGGGAGATGTCGTAGGCGGCGGAGGCGGCGGCCGCCTCCCGGCCCTCCTTCACCGCGATGCCCGGGAAGAGCAGCCGGCGGGCGATCTCGTCCGCGAGCGCGGCGGGGTCGTCCACGGGCACGAGCGCGCCGACCCCGGGACGGACGACCTCCGCGATGCCGGGGATGTCCGTCCCGACGAGGGGGCGTCCGGTGGCGAGGGCCTCCAGCGCGGTCAGCGGCAGCCCCTCCCACCGGGACGGCAGGACGACGACGTCCGACGCCGCCAGCCAGTCCCGCGGGTCCCGCACGGCCGAGGCGAACCGCACGCCCGCCGCGGCCCGGCGGCGGAGCACGTCCAGGCCCTCGCCGTCCCCGACGATGGCGAGCCGTGCGGACGGGCACCGCGCGAGGACGCCGGGCCACGCCGCGACCAGGACGTCCTGCCCCTTCTGCCGGGTCAGCCGGCCGACGCAGACGGCGAGGGGCGCCCCGGCGGGCAGGCCGAGCCGGGTCCGCGCGCCGAGCCGGGCGATGGTGTCGGCGGGCCCGAACCGGCGGCGGTCCACCCCGTTGCGGACGAGCCGGTACGGCCCGCGCACGCCCGCGCGCATCCCCTCCCGCAGCTCCCCGGCCCCGACGCAGACCAGCGCGTCGCTCCAGCGGGCCGCGAGCCGCTCCCACCGGCGGCTGAGGGCGTCCTGCCGTCCGGTCGCGGCAAGCCAGGACCAGCCGTGCGGCTGGAAGATCGTGGGCGTGCCGTGCGGGCGGCGCAGCAGCCGTCCCGCCAGGCCCGCCTTCGAGGAGTGCAGGTGGACGACGTCGGGCCCGAAGCCCTTCACCAGCCGGCGGAGGCCGAGGGACTCCGGCAGCGTCCGCGGCCCGGGGCCGCGTCCGGCGGGCCAGTTGAACCAGGGCACGCCCGCCGCCGCGCACCGGGCGGGAAGATCACCTCCCGCCGGGCAGGCGACCGCCACCTCCCATCTGCGTTTGCGCTGGTCACTGACCACCTGACCGATATAGACGGCGACGCCGCCCGCGTTCGGCTGGCTGACGTGCAGCACCCGCAACGGCGTCGGACCATCCGGTGCCGCCTCCCCGCCGATGTCATGCATGCGCGGCGGGCCGTCGACGGCGGCGGGCCGGGGCGGGGACGCCGTCACGAACCGACCTCGACGCGGCTGCCGGGTGTCCCACCTGGGACGGCGGCGACGGGCTCGGGCGCGTCCCGCACATCCGCACCGCCACCCGAACCGCCGACCGGACCGCCGTCGGGACGCCGCCGCGCGCTCAGCACGGCCGCGCTGAGCCCGGCGAGCAGCACCCCGCAGGCGGTGCCGACCGCGACGCCGAGCGTCAGGTTCGGCGACGACGGCGTGGCGGGCGGGGCGGCGCGGCCCATCAGCGCGACGCGGACGCCGGTGTCGGCGCGGTGGGACGTCCCGTACCGGACGAGCGCGTCGGCCGCGCCGTTGGCGAACGCGGCGGCGTCGCGCGGCGTCCGCCCGCTCCCGGCCAGCTTGATCACCGGCGTGTCCGGCGAGGTGGACGCCCGGACGTGCTCGCGCGTGGCGCCGGGCGCTGCGTCCGGCAGCGGGAGGGCGGAGTACCGGAGGGTCTCCTCCAGCGGGGCGAGCCGTCCGTACAGCTGCGCGAAGCTCAGCGCCGCCGGGCCGGACCTGTCGGGGCCGACGTCGTCCACGACCAGGACGAACGCGTTCGCGGTGTAGGTGGCGGGCGCGTACAGGGCGTATCCGAGGCCGCCGAGCACCCCGGCCAGGACGAGCGCGAGGGACGGCCCGACCCACCTGGGCACCACGGCGAACGGTCCGCGCGCACGCCTCCTGCCGGCCCCACCAGTCCTGCCGGGCGGTCTCCGCCCGGCGTCACGTTGCGGCATCTTGAGCCCTTTCTCGCATCGGAATGACCCCGCCCGCCGGCGGTCCCGGACGGCGGACCGGCGGCTCCGGGCGGTAGAGCCGGGCGAGCTCGGCGGCCTGCTCGGCGATGGCGTACCGGCCGGTGACGACCGGCGGCACGCGCGCCCTGTCCCTGGGCGCGTGGACGGCGCGCCGGATCTCCCCGGCCCAGATCCGCGCGTCGGACGGCAGCCGCCGGGCGTCCGCGACGGCCTCGCCGGGCGGGAGGTCGTCGAGGGCCGGGCACGTCGTGTAGAGGACGGGCAGCCCGGCGGCCAGCGCCTCCACGGCACCGAGCCCGAACGTCTCCTGGACGGACGGCGCCGCGAACACGTCCATCGCGGCCAGCGCGCCCGCGACGTCCGACGTCCCGCCCGCGAAATGGACCGCGGCCCCGGTGTCGTGCGCCAGCCGTTGGAGCGTTCCGCGCAGCGGGCCCGTCCCGACGAGCAGCAGCCGGACGCCGTCCAGCCGCGCCACCGCCTCGATCAGCAGGTCGAACCGCTTCGTCGGGACGAGCCGTCCGACCGCCCCGACGACCGGCTCGTCCGGGCCGATGCCGAGGCGCCGCCGCGTCGAGGCGCGGCGCGCGGCGTCGAACGCGAACTCGGCGGCGTCGAGCCCGTTCGGGATCACGGCGATCCGGCCCGGCGGGACGCCCCAGCCGCGCAGCCGGGCCGCGACGGTCGGCGACACCGCGACGGTCGCCGTCCCGAGCCGTTCGGTCGCCCGGTACAGGGCCTGGACGCCGCGCGTCACGGCACGTCCCTCGATATGGCCGTCGCCCAGCGAATGCTCGGTCGCGATGATGCGCGGCGTCCCGGCCAACCGGGCGGCGAGGCGGCCGTAGACGCACGCCCGGTACAGGTGCGTGTGGACGACGTCGTACCGCCCCCGCCGGATCAGCCGCGCGAGCCTCGGCAGCGCCGCGAGGTCCCGGTTCCCGCGCATGCCGATCTCGTGGACGGGCACGCCCGCGCGCCGGATCTCCGCGCCGAGCGCGCCCGTCCGCGTCAAGGTCGCGACTTCGCAGCGCACCGGCGGATCGTCCGGCCCGGACAGGTGGCGGAGCAGCAGCGCGAGCTGGCGTTCCGCGCCGCCGTGCTCCAGCCCGGTGATGACGTGCAGGACCCGGGTCGCGCCCGGCGACGCACCCGGCGTGACACGCGGCGTCACACGCGGCTCCGGCGGCGCAGCTCGTGCCGGACGACCTTGGCCCGCATCCGCAGCGGCCCGTCCCGGTCGCCGACGTAGGTGCGGGGCAGCGCGTGCCGGCTCGGCGCTTCGGGGGTGATGTCGCAGGCGTAGTCGTAACCGGCGGCGCGTACCGCGTCGATCTCGCGGGACGTGGCGTGCCCGTACGGGTAGGCGAACCCGGTGATCTGCCCGTCGACCAGCTCCTCCAGGGCCGCCCGGCTCTCCTCCAGCTCCTCGCGGAGCTCGGTGTCGTCCGTCCGGGGCAGCGAGACGTGGTGCCGCCCGTGCGAGGCGACCTCGATGCCCGCGCCCGCGACGGTGCGGATCTGGTCGGCCGTCATGAGGGGTTTGCGCGGTCCGTCGTCCCACGCGTTGTAGGTCCCGATCCGCCCGGACACGACGAACACCGTCGCGCCGAACCCGTACCGCAGCAGCGCCGGGACGGCCCGCGTCGCGAAGTCGGCGTAGCCGTCGTCGAACGTGAGCCCGACGAGGCCGCGCCCCCGTCCGGCGGCGTGCGCGTCCAGCAGCTCGCGCATGCCGACGCCGCGCAGGTCCCGCGCCCGCAGCCAGGCGAGCTGCCGCTCGAACCGCGCGGGCGACACCGTCACCAGGTGCGGGTCCTCATCGAAGTGATCGACCGAGTGGTACATCAGCACCAGCGGGGCCGGCCGGATCTCCTCCGCCGGGCGCGCGGGCGCCGGTTCGCTCACTCGTGTGGGTTCCGTCGGATGGCTCACTGGTCTCCCCCGATTCGATACGGCCGCGCCACGAGGCGACGAGGCCGGGTCCCGCCAGCACGATCAGGACGGCGAACGCCGCCGCGGTCGCCAGGCCCCCGGCGATGAGCTGGACGACCGCCGGCATCCGCCCGCCGAGGGCGCCCGCGACGGCGAACCCCGCCGCGCAGGCCCCGGCCGCCGCGAGCACGAGCCGCGCCACGTCGGCGGCGACCCGCCGGAGCGCGACCGGCGCGACCCCCCTGCGCAGCCCGGCCACCAGCAGGACGGCGGCGAGCGTGATCCCGGCGGCGTTCGCGGCGGCCAGCGCGACCGTCCCGGCGGACGCGGCGAACGCGCCCCCGATCGCGGCGGTGACCGCGAGGCCCCCGAACAGCACGGCCGCGGGCCGCCAGGTCGGCCTGCGCTGCGCGAAGAACGCCCGCGCGGCGAGCCCGACCGCCATCTGCCCCCAGAGGCCGAGGGCGTAGACGCGCATGACGGACGCGGTGCTCCGCGTGTCCGCCGCGGTGAACGCGCCGTGCTCGAACAACACCTTGATCACGACGGGCGCGAAGGCGATGAGGAACGCGGTCGCGGCCAGCACCATCGCGCTCGCGACGGCCAGGTCCTGCTGGATGCGGCGCGCGACGAGCCCGGTGTCGCCGTCCGCCGACGCGCGGGCGAGCCGGGGGAACGTCACCGTGACGATCAGCAGCGACAGGATCATCGGCACCTGCGCGACCTTCTGCGCGTAGTTCAGGTGGGAGATCGACCCGGCGGCCAGCTCCGACCCGAAGAACCGCTCGACGAACACCTGCGCCTGCCGGGTCACCGTGTACACGACGACCGGCGCGACGGCCGCGACCCCCAGCCAGACGTCGACGTCCCCCTGGACGCGCGCGTCGCCGCCCGCGCCCCGGGGCCGGGATTCGCGCAGGCAGCGGACGAACGCGGGCACCTGAACCGCGATCATCAGAACGCTCCCGCACGCGACGCCGATCGCCGCGCTCGTCACGCCGACGACGCCCGAGAGCCCGGCGATCAGCGCGAGGATGCCCACGTTGTACGCGAGGTAGATCGCGGCGGGCGGCCCGAACCTGTGGTGGGCGCGCAGCGTCGCGCTCATGAATCCCGCGACGCCGAACGTCACCACGGTGATCGCCGTCAGCCGGACGCACCGGATCGCCGGGCCCCGTTCGGTGAGGCCGGGGGCGAGGGCGTCCACCAGCACCGGCGCGGCGGCCACGAGCGCGAGCGTGACCACCGACAGGCCGAGGATCATGCGCGGCAGGGTCGTCCCGACGAGCGGGCGCAGCCCGCCGCCGCGCGCGAGGAGCCGCGTGACCGCGGGGATCATGAGCAGGGCCATGGCGTCCTCGATGAGCAGCGGCGAGACGGTCTCGGGGATCGTCCACGCGACGAGGAACGCGTCCGTGCTGCCGCTTGCGCCGAACAGGTGCGCCATCTGCAGGTCGCGCAGGAACCCGAGCCCGGTCCCGGCCGCGATCAGCACGCCCGACAGCGCGGCGGCCCGTCCGACGGAGGTCCCGGCAAAGTTCCCAGCGGACGCGGACGCAGAGGCGGAGGCGGAGGTCATTCGCGCACCGCCCCGAAGGCTCGGGACGCGACAACCCCGAGGACGACCGCCGCCAACGCGCACGTAGGCCCGCCCAAGTCGGCGTAGAGGAAGTTGACCAGCAGAAACGTCATGAGCCCGAGGCTGGCGAGCCAGAACGGATCGCGAACGCTGCGCCGCCTCCACAGCCCGGCGACGATCACGCCGATCAAGGCCGCGAAACCCGCGAAACCCACCGCTCCCTGCTCGGACAGGAACAGTAGATATTCACTGTGCGGCGAAAGAAGCGGCTGCCGTGAATACCCGTGGACCGGGTCGTCGGTCTCGCTCCCGGACGACAACTCGATCCCGGCGTAGGCGTCCCGGAAAGCCGGGAAGTTCTTCACCCCCACACCCGTGGCGGGGTTGTCCTCCCAGATCCGGACGGCCGCCGTCCACAGGCTGTACCGGTCGTCCACCGACTGGTCGGGGTCGCTGATCGAGCCGACCATGGTCTTGGACCGCTCGACGACGGCCTGCGATCCGCCCCCGACGCCCCCGCCCATGACCACCACGAGCACGAGCGAGGCGCAGCAGGCCAGCACCTTGACCGCCGTCCACCGGTCGAAGACCACCAGGGTGAGGACGGCGGCGGCACCGAGCGCGATCCACGTACCGCGGCTCAGCGAAAGCGCCAGCGCGACGCCCAGCACCCCGAGCCCGGCCACCGCGACCACGGCCGCGGCGGGCCCCCGCGTGGACGCGAAGAGCGCGAACGCCGTCAACGTCAGGAACGCCATCCCGACCACGACGGACATGCCCATCACGTTGCCCGCGCCGAACGTCCCGACGGCCCGGATGTACGCGCCGCCCATCGACGCGCCGTTCCCGGTGACCGACTGCCAGATCCCGACCCCGGCCTCCCAGAACCCGAGGACGAGCACCGACGAGCAGACGATCGCCAGGTCGCGCCGGTCGCGGACGAGCAGCACCACGGCCAGCGGCACCAGCACGAAGATCTGCACGCCCCGGACGAACCCCGGCAGGCTGGCGGCGATGTCGGCGGAGCACACCGTGCTGATCCCGAGCCCCGCCACCAGCGGCCCGAACGCGAGCAGCGCCGCGCGCGGCATCTCGGCCCGCCCCGCGACCAGCAACGACGTCGCCACCAGCACGAGCACGACACCGGCGAGGTCCCCGGCGGTGACCTCCATCCCGTCCCCGACCACCTCCGAGCCGGGCGGGACCCCGACGCTGAGCACGGCCGCGGCGACCAGCCAGCTCGGCCGCCTGACCAGGCCGCCCGCCCGGGGCGCGGCGAGGAACTGCGCGCAGGCCGTCATCCCGCGTCCCGGAAGACCATCGCCCGGACGGTCAGCAGCAGGATCTTCAGGTCGCCGGTGAACGACCAGTGGTCGATGTAGTGGTTGTCGAGCCTGGCGCGCAGTTCTATGGAGGTGTCCCCCCGGAATCCGTGGATCTGCGCCCATCCCGTCATCCCGGCCGGGACGCGGTGCCGCAGCATGTACCCGGGACAGGTGCGGGAGAACTGCTCCACGAAATGCGGCCGTTCCGGACGCGGCCCGACAAGGCTCATGTCGCCGCGGATGACGTTCCACAACTGCGGAAGCTCGTCCAGGGAGGTGGCCCGCAGGAACCGCCCCACCCTCCCGATCCGGTCGTCGTCGCGGACCGTCCAGCGGGTGTCGGACTCGCGCTCGTCCACCTTCCGCAGCGTCCGGAACTTCAGCAGGACGAACTCCTCGCCACCGAGCCCGATGCGCCGCTGCCGGAACACCACCCCGGGCCCGCCCTCCAGCCGCACTGCCACAGCGCACACCGCGATCACCGGCAGCGCCGCGCACAGGATCACGGAGCCGACGACGAGGTCGAGCAGCCGCTTGGCGCACCGGGCGGACGGCTCGCGGAGCCGCCAGTCGACCCGCGCGCACGGCAGCCCGGCGAGATGCTCGCGCCGCGCCGCCGAGACCGGGACGACGTTCGACGGCGGCTGGACGAGGAGCGTCTCGCACGGCAGCCCGAACGAGATGCGCAGCACGGTGCCCAGGTGGTTCGGGTGGACGTCCTCCGCGATCACGACCAGCGTGTCGATCCCGTGCCGCTCGACGAGCGCGGGCAGGTCGGCGGTCTCCCCGAGAACGGGCACGACGGACCGTCCCCCAGAAACCCCCGCCGCAGGAACCCCCGCAGAGGCACCCGAGGGAACCGCCGCAGAGGGGGCCGAGGCAACCGCCGAAGGAGCGGCCGAAGAGCCCCCGGCCGCGGCCTGCCCGACCGCCGAGGGAAGCCCGGCCGCCACCTGCCCGACCGCCGCGAGCCCGAACTCGCCCCGCTCGCGCAGGAGTTCGGCCAGGTGCGCGGCCATCCCGCCCGCCCCCACGATCAGTGCCGGACGCGCCCGCGACCGGCGGCACCGGTACGTCCTCAGCGCCGCATTGGCGAACGCACGCGAACCGAGCGCCGACGCCCCGGCCACGGCGGTCACCCACAACCAGGCGACGGCGGCGCGGCCCGCATCCGCGCTCAGCAGGGCCGCGAACGCGCCCACGACCAGCGTCCGCACGACGATCGGCGGCGCGTCGGCGAGCAGCGAGGGGTTGCGGCGCGTCCGGTAGAGCCCGCCGCACGCGTTGAACGCGATCACGATCACCGCCGCCGCACCGGGCAACCCGGCGCCCGAAGCGGGCAACACCAGGAGCACCGCGGCGGCCATCGCGCAGCCGTCCGCCACGGCGAGGCAGACCGGATAAAGGACGGCCAGAATCCGCGCCCCCGTGACGCCGCGCCGGTACGGGACGGCCGGAGCGAGAACGGCGGGCCCCTCGGCCGAAATGAGATCCGCGGGGGCGCCCGAGTCGATGGAAGGACTCAGCCCCTGGGCTCTCATCGCGCGTCCCTTCACAGACAAGAACTCACCGGGAGGTGACCTGACGGGGCCGTCGCGGGCGGCCACGACCCAGCATCGCAGCGCCTCCCAACACGGATCGCCGCTTTTAACCGCCGCCGCCACAATCTTGATTAGAAGATCAAGACCACGCCGATGACCTGCGAGAACAGGCCCGAGAATGCTCAACGGGACGTCAAAGCGCGCACCAATCTGCAACCAATTCCAGCGCGTTTCCAGCTTGGCCCGATTGAGCCATTTTCATCCGCTCGTGTCCGGGGGCCGGCGACGGCTCGCCGCGCCGCCCGGGGCAGGCCCGGCCGTGAAAAGTTCTAAGAAGCGCCCACCCGAGGCGAACCTTCGCGGGACCATGGACGTTACAACTGATCGGACGCCGAGAACCCGCCGCCCGCGATCAGCGCGGGACCGGCGACGCGAGGGCCGTTCCGTAAGCGATCTTGTTGCCGTCCCGCCGTCGCGCGGGCCCGGCGGGCTGATGAGGGAGAGCGGTGCGAGGTAAGGCGTTGGCGATGGCCCTGGTCCTGGGCCTGGCGGCGGCATGCGGCGGCGGCGGTGATGGAGGCGGAGGCGGCGGGACGACCGCGAAGGGCGGCGACAACGGCACGCCGAAGGTGACGATCACCCCCGCGAACGGCGACGGCGAGGCCCGTCCGGACGGCGGCGTGACGGTCACCGCGGCGGGCGGCACGCTCGGCCAGGTCACGGTCAAGCTGAAGGGCACGGACGTTCCCGGCGCCCTCTCCGCCGACAAGACGAAATGGCGCTCCACCTGGACGCTGCGGCCGGGCGGCAACTACCAGGTGTCGGCCACCGCGACGTCCCCGCAGGGCAAGTCCACCACCGCCACCAGCGCGTTCCGCGCCAGCCGCGCCACCGCCGCGACCCGCGTCAACAACGTCGTGCCGAGCCAGAACGAGACGGTCGGCACCGGAATGCCGGTGTTCGTCCAGTTCAACAAGGCCGTCCCCGAGAAGGCCAAGGCCGCGATCGAGCGCAGCATCGAGATCTCGTCGTCCACCCCGACCGAGGGCGCGTGGCGCTGGCTCGCCCCCGGCGAGTCCTTCAACGGCCTCCCCTCCGTCGTCTTCCGCCCGAAGCGCCCTTGGAAGCCGCATCAGAAGGTCACGGTCACCGTCCACTACGCGGGCCTGAAGATCGGCGACGACGTCTTCGGCGACCGCGACGTGACCCGCACGTTCCAGATCGGCGACTCGCACGTCGTCAACATCAACGCCAAGACGCACCAGGCCGTCGTCAAGAAGAACGGGCGCACCGTCCGGACGTGGGGCGTGAGCCTGGGCAGCGGCGGCGACGTGCAGAGGGACGGCGTCGACCACCTGCTCACGACCAGCGGCGTCCACCTCACCATGGACCGCAGCCGCCTGGAGCGCATGCGCCCGCCCGGCAAGAAGAAGGGCGACCCCGGCTGGTACGACGAGAAGGTCCCGTGGGCCACGCGGATCTCCAACAGCGGCGAGTACATCCACCAGAACATGGACGACCCGTCCTGCCTGGGGAGGCGCAACTGCAGCCACGGCTGCGTCCGATCCCCCGGTGCAGACGCCAAATGGTTCTACAGCTGGTCCTACCGCGGCGACCTCGTCACCATCACCGGCACCAAGCGCAGCCTCGCCTGGTGGAATGGCTGGGGCTACTGGCAGCTCCCCTTCACCAAATGGTCCAGCGGCAGCGCCCTGGGCAAAACGGTCACCACGACAGCACTCCGCTGAGGTTCCCCAGATTCCACCGGGACGGATGACACAGTAGGTAACGCTGTGTCATCACCCGGGGGGATCGTGGCTTCGAAGGTCGTCCTGCATATCGGCGTGCAGAAGTCGGGAACGACGTTCCTGCAACACATGGTGCACGCCAACCATCAGGCCCTCGTCGAAGCAGGTGTCCACTACCCCATCCCCCGCGACTGGTCCCGCGGAAAACGAACTGTGCCCAACCACGAATGGTCGACCTACGGCCTCCTGGGCACCGAGTACCCATGGGTGTCAGAGAAGCGCGCCGCCAGGGAATCGACCTCCTGGAAGGATCTCCTGGCCCAGGCAAACACATGCCCCGGCACCGTCCTCCTCTCGGCCGAGGCCCTCTCGGTGATCCGGACGCCAGCCGTCCGCCGCCTCCTGACCTGCCTGGACACCGACGACGTCGAAGTGGTCATCACAACCCGGAGCCTGGACCGCGCTCTGCCCTCCCTCTGGCAGCAGCACATCCGCAACGGCCACAGCATCAGCTTCAACGACTACCTGAAGAACCTCGCCCACCACCGAGAGAAGAACCTCGAAGACGACCCGTCCGCGCACATCTGGCGAGCATTCACCCTGAACAAACTGGTACAACGCTGGTCCAGATCAGGCGCGACCAAAGTCTCCGTCGTAACCACGCCCGGCAACCCTCCAGACCTCCTCTGGGAACGCTTCACCCAGGCGATCGGAACACCGGCCCTGGCCCAGGTACCACTAGCCAAAGAGGCCCACACCGGCCTAACAGCCCCAGAAACCCTGATCCTCGCCTCCCTGAACGCAACCCTCCATTCCTCCAGAAGAGAAGCAGACCGGATAAGGCAGACCATCACCGAAAGGTTCCAGACCCGCGACCATCGCGGCGGAAAGGTGGCCATCCCACCCGAATGGCGCCTCCGCCTCACCGAATGGATGCACGAGGACCTCGCCGCCCTCCAGCAAACCCCCGCACGCGTCATAGGCGACATCAACGACCTACATCCGAGCACCACCCAAACACGCCCACCGACCCCCGAAGAGACCGCCCAAGCGGGCGCCGAGGCGGCACTGGCCTTGGCCCACCTCACACCACACCAGTCCCCACTCCGCCGAACAGCCCGCCGCCTCCGCCGCCTACTCCCCTGATTCACCAGGTGGACGGATACATGCGGTGCTTCAGGAGCAAGTCGACCTGCTCCGCAGCCGCCTTGGCGTCCCCGCACGGGCAGAGGTAGCCGGCCGCCCCTCGCCGGACGTCGTGGTAGGCCCACATCCAGCCGGAGTACACCCGCACCCCGACCACCACCCCGACGTCATCGGCGACACCGCTCGCGTAGACCCAGAGCATCGGCCTCGGGAATTCGCGCCCGTACAGCTTCACGCACCTGTACCCGCCCACCTTGACCGCGAGCGCCAGCACGTCCAGGTACCGCACGGCCGTCCGCCGCCCCCGCCACGTCCGGAACCGGATCAACACGCGACCGCCGCGCAAACCCATTTCCCGACGGGCAAGGTCTCCCTGACCCAACACTCGGACGCCAGCCCCTGAACGATCTGCAGCCCCCGGCCGCCTTCCTCGTGCCCCGGCTCCAGCGCGCACGCGTCGCCGACGACGTCGTCCAACGACATCTCCATGACCGGCCGGACGACAGGCATCCCCGCGCCCGAGTCCCACACGGCCAGCACGACGGCACGCGCCTCCCGCGTGAACCGAACCCGGATCTCCCGATCCGGCGTGCTCCGCACCGCATTCGCGACAAGCTCCCCAGCGATCAAAAGCACATCGCCCGCAAGCCGCTCCAGCCCCCATTCAGCAAGCCGGAATTCCACCAGCGACCGCACCGCCCCCGGCACCGTCCACCCAGCCCGAAAAGAAATGTCCAACTCGCCCGTTTCCATGGCTTTCATGGCCATTTCGTTTGCCCTCCCATCTGCGCGTTTTCGAGACAAGAGTGACCGGCCGGAGTTAGCTTGTCGCTATTCCTCGGAAGACTCGGAAGTTGAGCGAGCCAGGAGGCTGCCGAATGAACGTCAACGAGTCACCGGACCCACGCCTCAACCTCTGGGCGACCATCGCCTTCTTCCTGCGCTTCTTCCGCATGCAGCAGGGTCAGACAGGCGACACGGTCGCGCGCTGGCTCAACAGGTCCCGCTCGTCGATTTCCAGACTCGAGAGCGGCGAATCGCAACTCAAGGAGAGCGAGGCCGCCATCCTGGACGCGAAGTGGAACACGGGCGGCCTGTTCGGCGTCCTCCTCTGGTTCGCCCGCCTGGGCCACGACCCCAACTGGAACAAGAACTACCTGGCCTTCGAGGCGCGCTCGTCCGAGATCCGTATGTACGACGGTCAGCTAGTACCTGCTCCGTTCCAGACCCCCGACTACGCACGCGCGCTACTGATGGCTGGTCGTGCAAAGAACCTGGAGAAGGCCGTCGAAGCTCGCATGGCACGCCGGGCAATCCTGCACAAGCCCGACGCCCCGGAGGTGTGGGTGCTTATCGCGGAGACGGTCCTTGGTCCGCACGTGGGTGGACGAGACGTGATGCGGGAGCAGATCGCGCACCTGATCGAGCTCTCACAACTTCCGCACGTAATCCTGCGCATAGTCCCGAACAGCGCAGGCGCCAACGAGGGCCTGGATGGACCGTTCAAGGTCCTGAAGGTCAAAGAGGGGGAGATCGGTTTCCTTGAGGCGCCAAACGGCGGCCGACTAGAGTTGGACGCCGAAGAGGTGGCGGGCCTCCGTAAGAGGTTCGACCGCATCGGTGCCATAGCACTACCCGTGGAGATGTCCCGGGCCCTGCTCAAGGACGCGATGGAGCACATGTGATGACGACTTCCCCCGTATGGCGCAAGAGCAGCCGAAGCACGCAAGGTACCTCCGAGCAGTGCGTGGAACTCGCGCAACTCCCCAACGGGATCGGCCTCCGAGACAGCAAGGCCCCCGACACCGGCCACCTCACCCTCACCCCCGAAGCCTTCACCACCCTCCTCACCCAGGCGAAGCGTGACGAGCTGCCCCACTGAGGAGAGCCATGACCACGTGGCGCAAATCCACGCGATCGGAAGCCCACGGCAACTGCGTCGAGTTGGCCGGACTCCCCCACGCCATCGCCATCCGAGACAGCAAGGCGCCCGACAAGGGTCACCTCAACCTCACGCCCGTGGCCTTCGCCGACCTCCTCGTCCGGGCGAGGCGGGACGAGTTGAGCCTCTGATCTCGTCCCTTGATCGCCACTGTTCCGGCTCCGGCTGTCGAACAGGATTCATCTAGGGGTTCTCGGACAATGTGAGGGTGCCTGCTCACTCCCAGGGCGCCTCGATCTCCCCCTCGGCGTCCAAGCCGAAGCGACGGAACCGTTCGCCACTTTCAGGGTCACCGGCCCACTCGCGGAGCCTCGCCAGGTCCGTCAGCGCGCCGGATTCTCCGGCGTCAGCGGCCTGCCGGTACAGCCGTTCGGCCTCCGCATAGTCACCGGCCTCCTCGCGCAGCCACGCCAGGTCCGTCAGCGCGCGGATGTGTCCGGCGTCGGCGGCCTCCTTGAAAGTCATTGGAGCGCTGAGGCACCGCAGCACGCTACGCCGTGCACAGCCTCACTCGCCATCGCCTGACGAGTAGTGCGGGCCCGTGAACTCGGATGGTCTCGGACCGCATTTTTGGAACGCCGTTGTCAGATCCAGCCGCGTCGGGCGGCGAGTTTTCCGGCCTGGAAGCGGCTTGTGGTGCCGAGCAGGACGAGCAACTCGCCGACGCGTCGGGTGTAGGTGCGTGACGACAGGTTGAGGCGCGCGGCGGCCGTTTGGTCGGTGAGGCCTTCGTTGAGGGCGGCAAGGACGGGGGCAAGGTGTGTCGGCAACTCGTGGGGGTCGTGGTCCGCGGTGGGGTCGGCTCCGGTGGCCCACCAGTGCTCATGCACGTTGACCAGCGCATCCACAACGACGGGGTCGCGGACAACGAGCATGCCGTTGTAGAACACGTCCATGTCGAGCGGGATCAGCGCGACCGTGCGGTCCAGCACGGCAAGACGGAGCGGGATCTGCGGGATCACTCGCGCCTTCCCGCCGTCGTTCCATTGGATGGTGCCAAGGCCGGCGTCTCTGGCCAGTCCCTGCGGAGAGGTGATCTGGCGGACGGTGGGGATCTGGGCGACCGTCCGGCGCACGCAACCGGCCGCGTGCAGAAGCATCCGCTCGGGCACGCCCTGGTCGAGGCAGCCCGATGGATCGTCGAAGGTCAGCAGTTCGTTCCGGGCGGCATCCGACAGCCGGGCCACCATCGGCCCCACCTTGGGTGCGTCCACGCGCTGGGCCGGCGGGCGGACCCCCCGCGCCGAGTAGTACGCCGACTCCTCCAAGGCCTGGCCGACCGCTTCGCGCACCTGCGTCCGTCGTAGCTCGGGAACGTTCGGCTCCGGCATCTCGTGGCCTTTCGTCCAGCCCAAGGCGGAGGGCCCGGCGCGTTGGTTCATCCCTCAACCGATGGCTAGTTTACGCCACGCATTTGATCGACTCCGAAGTGTAGCCAAGACTTGGGGCTGGAGCAGCACCCGAACGGCCAGTCACGTTGAGGAGCTGGTCGTTCCGATGTGGATGGGGCTGCGCAGGGGGCCGGAGAGCCATCTTCGAGACAGGAGTGCACATGAGGAAACAGCGCCCGTTGACCAGGGCAGCGTCCATAACGGCGCTGGGTCTGCTCGCGGCGGTCCCGTTGGGCGCGAGCGGCCAAGCTGGCTTCGCCGTCGGCGGCGGCTCGGTGAGCCGGTCGGCCCCAGCGGAGGCACCCGCCGGGAGCGTCCCGTCCGGCGCGTCGCCATCGGCCCGACAGGGCGTCCGCGTCGTGGTCGCGCAGTGGGCGCAACCCTGGCTGAACGTCCGGGACAATCCGGGCTGGCCGGGCGGCCATCCGGGCAAGATAATCGGCACGATGCGGTCCGGGGCCCCCGCAGTCGCCATTTGCACGACCGAGGGCGCCGAAATAACCGCCTTCAACGGCAGGACCGGCTCGATCTGGGTCAAGCTCAGGGGGGGCGGCGCCTGGCTATGGGACCGCGGGCTCAACCCCCACGAGATCCTCCCCCCGTGCGTCGGCGGGTGCAGAAGCAAAACCGACCGCGCCACGAGCGCCACGCCTGGTCGGAACGACTGCCAAGCCCGCGAGGAGGGCCGATGAACCCCTATCGAACCGGGGCCGGGATGGTCGCGACGGTGGCGCTGCTGGCGGTGGTGCCGGCCTCGGCCGCGATCGCCGACTCCCCTGCCCGCCTCCGCGCGGACCGGGTCACCGTCGGTGACTGGGCCAGGCCCCTGCACGTCCGGGTCGATCCGGGGGCTCCAGGCATCCCGCCCGGCAGGATCCTCGGCTCGATCATGCCGCCCGCGGAGGCCAGCGCCCTGTGCCATATCACCGACGGTGCACAGATGACCGCCTGGGGCCGGACCAGGTCGGACTGGGTCAAGATCCGGTACGGCTGGGAGGGGCACGCGTGGCTGTGGGGCGGCGGCCTGAACCCCTACTCGCTCCGTGAGTGCTAGCGCCTGTCCGGTGGATCATGTGTTGATCCAGGGCAGGGCGGTGACCAGGACGATCGCTGCCCGGTAGTTGCGGGCAAGTTCGTCGAACCGGGTGGCGTCAGATGGTCGGGGTGCCTGTTGGTTCTACTTTGCGGGCCATGCCGGTGGAGTTCTTGGACCGATGACGAGGCGGCGGCGTACGGGCGGTTCGCGGGGCCGCCGTCTCAGACGGACTTGGAGCGGGTGTTCTTCCTCGATGACGAGGACTGTGCGCTGGTCGGGCTGCGGCGCGGCGAGCACATGAGGCTCGGGTTCGCGCTTCAGCTGGTGACGGTGCGCTGGCTCGGGACGTTCCTGGGGGACCCTCTTGCTGTGCCGGGGGCGGTGCTGGAGGGACGGCTGACGGTCGGGCAGCGGCGTTCAGGCAGGTAGAGAAGGTGATCATCTAATGACGATGGGCCCCACCAGCATCGGGCGGTCGAGCATGTCCGGCGTGAAGTGCACCCCGGTGACCTTCGCCGCCAGGGCGAAGCCCCTCGGCACGGCGGTGTCGTAGTTCTCCTCCCAGGCCGCGTCCCAGGCCGCGTCATCCTCCGGCTTGTCCAGCCCCATGCCCAGCTCGCGCATGAAACCGTTGAGCCGGTCGGGGTCGGAGCCGTAACGGTCGTACGGATGCCGCAGCCGGTAGCCGGTGACGACCGTGCCATCGATCGCGTACTCGAAGCTGTGCTCGGCGGCATAGTCGTGCCGGGTGACCGCCAGCACCTCGCAACCCCGCGACAGTTCGGTCACCATCTGGTGGTCGGTGGCCCACCAGCCATAGGGCTCAATGGCCACGCACCACTCACCGGCTGGGAAGACGCCCACGTAGCCGCCGCCAGACCCGCCCGCCGTCCGGTCGACGAACTCGTGGGCCTTCTCGCTGAGTCCGCCGAAGTCCGACTCTTGTCCGGACTCCCGGCCGCGGCTGAAGCGGCGCACGACCTCCGTCGGGTCCAGCCCGCGTAAGAAGGCCACGCTGAAGATCACGCCCAGATGGCCACCCCCCTCACTCTCGAACACGCTGAGCCACTGGAACGGGGCCAGGAAGCCGGGTGTCGCCATGCGGGCCATGGTGACAGGCCGTACCGACAGTCACTCGAGATCGACCAACCCGATCGGGCCAAGTTATTCCTTGACACGAATATTCGTTGTAGTGAATACTCGCAGACCATGGACGCAACACTCCTCGCCGCGCTGGCCGACCCGGCTCGCTGGCGGCTCGTATGCCTGCTGGCCGAACGGCCCCGGCCGGTCGGCGTCCTGGCCCAGCTCGCCGAGGCGCGCCAACCCCAGACGACCAAGCACCTCCAGACCCTCGAACGCGCTGGCGTCGTCACGTCCCAGCGATACGGCCAGCGACGTCTCTACACGCTCCGTCCCGGCCCCCTGCGGGACCTGGCGGCCACGCTCAACCAGCTCGCCGACACCGCGGACCGGCCCGGCGGCCCGCGCGAGACCCACGACCGCCACGCGGTCACCCTCGACGCGGAACGGCGCGCCGCCGAGGAGCCGGGGTGGGCCGACGGACGCTCCTTCGGGTTCCGCCGGACACTGACGGCACACCCCGAACCCGTCTGGCGGCACCTGACCGAGCCCTCCCTGCTGGCCCGCTGGTGGACGCCCAACGACCTGCGCGTCTCCGAACTCGTCTTCCAAGCACAACCGGGCGGACGAATCGTCCTCGAATACCGCGATGTCGAAGACGCCGACAGCTCGGACGTCGTCGTCGGACGCGCCGAAGGAGTCGTCGAGGAGGTGCACCCGCAGGAGCGCCTCACCTACCGGATGTCCCCGCTGCTTCCCAACGGCGAGCGGGCCTTCACCGCCCACGTCGCCTTCACCCTGCGGCCGACCGACACCGGCACTGGCACTCAGCTCGACGCGCACTGGCGGATCGACGGCAGCACCGTCGAGTCCGCCGACTTCATCGCCGGCATCGAGCTCGGCTTCGGCCAGAGCCTCGACAAACTCGCCGAAACCCTCACCGACCACGCCCAGCACAACCCAGACACCGACACAAGGAGCTTCCCGTGGGACGACTCATCATCAACGTCGCAATGACCGTCAACGGCGCCTTCGAGGCACCGGCGGCCGAGCCGCAAGGCGGCTGGCTGGTCACCGACCCCCACAGCATGCAGGCGGGGCTTGAGATGTGGCAGGCCGCCGACGCCATGGTGCTCGGACGCAGGACCTACGAGGGACTGGCCGCCGTCTGGCCCCAACTCGCCAACGTCCCCGGCTTCGAGGCGTACGCGGCCCGGATGAACGGCATGCCCAAGTACGTCGCCTCCCGGTCCCTGACCGGACCGCTGGAATGGAACGCCACCCTGCTCGACGGCGACCTTGCCACCACCATGCGCCGCCTCAAGGACGAACGCGACGGCAACCTGATCGCCCCCAGCGCCGGAGAATTCGCCCGCAACCTCATCGCCCACGATCTCGTCGACGAGTTCTGGTTCACCGTCAGCCCCTACCTGTGGGCGACCGGACCACGAATCTTCGACGACATCGGCCCCGTCCGGCTGGAACTCGTCAACACCACGACCTTCCCTTCGGGCATAGTCCGCCTCTGCTACCAGCCCACCCC
>NZ_VCKW01000158.1 GCF_005889715.1 Actinomadura soli
GCCGGTCGCACACCAGCTCGGCCTCACCGGCCTCGGTGAGGCGGTCCAAGGCGTTGGACACCGCCCCGGCCGAGTGCCCGATCACCTTGGCGATCTCGTGCGGCGTGAACTCCGCCCCAGGGTGGGCGGTCAGGTGCCCGGCGACCTTCGCGCGCATCTCACCCGGCCCCGAACGCGGCGCACCCGACGCCGTACGCGGACGACCGTTCACGGCGGCGCGCACCAGCCGCCGCGCCCTGCCCGACCCGCCGTAGGCGGCCTCAACCGCTCTCAGCGCCGCCGCACCATCCCCGCTGTCCAGACCGGTCAGCGCCGCCCCGACCGCGTCCCGCAGCACCGTCAGCGCGTCCCGCGCCTCGGCCACCGCCGCCGCATCCATCCCCGCCGCATCCCCGGCGTCCGCATCCCCGGCGTCCGTGTTCCCGGCATCCCTGTTCCCGGCATCCGTGGTGTCGGCAGTGTCGGCGGTTCCGGTGGTGGCGGTTGCGGTGGTGGCCGTGACCGGGTGCCAGGTGTCGGGCTGGCGCTTGCCGCCGTTGCGTCCGCCGCGCGTGCGGGCGGCGCGCCCGTCCTTTTCCAGGGCGGTCAGCGTCCGCGCCGCCGTCGCGCGGCTGACACCCGACGCCTCCGCGATCGCGGTCACGCTGACGCCGGGCTTGGCCGTCAGCGCGTCCCACACGTCCCCAGCCGCCCCGGACGGACGCGCCCCGCCCGTGATAGCGGCGGTGTCGTTTCCGGCGTTCTCGGTGCCCGTGACAACGTTCCCGGTGTCGCCATTGGTGGTGATGTTCTTCGCGGCCATTTCGACTCCCATTCGATGCGCACGGCGACCGGGATTTCCGGTGCCGTTCCCCTTCATCGGGAGCTCGACCATTTCTCGATGCCGCGCCACTAGGCAAGCATCTTCGGCCGCTTTTTATTCACCTCAACGGCTGAACAGCTAACCAATCGCACCCCGCACCACTAAACCCACCCAGCGGTAAAGCAGAATTGCACCGATTCATAACCGGACCCTCGTCCGGCCGTGTGTCTTTTCGGAGACCCGTTCGCCGAGATGGCGCGGTTCCCGGAACCGGTAACACCTCTCAGAAGGTGTTTCGCACTTCGCCGCACGACTCACCGGCGGCGGTATGCCGACTCAGCAGCGAACGGTCTCGCGCCGGGACGCGGGGCGGGGGGCGGCCGGCCTGAAATCGGAGTCACCAGGTGGGCAGATGGCAGAGGGGAGTGGTAGGACCGGCACCGAGGAGGCGAAACAATCTCACTTCCAGCACGCGAGCTATTACCAGGGGTCGTCCTGGTGACGAGTCGGGGCCACGAACAGAATACGCACCAGCCCCATGACCTGCCAGGATGCCGCAAGCGGGACCTTCTGTTCATAGGCAGAACCCCGAAAAGAACCCAGAAAAGAAGGGCCAATCAAACCCCGAAAAGGCGAGACGGGAGCGGGGGCGGTCCACCGAACGGATCCGTCCAGATCGCCATAAGGCCAACAGGCCCCGCCCGCAGCCCGGTGAGACCGGGTGTGCGGACGGGGCCCTCGGCGACTGGGGCGTTCCTCTACTCTGTCCCCTGAGGGGCCAGCCTGATACGTGCAGGCTGGCCCCTCCTCACGAGGCCAGCGAGGCCGCCTGTCCCGAGCCGGTCTGAGGGGCGCCGCGCAGGTCCATGTTCGCCCAGACGGTGAAGCCGCTGGCCGAACTTCCGTGGACACCGGTCGTCAGCGCCAGCTTGGACACCGTGAGCAGGCCGTAGCCGCCCACCCGCGGCTCACACCCCGGCATCTCGGACCGGATCGTGGGCACGCAGCCCCCGCCCAGGTCCGTCACCGCGACACGGGCGAATTCGCCCAGCGTCACCTCCAGCCCGAACCAGCCCTGATCGCCGCCCGAACGCGAGTGCCGCACCGCGTTGGTGGCCAGCTCGGCCGCCACCACCGCCGCATCCTCATCACGCCCGGTGCCCTCGAACAGCGTCGCGACGAACACCCGCGCCGCACGCACCTGGTCTTCCCGGCCCGCGTAGGCCCGACGCCAGCGCATCGGCTCCGATCCCCACAGCCACTGGCCCGCGGTCGACAGGCTCCAGTTTCCCATTCTCGTTTCCCCGATTCCCTTTCGGCGTGCGCCATCCGCACCGGCGGACGACATGTGGACAGCGCCATGAAGGAACGACTCTCACCGTGGGTCAAGTGCAGGGGTGCGTTCACGAACGGAGCCACCGTCCGTGCGGAACACGCTGAGGTGACCGTCGAAGCAGCGGAAGGCTGTCTTGGCGATGCGCCGGCGGCACTGGGACCGCGGCACATCGGCACCCTTTCCGCCTCTTCATCCTGGATGTCGATGACGATCCCATGCTGCGTGATTCTCCGTTTTGGGTCGTCACGCGGGGCGTTCTGGGAGCCGCTCGACGATCCTTTACCGAGGATCCCTGCTGCCGGCGGAGGTCGAGGTAGTCGCCGTTTTAAGCACTCGCCCGGCTTTACCTCCCCAGGCATGAACACCGCTGACACATCGCGTTCTTGCAGGTCACAGCGATTTCTAACAGATCATGAGCACGTCGTGCACACCGCCTAGTCCTCACGAGGTGCTCATGATCTGCACACGCCGTGACCGATACCTGAGCCATCGATCCGTCACGACCCTCGGGGGCCTCATGAGCAACCACCAGATCAACGAACAGACCAACGAGCACCGTCCGGCTTACGCGGCCACCGGTCAGCGCTCGAGCAACGCGCTGACGGTCGCCGAGCGCTCGTTCGTGCTGCTGACCACGGGCCCGGATCCGCTGGCGATCGAGGGATCCGTCGTCGGGCATGGACTGCCCGCCCGGCCGGTGGACCTGCGCGAGCTGCGGTCCGTGCTGCTGGACCGGGCCTCCTCCGACGAGCTCAAGGACGCCGTGTGGCGGCACCTCGTCCGCCAAGCACGGACCGGCGACCCCGCCTGGATCGTGGGCTGCGCCGGGGTCGCGATGCCGGGCCTGAAGAGCACCGCAGCCCGGGTCATCCGTTCCAGCCCGAGCCGCCTCGCCGACGACATCGTCTCGGAGCTGCTGACCGAGTTCATCGCGCAGCTGGCTCGCATCGACATCCAGCGTCCGCACATCGCCGCCCGGCTGATGCTGTGGGCGCGCAAGGGGGCCCTGCGCGCCCGCGGCCGGGAAACGCGCGACGTCCCATGCGACCCCAGCGAGCTGCCTGCCCCGGCGTCCATCTCCGAGGTCGACCCCATCGAATTGCTCCTGGACGCCACACGCCAGGGAATCATCAATCCAGCGGTTGCCGAGCTGATCATCGCCACACGGCTGGACGGCCTGTCGATCCGCAAACTGGCCGAACACCGGGGCATGCCGGCGAGCCGCCTCTACAAGCAGCGCCAGACCGCAGAACTCCGCCTCGTGACCGCAATCCGCGAAGGTAGAATCTCCGCCATGCCCGTCGCCCCTGCGTTCTAACGAATGACGCCTGACTGACTGCCAGGGCGGCGAACATCGGAGCCCAGTTCATTCTCTCTGCAATAGAGCATGAATCTGCCCTGGGGAGTGCGTTGGACTCGAATGCACAGGGTTTTGCCCTCGCCGCAGAGTGATGTGGGGGCAGTTTCCTCGCTGCGCTTACGGTCGTTCGACGTCACCGGGGGCCGCTGCGAGGGCGCCATGTCCCCGACCCTTCTTTGGGTCGTTCGCCGCCCCAGTTGCCTGGAACTGGTCGAGGTCCGTCAGGTGCATGCGGTCACCAGGAAGTAGGCGCAGCAAGTTTAGGGGCGGACCGCGTGCATCCTGATCAGTGCGATCGCAGCGGCACTCAACGGTGCTGGCATCAGTTCCATCAGACGTTGAAGGCGATCGGTGTATTGACGGCGATTGGGCGGCAAGGATGCACCTCTTTGCAGAGCGGCCAGATCAGCAGCTCACCGTCCAGGAGTGGACGGCAATGCTCAGTGTCACTCGGGACCAGAAAGTGCCTTTCGTGGTCAATGACGGCGAAATGCCTTGAATGAGTTGTGTTACCGACCCGGGTGATGCAAGTGCGACTCTTGTGAGAGATGCCGATGACATACTGTTGACCAGGGGCTTCAGCGTGGGAGGAGGAGGTGTTTAGTGGTTGGTGATGACGCCGCGCCGGGGAGGGCGCGCGGCGAGGTCCCATCTCTGGCACGCAAGGTCGATTACCTGTTCCGCCGGATGCATCCAGATGAGCGTGGGCCCTACTCCCTCCAGGAGGCTGCGGTCGCGATCGAGGAACTGACCGGCGAAAAGATCTCGCACAACACCCTGTGGAAGCTGCGGACCGGCAGACACGACAACCCCACCAAGCGGGTGCTGGAGGCCCTGGCGACCTTCTTCGGCGTGCCGCCCTCCTACTTCTTCGACGATGAGGTGTTCCGGACCGTCGAAGAACAGATCGAGCTGTTGACCGTCCTGCGTGATACCGGGGTGCGCGGCGCACAGCTGCGTAATTTCCTGCGCCTGTCGCCCGAAGCTCAGCAGATGGTCGGTGAGTTGATCGAGTCGACCGCCCGCTTGGAGCGGCGAGCCGGGACGGACGATGTCGATTCCTCTCCGGAGAGTTGAGCACCATGACACAATCACATTCGGTAGTGACAAGGTTGCGCTAAGTCCGGCCGCTGGGTGGGAGCGCCTTGTGTGGATACCGGGGAGGTGACCGAGTGCGCGGAGGTGTGCTGCGACGGCGGTGTCGTGCTCGTGTTGAGGCGCTTGAGGTCCCCGAGCCGTGGGATTTCGAGCAGTTCCGTGCCGGCGTTGCCGCTCTTACGGGCCGGCCGCTGCGGGTGATGCAGGTCCCGGCCATGCCAGAGGGATTGTGTGGGGTTTGTGTCTCTACCGCTGGCGCCGATTACGTGTACACCGCGATGGGAACCACGCGGTTCCATCGTGAGCACATCGCGTTGCATGAGATCGGCCATCTGCTCGCCGGCCACCAGACCGGGGTGGGTGTGGGGGATCTGGCTTCAGTGTTGCTGCCCGATCTGAGCCCCACGATGGTGCGCGCGGTGCTGGGACGTACCAGCTACACCAGCGAGCAGGAACGCGAAGCCGAGTACTTCGCCACCCTGCTCCTGGACCGGTCGCGCCCCGGCCGGTCTAGTCGGCGAGTCGCTGCCGCTGATCCGGCCGTCGCCGCCGTACTTGGCCGTCTGGAGGACACCTGGGGACGCCGCTCGATGCTCCGGCGCGGATCGATCGAGACGACCGCGTCACCAGCACACGAGGCCAGGGATGAGCCGCACCGCTAGCGGCGCGGGCGATCAGGCGACTCCAACATTCGGGGGCTGTCGATGATCGATCTGGTGTTCTGGACGGTGGCCGCGGCCGCGTTGCTTGCGGCGGGGTGGAAGGCACGTGGCCTTCGCGGTCCTGATCCGCCGCCGGGGCTGGGGGCGACGTGCCTGCTGCTGGTGTCGATCGGGCTGGCATTGGTGCTGATCTCGCACGGGGTGCAGCGGGTGGAGAACGCGATCTTCCCCAATCTGGGTCGTCTGCTGTCCAACCTGTGCACGACTGTGGCCGCGTTCGCCGCTCTGGCGCATCTGCTAAGCGTCACGCGCCCGCGGGAGGAGGCCCGGGCGCGGATCCGCCGGTGGCTGGTGGCGCTGCTGGCCGCTGTGAGCGCGATGACCGGGCTGTTTGTGTCCAGTCCGCTGCCACCGGTAATTGGGGACTTCGGTTCCCAGTACGGCGACCATCCCGCTCTGGTCGGCTACATCGTGATCTACACGGTGTTCATGGGGTGGGCCTTCACCGGTCTCGCTGTGCTCACCGTACGGTACGCCAGCCCGGCCGCACGGCCCGCGCTGCGCACCGGCCTGCGGATCGTGACCGTGGGATGCGTCCTGGTGATCATCTATCTGGTCGAGAAGACGGCGATGGTGGTCACGCAGTGGCTGCGGCTGGACCCGCTGGTGCCAGGCCACGACCGCCCCTGTCCCAGCCCGCTACACCCTCCCGGCTGCGCGTTCGCGGTCGGGCTCCCCCTACTGGCGGCACTGGCGATCACCCTCGGTATCACTCTGCCCGCGTGGGGGCCGCCGGCGGTGGCCCCGGTGCGGTGGCTGCGGTACTGGCGGACCTACCGGCGGCTGAACCCGCTATGGACGGCGTTGAGTGCAGCGATGCCGCAGATCGTGCTGCCCAGGAGCGGGCGGGATCGTTTCAGCTACCGCTATGGCGTGCACCGGCGGGTGGTCGAGATCCGTGACGCGCTGCTGCTCCTTAGGCCCTACCGTGACTCCTCCGAAATATGGCAGGCCGAGATCACCACGGGCGGTGCCGGGCTCGATGCCCGGCAGGCGGCTGCCTTGTGCGAGGCGATCTCAGTCCGCACGGCCCTGGCCGCCTACCTGGCCGGACGACCGGCCGATGAACGAACCCACACCACCGCTCTCAGCAAGGCTGGTCCCCAGACCGGCGACCAGAGCAACGACACGATGAACAGCGAAGGCGGAGGCGATCTGGACAGCGAGGCCGACTGGCTGACGCAGGTGTCTCTAGCGTTCTCCACCGCAGTAGACCTGCCCGAGGACGCGCCCCATGGACGCCCATAACGCCCCACTGCCGGCCGATCTCGATATAGGAGCCCCTTCGTGTTCGACGCCGACTTCTACCGTGACCCCTATCGGATCTATGACAGGTTGCGCGACCAGGGCCCAGTGCAGCAGGTGCAGGTCTCCTCGCGCGGCCACCACGCCTGGTTGATCACCGGGTACGAGCAGGCCCGCGCCGCGCTGACTGACCCACGGCTGAGCAGGGACACCCGCCGCTTCGCCTACCTGTTCGGCGACCGCCGCGACATCGCCCCAGCGCTGAAATCCAACATGCTGGCCACCGATCCCCCCGATCACACGCGGCTACGCCGCCTGGCCGCTCCGGCGTTTACCGCGACAGCCGTGGACCGTCTCCGCCCCCGCATTCAGCAGATCACCGACCAGCTGCTGGATACCATCGCGCCCCAGGGCGCCGCCGATCTGATCAGCGAGTTCGCCGTACCGCTCCCGGTCACCATCATCTGCGAACTGCTCGGCGTTCCCGAACACGACCGCCCACAGCTGCGCCACTGGTCCAACACCCTGTTCACCATCGCCGACGCCACCACCCGCGACCGGGCCTCCCACCACATCGCCGACTACATGACCGCCCTGGTCGACCGCAACTACCACCGCGCGGACGACGCCACCACCCGCCAGGACGGGGACCTGCTCGGCACCCTGATCACAGCCCGCCACCGCGGCGACCGCCTCAGCCAGCAGGAAGTGGTGTCGCTAGCGGTGCTGCTGCTGATCGCCGGGCACGAGACCACCACCAACCTGATCGGCAACGCCGTGCTGGCCCTGCTGCTCAATCCCGATCAGCACACCGCCGTGACCGCCGACCTCGACCGGCTCGCCCCGGCCATCGAGGAGTTCCTGCGCTACGACTCCCCCCTCGGGATCGCCACCGTCCGGTTCACCACCCAACCAGTCACCTACGGCCCGACCACGATCCCCGCCGAGCAGATCGTCATGATCGGTATCGGTGCCGCCAACCGCGATCCCGCCCACTACGCCGCTCCAGCAGCCCTCGACCTCACCCGCCCCGGGCCCCAGAGCCACTTGGCCTTCGGCCACGGCCCGCACTACTGCCTGGGATCGGCGCTGGCTCGCGCTGAAGCCCACATAGCGCTGGCCACCCTGCTGCGCCGCCTTCCCGGCCTGCAGCTGGACACCTCACCCGACCAGCTCGCTTGGCGCCCCAGCCGGATGATGCGCGGCCTCCGCGCCCTCCCGGGCCGCTGGCACCCCGGCCCCCACTGAGCGCACCCGTACGAACGAGCTGCATCACACCGCGGCTCAGGAGCAAGACACCCGGCAGTCATCACTTTTACTCCAAGTCAGGATGACAACGGGCGCCGAACCTGTTGACAGAGGGAGTTGATCTAACTACTCTCCGTGGTTGTCTTCACTTATAAGTGAAGGCAGATCGTTCAGGTGACGACTCCACGGGGGATACACCATGGGCAGAGACGCCCACGCACCAGGCGGGTCAGGCGGGGAAACCGTTGGCGCCCGTGCGGTCTTCGTCCCGGCCGCGCAGGCCCTGACGCGGATCGTGCACACCTACGCGCCCGCGCAGACGCCGCTGTACCGGCCCGCTCATTGGAGAGGCCTGCAGCCCGACCCCTACGCCCTGCGCCGGGAAAGCGATGCACTGGCCGATCGTGAGGGCCTTCACCTCGAACTGACGGCCATCCGCATCGCGGACGAGGCCATCGCCATCAGTCCCGAACTGAACTGCACCACTACGACCGCCTACGGCGAATTCCGCGGCATTAGTTGGGTCAAGGGGGTGAGCTGGATCATGAACGCTACCCGGCCCGCTACCGAGACTGCCGTGCACATCGCTGCCTGCCGGCTGCTCGCCCAGGCGGCCGCGACCGACCTGTATTTGCGCCACCGGGGCGTGCTCAGCCCAATGGACGCACTCGGGCCGACCTGACACTGGCAACATCACCCGCTTCAGGGCGGGGGGCCAGCAAAAGTCCGGATAAAACAAGGGCTAACAATATGTGACCCCCCGCCCGGTTGGCGTCCGAGCTCGATTCACAGCAAATCGATCAATTCCTTGAACGCAGCGGCGGTCTCCTCACCACGCACGCTCGGCACAGGATCCAGGAGAAATGGCATCTAATCCCTCTGGTGTTTCGCATCAGCCCCTAGGACTCTGCCAAATCGATCTCGAACGCGATGCACAACACCGGACACGCTTGCCCCTTGCACCGACGCCTCGTCGACATCAGCGGATCAGACTCCCCCATGCGGAGGTGACCAGGTAGCCCGTCAAACCGACGTCGCTCTTCAACGGCCAGCGACAGGACCCCCGAGGAAGCGTGAGCACCATGACCACAAGGCCGACCAGGCAGGCCAGAACTCGCCACTACCCCGCTCAGCGCGGGAGCGTTGGCATGGCCCGTGACCAGACCATCACCGCGCTTTGCAGATGGCGTCTTCCGGTCTCGGTGGACGACGCCGCACTCGTCGTCAGCGAGCTGGTCACCAATGCCGTCCGGACGTCGGAGCCCAGCGACCAGATCACCCTCCACCTGCGGTGGTTCGGCATCGGCTTGGTGATCGGTGTCTGGGACTCCTCCACGGAAATGCCGACCGTTGGGATGGTCCGGCCCTTGACGCTGGACGACATCACCCCCGACGCCCGAGCCCTTGGGGACGACGAGGACCGAGCGGGCGGATGGGGCCTCCCCCTAGTCCAGGCGGCGGCCACCGCGTTCCACGTGGAGCGCACCCACTCGCCGATCGGCAAATGGGTGACCGCGCTGCTCCCCACTACAGCCATCGCGATGAGGGAGGAGCGTGATGGTGTCGCCTGAGGTTCTCGCCGTGCCGGCATGGTGGGCAATGGCGATGATTGGCATCGCGATCGTGCAGACGATGCGGTCGGCGCCAAATCCCCATCTCGCCTTCAGCGCCACGCCACGTCCGCCTGGCGCCAACGAAACGTCTGCACAAAAGCGCCGAAGCCGCGACGGCTGCCTGCCTGAGGAGGGGAACTGGAGGGGGTCCCAGCGGACCCCGGCCAAACTCGCCTCTCAGCGTTGGATGATGCCCGTCGTCACCCTGCTGCTCCTGACGGGGTGCACCGCTGAGGACTCTGCCGTTCCGCTGCCAACTGCGGCTAAGTCACCCTCGGTATCGCCGCCGCAGTCCGACGCTGAGCCGATCAAGCGTTCTTACATCGCGTTTATTGCGATCCTCGATCGCGCCGACTCGTTGCCGACAGGTACTCGTCGGCAGGAGCTCGCATTTCACATGACCGACCCCCAGCTAACTAGGGTGATCGACAGAATCAAAGAAATGGAAGAAGAGAACCTCACATCGTATGGAAAAGTGGTCGCACATGTGCAGGACATTCATGTCAAGGATACGGATGCCACGCTTCGCGACTGCCAAGACTCCCGCGATGCGGGGACAATGAACGCACTCACCGGAAAGAAAATCAATCGCGGCATCGAAAAGGAGAACCTAAAGACCTATCTGTCTAAAGGGCCGGACGGTCGATGGCGTGTCACAAAGACAGTCTCCTATGGCAAGGGTTGCTGAGTAATGCCCACCTCTCTCACAGTTCTGAGTGCGGCAGCGCCGCTTAGTCTGATCATCCTATTTTCGCCCGCTCAGGAACCGATCCCACCAGTGACCGACGGAAACGTCCGCAGTTACTGGTTCGGCGCCAAGCAGGACGGACGGCGACCTGGGCCCACGAGTGGCCCCGAGGGGCCGGTGAGGACTCCCGCTCCTTCGGATGGTGACGAGGAGCAGTCCATCGGACCTCATGAATGCAGGACCGTTAGGGACGACGTTCAGGTCTGCATTCCTGTTCGTCGGGACGGAAGAAGCCGCTGGAAGCGGGACGGCGAGGCGGTTGGCTCGCCAACCGCGGCCGGGATGGATCGCGGCAGGCACGATACTCGTCGCACTCGCCGTCCTGGCGAGCCGGCCGCCTCTACAGGCAGCGCCAAGCCGCCGACCTCCCTCGTCACCGCAATCCGGGAAGGTCGAATCCTCACCACGTCCACCGTTCTGAACTCGAACATTGATGCTTGAGCGAGCGCTACGGCCGTGAGGAGCATCGATCACAGTTCATTCTCAACCATATGTCGCATGTCAGCCTTGGTCAGACATAGCTTTGGGCCGGGTACTCGGGATTTACCCTCACCACGGTGTGACTTGCGGGTGAACCACTTCGCTCGCACCTACGATCGCTTGACGCTTGTTCGTATTACCGGCACAAGGAGTCGCCCGGGCGGCGGTGGACGATGTTGACGGAGGGTGGGACTTGATCGGGATCGGCCAGCAGTGGAGCGCAGTTCAGGTTTGTTGGGCCGGCATAGCGGGTGCCATGTTGGTGTTGTCGGGCTGCACCAACGGCGACAAAGCCGCGGCCTTGCCGACTTCCTCGGATTCCGCGGCACCGACATATCCTGTTTCGGAGGACGCAACCGTGAAGCGTGCCTACACGGCTTTCGTGGCTATGCTCGACCACGCGGACACCCTTCCGCTGCATTCTCGTGAGCAACAGCTGTCGGCCCTGATGGTCGACCCTCAGCTTTCGCGTGTTCTGAAACGGGCCGATGAACTGAGAAGCAAGAACCTCACTTCATACGGACAAGTGATCGTTCACATCACGAGCGTGATAATCAACGGTCATGAGGCCACCTTGCATGACTGCCAGGACTCCAGCAACGCCGGGATAATGAGCAGGACCACGCACAAGAAGATCAATCGAGGTGTCAAGAAGGGCAACACCAGGGCCTACATGATCAAAGGTACGGCTGGCCAATGGCGTGTAAGCAAATATGTCGTGCTCGGCGAAGGCTGCTGACAATGAAGCCCCGAACGGCAACCGCATGCCTCGGCAGCTTCATCCTCCTGATGCAACACGCTGCACCGCCTCCACGGGACCCAATCCCACCCAACGCGAACTTGAACGGCTACGGGTTCGGCGCCCGGGACGATGGGCGCCCTGGGAGCACCGGGCAGGGTCAGGTGCCTGGACCGGAAACCGAGGACCGCCCTGCCGAGGGTTCGGATTCGGTGCGGCCGCGTAATTGCCAGGAGTTGAGCGAGTACGTGCCGGTGGTCTGCCCCACTGAGAGCGAGGACGGCGGGCCGGGGAAGGTTTCGGCGGCGGAGTTGGCGTTGACCGAGTGGGCTCGGTTGCCGGTTCCGGTGCCGGTGGTCGGGGCGGCGCCGCCTCGCCGGTCGGCGGGCTTGGTGGGGTTGCCGGAGTGGTTCTGGGTGACGAACTGGCGTTCGTTGAGCGGGCGGGCGTCCGCTCGTGGGGTGTGGGTTCAGGTGACCGCTCGGCCGCAGAGCACGACAGTCGATCCGGGTTCGGGGGATCGCCCCGTCCGGTGTGCTGGGCCCGGGACCGCATATGACGTGTCCCGTCCGGCGGCGTCGCAGCGCACCGGCTGCTCGTACACCTTCCAGCGGTCGTCGGCGCACCAGCCCGGCGGCGCTTACCGGGTCCGGGTGACGGTGACGTGGAGCGGCACCTGGCGGGGGTCGGACGGGTCGAGCGGGGTGTTGCCGCCGCTGACGCGGTCGAGGAGTTTCCGGCTCCGGGTGGCCGAAGCGCAGGGCCTTTACGGATGAGGAACAGCATGAAGACCAGCAGCAGAACACTGCCAAAGCCCATCGCCCCAAAGGGGAGCAGCGGGCCAGACCCCAGGGTGTCGAAGCGGTTGGCGCGGCAACGCCGGCCGTCGTGGATTGCGGCAGGGGTGATGCTGTTGATGTTCGCGGTGCTGGCGAATGTGTACCTGTTCCGGGCGTCGGACGAGCGGGTGCCAGTGCTCCGGTTGACGCGGGACGTCCCGGTCGGGCAGCAGATCACCCGGGCCGATCTGGATGTGGCCAGGGTGACGACGGATCCGGCCGTGTCGACGATTCCCGAGCGTCAGTTGCGGGAGGTGGTCGGGCGGCGGGCTGCGGTGGGGCTGCGGAAGGGGACGTTGCTGGCGGCTTCGCAGCTGGCTGCGGGGCCTAGTCCGCAGCGGGGGCAGGCTCTGGTGACCGCGCCGGTGAAGGCGAGCGCGCTACCGCCGGGGTTGGCGCCGGGTTGGCGGGTCCGGGTCGTGTTCAGGCAGCCAAGCCAAGACCAGCACCCCATGGGCGGCGATGCGCAGGGCCGTGCAGACGGTGGTCAGGGCACGCTTCTGCGGGACGTGGTTGCAGTGGTCGATCAAGTGCAGGGTCCCGACGCTGAAGGGGCGATGACGGTGTCGTTGCTGATGGCCGAGGCCGACAGCAGCCTGGTGGCGCGGCAGGCGGCTGCCGGGCAGGTCGTGCTCGTGGTGACCGAAAGGCGGGGCTGAGCCGATGGCGCTGTACTGCCTGGTATCACCTGGTGGGTCGCCCGGAGTGACGACGACCGCGCTCGGCTTGGCGTTGACCTGGCCGGGCCGTGTGCTGGTGGCCGAGTGCGACCCGATGGGCCGCCGGGTGCTGCCGGGCTACATGGCCGATCGGATGCGTGAATCGGCCGGTCCGGGTCTGCTCGGGCTGGCGATGGCCGCCGAAGCCGACCAGCACGGGCCGCTTGCCCTGGATGAGTATGTGGTCCCGATCGTGGACGACGGGCGGGTCGAGCTGCTGCATGGCGTCCGCGACCCCCGACACGGGATCCGGCTAGCGCCATTGTGGCAGCGGCTGGCCGCAGCCTTTGCAGCCCGGGATGGTGACGTGGTCGCCGACCTGGGCCAGGTCGGCGGCACCGACACCCCGCACGAGCTGCTGGGGGCGGCGGACGCGGTGGTGATGGTGCTCAGGCCGACGTTGCCGCAGGTCGATGCGGCCACGCCACGTCTGGACGCCCTCAAAGGCCTGCTGGGTGAACGGGCAGCGATAAGGCTGTGCCTGATCGCCGATGGTGCTTACCGGGCGGCGGAGGTGGAGCGGGCGCTAGGTGTTGCGGTGCTGGCGGAGCTGCCGTGTTCACCGTCCGATGCCCGCGTGCTGTCGGACGGGACGCGCCCACGGCTGACGTTCAAGACCTCGCTGCTGATGCGGTCTCTCAACGGTCTGGGAGGGCAGCTCCGCGGAGCCGTTCCAGGCTCGACCTCGGGTGTCTTTGCCGACCTCACACCCCGCTCAGCCGTTCCAGCGGTCATCGGAGGCGGCCAATGACCGCGCCGGGGTGGGCGTCGTCCGGCCCGCAGAAACTCGACCCCGCCGCAGCCCTCTCGGTTACCTCTGCGCCCGCGGCAATCGGTTCTGCCATCTTGAAGCGACCGACCGATGATGGGCCGAGCGTCTGGGCAGCGGTGCGCGAGGTGTCGGCGCAGCTGGTGGACCTGCTGGGTGACGGGGTGGACCGAGTGCGGGCGCGGCAGCTGATCGATGCGCAGGTGCAGACATGGGCCCACGAGCAGATGACCGCCGGGCAGGTGACGTCGGTTGCGGAGCAGCGGCAAGTGTCGCAGCTGGTGTTCGACCGCCGGTTCGGGCTGGGCGCGTTGCAGCCGTTCCTGGAACGCTCCGATGTGGAGAACATCGTCGTCAACGGCTGCCAGCAGACCTGGATCACCTACACCGACGGGACCAAGGAACTGGGGCCGCCGGTCGCCGAAACCGACGACGACCTGATCGAGTGGGTGCAGCTACTGGCGCGGCGCGGCAACACCGGCCGCGAGTTCTCCCACGCCTCCCCGCTGCTGGACGTCGCGCTTTCCGACGGCGTCCGGCTGGCCGTGGTGGGCTGGGTGTCACGGCGCCCGCACCTGGCGATCCGGGTGCACCGCCTGGTCGAGGTCACCCTCGGGCAGCTCACCCGACTGGGCACCCTCATCGAACCAGTCGAGGCGTTCTTGCGGGCAGCGATCGCCGCGCGGCGCAACGTGATCGTGTGCGGGGAAGTCAACACCGGCAAGACCACGCTGGTGCGGGCGCTGGCCAACCAGATCCCGCCCGAGCAACGCCTCATCACGCTGGAAAGCGACTTCGAACTGTTCCTGGACGACCCGAGGCTGGCGCACCGGCACCCGGACGTGGTCGCGCTGGAGGCGCGGCAGGCCAACGCCGAAGGGGCCGGGCAGGTGCGGTTGCAGGATCTGGTGCCGGCGTGCCTGCGCCTCAACCCGGACCGCGTGATCGTCGGTGAGGCGCGGCATGGGGAACTGGCTCCGATGCTGGAGGTGATGTATTCGGGGGCGCGGGGCTCGATGTGCACCTTGCACGTGCACCGTCCCGAGCACGTGTTCAGCCGCGTCGTGCAGCTCGGCCGCCGCGCCGACCTCGGACTGGGCGCCAACGATGTGCATCTGATGTTCGGGCTCGCCGAGCCCCTCATCGTCTATCTGGAACGCGACCAGGCCAGCAACGACCGGTACGTGTCGCATGTATTGGAGATCGGGCCGCCCGCCGACTCGGCCGAGCCCACCCGCAACCACATCTTCACCCCCGGCCCAGGCGGGCGCGCTGCCCCGGCGGGCGGGCACATCAGCACCCATCTGCTGGACGAGCTCACCGCGCACGGTTTCGACACCGCGCTGCTTGCCTCGGGCCCGGACGGGCGGGGATGGACATGACGGGCCTGCTGGCCGCGCTCGCGGGCGGGTGCGGCGCCGGAGCCGCCTTGGCCATTACCGCCGGGCTACGGGGCGCCGGGCCCGGTACGCGGGCCGGGCGTCCACCGTCCAGGGTGCGGGTTGCGTTGCGGTCCGCCGCGCATCCCGAACGTCGTAACCGGTTGCTGAGCGGCGCCGTGGCTGGGCTTGCGGTTCTGCTGCTGTCGGGATGGCCGGTCGCGGCCCTGGCGGTTTCCGCGGGGGTCTATGCCTTGCCGCCGATGCTGTCGGGTCGCGCGCCGCAGCGCCGGATCGCGCGGCTGGAAGCGCTGGCGCAGTGGTCGCGGCGGCTGGCGGAGATGATCGGCGCTAGCCGCGGCCTGGAGCAGGCGCTGGCCGACAGCGCCCGCATCGCCCCGGCCGCGATCCGCGGTCCGGTGGGGACGTTGGCCGGGCGGCTGAACAACCACGCCAACACCGAACAGGCACTGCGGGCGTTCGCCGACGACCTCGACGACCCGATCGGCGACCTGATCGCCTGCGCGCTGCTGCTGGCCGCCCGCCGCCGAGGCCCCGGCATGCGGGAGGCGTTGAGCCTGCTGGCCGACGCGGTCGAGCACGAGGTCATCGTGCGCCGCGACGTCGAGGCCGAACGCGCCGGGCTCCGAACGACACTGATCGTGATCGTGGCATCCGTGGGTGTGCTGAGCGTGCTGTTCGCCTCGTCCCAGACTCTCGCCGCCCCCTACGACACCCCACTCGGCCAGGGCGTGCTCGCCGTCGTGGCAGCCATCTACACGGCCGGGCTAGCGTGGATGCGACGGCTGGCCGTCCTGTCCACCGGGGCCCGGTTCCTGCACGTGAGCGATGGGTTCATCCAACCTGAAGGTGCCGCTCCGGCCCGCCCCGCCCGCAATGGACAGGGGGCGGGCCAGTGACCGCGGTGGCAGTCCTCGCCGGATGCCTGGCCGCCGCCGGTGTCATCCTGCTCGTCCGCGAGTTGCGGCCTGCGCCTCCACGCCTGGACGCCGCACTGGCCCGAGTACAGGCCACACCACTGCACGCCGCCTCGGCCCCCGCCGAAGCCCCCGGCGGGCTTGAGCGCGTGGGGCGGTGGCTGGCAGATCGGGTCGCGCGCCCCGCCGGGATGCTCGCCGTTCCCCGCACCGATCTGGCACTGCTGGGCCGGCCGATCGAACGGTTCATGCTGAACAAGCTGGCCCTCTTTCTGACAGGGCTGGCCGCACCCTCGGTACTGAGCGGCCTGATGGCTCTGGCCGGGGGCTCGCCGCGCTGGACGCTGCCCGTCCTCGCCGGACTAATGCTGGCGGCGGTGCTGTCGCTGGTCCCGGACTGGAATGTGCGGTCCCAGGCCCGGCAACAGCGCCGCGACTTCCGCTACGCCTTCACCTCCTATCTGCAACTGGTCGTGCTGGAACGCCAGGCCGGCGCCGCCCTGAACGCCGCGCTGGAGAACCCCGCGAAGATCACCGACGGGTGGCCGTTCCAGCGCATCCACCAGGCGCTGACGCGGGCACGGCACGGCCAGCAGCAGCCCTGGCGCGCCCTCGCTCAGCTCGGCGCCGACATCGAGGTGCGCGATCTGATCGACCTGGCGCACACCGCCGAGATCGCCGGCGAGGAAGGCGCCAAGATGCACGACGTGCTGATCGCCAAGATCAGCTCGATGCGCCACGAGGCGTCCGCCACCGCACGCGCCGAGGCCAACGCCCGCACCACCGCGATGTGGGTGCCCACCTCGTTGCTCATGCTCGGCTTCGTCATCCTGATCGGCTTCCCGTTCTTCTCCAAACTCCTGGCATCCGGCTAGCCACACACCGCCACACCGGCTCATCGCACGCGCCTTACCAATCGGGGGACCATGAACACACTCACCACGGCCGCGACCCGCCTCGTGGTCGCCGCCCTCAGCCGCCTCACCAGCCTGAACCTCCGCAGTGACCGGGGCTCGGGCGTGGTCGAGACGATCATTATCGTCGCCGGGTTCGCCGGCTTGGCCTTCACCGTCTACCTCGCTGTCTCCGGGAAGGTGAACGGCTGGATCAGCAACATCCCCGGCGCCAGCGGCCCATGACCCGCCACCACCCGCCCAAGGGACGGGAACCAGACCGAGGTTCCGCGACCGTCACTGCCGCCATCGTGTTCCCGGCTGTGGGGCTGCTGTTCCTGGTGCTGGTACAGGCGGTGCTGGTGTCGGTCGCCCGCAACGTCGCGCTGTCGGCCGCCGAAGAAGGCCTGCGCGTCGCCCGCGCCCGACACGGCACCGCCGCCCAAGGTCAAGCAGCCGCCGCGCGTTCCGCCCGCGCCGAACCCGTCCTGCAGGCGCCAGCCGTCACCGTGTCCGGCACCACCACCATCACCGTCCACGTGACCGGAAGCGCCCCATCGATCCTGCCGGGCGTTGACATCGGCTTCACCCGCACCGCTCGCGGTGCCCGCGAACGCTTCACCATCGACACCCGCGGGTTCGACAGTCCTGAAGGCGAGCACGTCCCGGTGGGACCTACGGCACAAGGACGGCCATGAGTCTCTCCGCCACGTCCTTCGAATCGGCTCGCATACGGGATGCGGGGAACGCCGCGATCGAGGTCGCCATCCTCGCGCCCTTGTTCATCGCGTTCCTGGCCGGGCTGCTAGTGGCGATGCGCGTCCAGCAAGGCAGCGCCGTAGTGGCGCAGGCAGCCGCCGACGCCGCCCGGCACGCCTCCATCGCACGCACCGCCACCCAAGCCCACGCAGACGCAACATCCAGCGCACTGACCACGCTGCGTGACCGAGGTCTGCACTGCGCCCCGACCGTCCGGCTCGACCTGTCCGGATTCCACCGGCCCGCCGGCCAGGCCGGGACGGTGGCGGCGCACGTGACCTGCGTGATCCGGCTCGCCGACATCGCACTGCCCGGCATGCCGGGCAGCCGCACGGTCACCAAAACCCATCGGTCCCCGATCGACGTCCACCGGGCACGGTGACCGCCATGGCCTCCACATCCGCACGGGCGCCCAGGCCCTGGCCCAAGCGCGGGCGGTACGGCGACGACGGCAGCGTCAGCATCTTCGCCATCATCATCACCCTGGTCGTGGTGGTGTTCTTCGGTGCTGTCGTCGACTTCGGGTACAAGCTCCAAGCTCGCCATGACGCCACCACCGCCGCTCAGGAGTCCGCCCGCGCCGGCGCCGCACGCGTCGACCTTGACCGCGCCTACACCCGGGGCGAGTTCGTCGTGGACCGCCAGTCAGCCGTCCACGCCGCACGCGCCTATCTGCGCAGCGGCGGCTACACCGGCACCGTGACCGCGTCCGGGACGCGTGCCATCCGGGTCCATGTCACCATCACCCGCCCCGCGCTGTTCCTGCCCGTCATCGGCGTCACCCGGCTCCGTGCCGACGCCGTCGCCACCGCGAACCTCACCACCGGAGTGCAAGGACCCCACCAGCCATGATCCACTCCACCCGTAGCCGCAGCGCCGAGATTCTGCGCGGGCTCGGCGCCTTGCTGGTCTTCGCCGCCCTGCTGGCGGGCTTGCCGATCGGCCTGTACGCCGTGGCCGGGAGCCCGATCCCCGATCGCTTCCCGTCCTGGGAGCATCTCAGCGCCACGCTGATGCAGCCCGACACCGACCACCGCCTGTTCCTGGCCGCGATCCGGCTGCTCGGCTGGCTGGCCTGGGGCGTGTTCACCGCCGCGACGTGCACCGAAACGATCAGCTACCTGGCCGGACGATCCGGTCTCCGCCTGCCGCGTCCCGTCCGGCCCCTGCAGTTGCTGGCCCGCGACCTGGTCGCTACCGCCACTCTCGCCTTCAGCACCACCGCCGCCGTAACCACTCCGGCCTCTGCCACCATCCACACCGACGCCCACGTCACCGCGGATCTGCAGCCACAAACAACCCAGCAGCCGTCGTCCGGGCACGACGCGCCACCAGCTCACAGCCCGGACTGGGAACCCCTGCTCGGAGACGAGCGCCCACATCACACGGAACCCGACCAGCGGCGAACCTGGCGGACGCGCATCATCCGCCGCGGCGACACCCTCTGGGACATGGCCCGCCGCGCCTACGGCTCCGGCACCCTCTACCCCAAGATCTTCAAAGCCAGCCGCGACCTCGACCAGCCCGACGGCATACCAACCCTCACCAGCCCCGACGACCTCCGCCCCGGCCAACGCGTCCGGATCCCCCAAACCCCGAACAACACCGGAACCTCACCAACGCGCGGACCTCACTCCACCAAAACCAAAGGCACCTCGGCACCCGAGCAAGACCACCAGCACGCCCAGCCCTCACACCCGCCACGAGCAGTCCCCACCACCGACCCGGCGCCGTCGCAGGTGCCGGACCCGGTCGTCGCTCCACCGGCAAAGAACCCACCGGCCAGCACAGCACCCCCAAATCCACACAGCATGGCCGAAGACCGTCCGTCGTCGGCCATCACCCTTTCATCCGGTTCCTCCATCGGACTCGGACTCGCCGCCGCACTCAGCATCGCCGTCGCCGCCACCCGCCTGCACCGACGCCGTCATCATCCCCACGCCACCACCCACAACGAGAGCGTCCCGGCTCACCAGCCAGCCATACCGGAACCGGTGGCCAAGGCCCGCAAGGCCCATCTGGACCACACCTACGCCGACCACGATGACCCCGTCCCGTCCGACGCCGACCTCGTCGCCCAGGACCGAACCACGCCTGCCGCTGATCACATCACCTTGGGCACTCGCGACCAGGCGCCCATCACCTTGCCGCTCGCCGGCCTCGCCCTCGGCCTGACCGGCGACGGCGCACACGCCGCTGCCCGCGCCGCCACCATCGGGCTCCTCGCCAAGGCCCGCCGTGACCGCGCCGAGATCCTCATTGCCCAACCCGACGCCGACACCCTCTACCCCGGCGCCACCCTCGCCGGAATCCCAGGACTCACCATCACACCCACCCTCGCCGCGGCCACCACCCACCTCGAAGCCGAAATCCTGCGCCGGGCCCGACTCATGGAAGCCACCGACCAACCCGACTTGACCGCCCTATGCG
>NZ_VCKW01000159.1 GCF_005889715.1 Actinomadura soli
GTCGTGGGCCGGTCAGGGGATGGGGGTCAGCTTGTCGTTCCGGTTGAGGTGCGGCGGAGGGAGCGGCCGGGGAGCGCTCCGGTGTGGCGGCCGCCGGAGATGACGGCGGTCCCGGAGACGAACACGTGCGTGATTCCTTCGGCCTGCTGCTTCGGGTCGTCGAACGTGGCGGTGTCGCGGACGGTCGCGGGGTCGAACAGGACGAGGTCGGCGTGGTATCCGGGCCTGACCAGCCCGCGGTCTTCGAGGCGGAGCCGCCGGGCGGCACGTCCGGTCAGGTGCGCGACGCACTCTTCGAGGGACAGGACGCCTAGCTCGCGGACGTAGTGGCCGAGGTAGCGCGGGAACGTCCCCCAGGCGCGCGGATGCGGCTTCGCGGCGGCGAGGAGGCCGTCGCTGCCGCCCGTGTGGCACGGATGCCGCATGATCGCCTGGACGTTCTCCTCGTGCCCGACGTGCTGGAGGATCGTGGTGGCGAGGTCGTCGGCGATCAGCCGTTCGCAGTAGACGTCGAACTCGGGGCGCCCGGACGCGGCGGCGAGCTGGGCGACCGTCCGTCCGACGACGGCCGGGTCCGGGGAGCCGGAGATCTCGATCGTCTCCCATTCGGCGGGGACGCCGTGGCAGCCGTCCGACCCCTCGACCTCCATCGCGTGCCGGATCCGGGCCCGCTCGGCGGGGTCGTCGAGCCGCGCCAGCAGCGCGGAAGGGCCGCCCGCCGACGCCCAGCTCGGGAGCAGCGCGGCGAGGGTCGTGGAGCCCGGCAGGTACGGGTAGGTGTCGAGGGTGATGTCGCAGCCGTCGGCGATCGCGTCGTCCAGGAGGGTCAGCAGCTCGGGCGCGCGGCCTCGGTTGACGCCGAAGTTCATCGTCGCGTGCGCGAGATGCAGCGGGCAGCCGGAGCGGCGCGACAGCTCGACCATCTCGGCGTACGCCTCCAGCGCGCCCGCCCCGTACGAGCGGTGGTGCGGCGCGTAGAAGCCGCCGAGGGACCCAACGACGCGGCATAGCTCGGCGAGTTCCGCGTCGTCGGCGTACATCCCGGGCACGTACGTCAGCCCGCTGGACATCCCGACCGCGCCCTCGCGCAGGCCGGTCGCGACCAGTGCGCGTTGCCGGTCGAGTTCCGCCTGCGTCGGCGGACGGTCTTCCCAGCCCATCGCGAGCATCCGCACCGTGCCCTGCGGGACGAGATAGCAGGCGTTGACCGCGATGCCCTGGTCGAGGCGGTCGAGGTACTGGCCGACGGTCCGCCACGACCAGTCGAAGCCGGGCGGGTCGGTGTTCCACCCGGCGATGGCGCGGCGGGTGTCGGCGAGGGTGGCGTCGTCGACGGGCGCGTAGGACAGGCCGTCCTGGCCGATGACCTCGGTGGTCACGCCCTGGCTCACCTTGGCGAGATGGTCGGGCTCGATGAGGAGCGCGAGGTCGGAGTGGGCGTGCATGTCGATGAACCCGGGCGCGAGGACGAGGCCGTCCGCGTCGATGGCGGTGGCCCCGGAGAGGCCGTCGCCGATCTCGGTGATCCGGCCTTCGGCGATGGTGACGTCGGCGACGCGGCCGGGGGCGCCGGTGCCGTCCACGACGGTCGCGCCGCGGATCACGGTGCCCGGCATCAGAACCACGTCCTGACGAGGTCGATCACGGCGGGTTGGTCGGCGCCCGCGTCGTCCAGGACGGGGATCAGCGTCCATTTGTCGAGCGCGGTGCACGGATGCGACAGGCCCAGCTTCACCACGTCTCCGACCTCTACGGAAGCGTCCACAAGAAAGGCGTGCTGGTCGTTGACGGCGGTGACGGACGCCTTCTCGACCGCCTCCGCCCCCTTCCCCCGGACGAGCTGGGGCATCGGAAGCCCCTCGTCGAACGGCAGGTCGCGTTTGCCGGCGTCCAGCAGCGCGAGCGCGGGCTCCGGCCGGGACACCACCCGCGCCCAGCCGTGCATGGCCGACCGCAGCCGCGCGTCTCCGACGCCCCGCGAGAACGGCGAGATCTCCCGGTAGAACCCGTCGTCGTGGACGATGTACGCCCCCGACCGCAGCACCACCTGCCCGCCCGCGCCGCCGAGAACGTCCGCGACCTGGTCGAAGAAGGAGCTGCCGCCCGCCGTGACGATCGGCTCGTCCGTCTCGTAGTCGAGGCCGCCGAACAGGTTCGCCATCCGGCGCAGGTAGGCGTCGACGGCGCCGCGCCCCTCGTCGGACGCGTCGTGCGCGAGCGCGCCCTCGTATCCGGCGAGCCCGGTGAGGCGGAGCGTCGGGGCCGCGCGCACGGTGTCCGCGAGCGCGCGGGCGTCGCCGTCGTCCCGGACGCCGGTGCGCCCGTGCGGCCCGCCGATCTCGACGCACACGTCGACGCGGCGCTGGGCGCGGGCGAGGCGCAGGGCCTCGTCCATCAGCTCGGCCGAGCGCGGCGAGTCGACCCAGGACACGAACTCGAACTCGGGGTGCTCCTCCAGCTCGGCGGCCAGCCAGGCGAGGCCCGCCGGGTCGAGGAGCGCGTTGGCGAGCATGATCCGCCGGACGCCGAACGCGCGGGCGACGCGGAGCTGCGGCAGGTTCGCGACCGTGATGCCCCAGGCGCCCGCTTCGAGCTGCCGCCGCCACAGTTGCGGGGCCATCGTCGTCTTGCCGTGCGGGGCGAGCGCGACGCCCGCCGCGTCCGCATACCGCGCCATCGTCCGGACGTTGTGGTCAAGCGCCCCGGCGTCCAGCGTCAGCAGCGGGGTGCCGAAATCGTCGAGCGGTGGACGGGTGTCGCGGACATCCGCCACCGGCATCCCGTGCAGCGACGCCGGAATCGCTTTGAAACGCCAGTCGAGCCGCTCCTCACCGAGCGCGTCGACCGCCTCGGCGTCGATGCTCGCGACCATCGTGACCTCCGTCATTGCACATAATGCAACGATAATTGCGTCTTGTGCTGTTGTGGTTGTAACATCACCCGCGGGTGCCGGTCAACGACCCGGGGCTACCCACGGAGGGAGCCTGATGAGCCAGAGCCTCGGACGCGCCCTCGCCATCCTCGGCGAGCTGGGCGAGGGGCCCCGCACCCTGGACGAGCTGGCCGCGAAGGTCGGCGTCCACAAGACGACCGTGCTGCGGCTGCTGCGCACCATGGAGTCCGGACGGTTCGTCCATCGCGACTCCGACCACCGCTTCCACCTCGGCTCCCGCCTGTTCGCGCTGGCGGGCGCGGCGCTGGAGCAGCGCGGCATCCGGGACGTCGCCGCCCCGCACCTGGCCCGGCTGAACGAGGAGACCGCGCAGACCGTCCACCTCGGCGTGTACGAGGGCGGCAACGTCATCTACCTGGACAAATACGACTCGCGGCACTCGATCCGCATGTACTCGCGGGTGGGGCTGAGCATGCCGCTGCACGCCACCGCCATCGCGAAGGTGCTGCTCGCCGACCTCCCCGAACCCCGCCGCCGCCGCGTCGCCGAGGAGATCGAGTACACCCGGTTCACCGAGCACACCCTCACCGGCCCGGCCGGCCTCCTGGACGAGCTGTCCCGTGTCGCCGCCCAGGGCTACGCGCTGGACGACGCCGAGCACGAGACGTTCATCCGCTGCGTGGCCGCACCCGTCCGGGACGCGACCGGACGCGTCGTCGCCGCCGTGTCCATCTCGGTCCCGGAGGTCGTCCTGAGCCGCGACGAGGTCCTCGCCCTGCTGCCGGATCTCCTCGACACCGTCCACGCCATCTCCACCGCCTGCGGCCACACACCCCCCTGACCCCGACCCGACGGCCCCCCGACCGTGACGGGGGTTCCAGGGGGTCGCCCCCTGGGCCAGCACAGCTAACGCATCCGTCCGGTGGCGACCAGTTCCAGCGTGATCAGTACCGCGATCGACTCGACGGCCAGCAGGCCGATGAGGACGAGGAGCTGGATCGCGCCCGCCTCCACCGGGTCGGCGCCGCCGAGCAGCACGCCGACGAACGCGCCCGGCAGGGTGACCAGGCCGACCGTGCGCGTCTGGTCCAGGACGGGGAACAGCCCGAGCGCGGCGGCCGGGCGGCACACCTCCAGGGCCGCGTCCCGGGGCAGGAGGCCGAGCGCGAGGCCGGCCTCGTACTCGCCGCGGCGCGTGGCCAGCTCGTCCAGCGCGCGGCGTCCGGTGAGGCCCGTCGCGGACATCGCGCCGCCGACGAAGATCCCGGCGATGGGCAGCACCGCCACCGGGCGCGACGGCACCACCGTCGAGGCCACCAGCAGGACGAGGACGGGCGCGACCCCGGCGACGATCGGCAGCAGCGTCCACCATCCGGACCCGAGCGCGGAGCCGGTGATCCGCCGCCCCGCCGTGGCCGCCGCGACCACGACCATGCCCGCGATGAAGACCGCCGTCCATCCGGCGCTGCGCAGCACCGCCGCGATGAGCAGCGAGACGGCCGCGAGCTGCACGGCGGCCCGCACCGCCACGACGAGAATGTCCCGGCCGAGGCCGAGCCCACCGGCCCGGACCGCCAGCGCGGTGAACGCGGCGAGCGCGGCCAGCACGAGCGCCAGCACGGGCCCGATTTCGGGTGCCGCGTTCACCCGTCCCCCCTCTGCGCTGAAGATCCCATAGCGGCCTCCTACCCGTCTAAAGACCGATAGCGTGGGACATGTGGAGGTTGATCTGACCGGTGCGGCGTCTCAGCTGGCGACCCGCCTGGCGTCCCGCCGCGAAACGCTCTGGCTGATGGGTGCGGCGGTCGGCCTCACCGCACTGGGGGCGGACGGCGTCCGCCCCCAGAACGACCCCCGGGCCCCGGCGGCGGCGACACCCCGGGCGCGGCCCGTCATCCACCCGCCACCGCCGCCGAAGCCCACCCCGAAACCGCGACCCGCCGCGTGGACGCCCGCCAAGGTCGCCGCGCTGGAGACGCCCGTCCGCGAGCTGTCGCAGCTCTCCCCCGCACCGCCACCGAAATCGATCGCCCTCACCATCGACGACGGCCCGAACCCGACCTGGACGCCGCGCATGCTCGACCTCCTCGCCGAGGAGGAGGTCCTCGCGACGTTCTTCATCATCGGCGAGCAGGTCAAGGAGTACCCGAAGCTGACCCGCCGTATCGCCGACGCCGGTCACCAGATCTGCAACCACACCGAGACGCACCCGATCAGCATCGCGGGACTCCCGGCGAAGCGCGTCCGCAAGGAGATCGTCGACGCGCACGACCGGATCGCGGACGTCACCGGCGTCGTCCCGCAGTACTTCCGCTCGCCGGGCGGTGCGTGGTCCAAGACCGTCCTCGAGCTGACGGCCGAGCACAACATGCTGCCCATCGACTGGGCCATCGACCCGCGCGACTGGGCCCGGCCGGGCGTCGGACGGATCCGCAGGTCCCTCCTCGAAGGCAAGGAGGGCGACATCGTCCTCTGCCACGACGGCGGCGGCGACCGCTCCCAGACCATCAAGGCCCTCGGCGGCGCCATCCCGAAACTGAAGAAACGCGGCCTGACCTTCGTCGCCCTCTAGCTCTCCCCGGGCTAGACGCGGATCTTACTGACGAGCTTCTTGATGTGCGTGATTCCACGGGCCACGATGGCGACACCGGCGATCACGATCACGAAGGTGAGCAGGCTCCAGTCGGATCCGCCCGAAATGACCACCGTGGCGACAGCCGAAACGGCGAGCATCACGAGGGCCATATACCAGGCGAGAGTGGCGAGGTTCGCCAGCCGATCGAACGCGGCATAGGTGAGCCCGAAATGCGACCACATCGAAATGATGGCAAACCCGACGGCAATGTAGAAGTAGCCCTCGAGGACGCCCAGCGCATTCGCCGATTCACCGGGCCGCGCGCTGGGGTTCTGCTGAAGCGTGTCAATACCGATGATGATGTCGATCGCACCGACTGCAGGCCCCAGGAGCAGATAGCTCGTTCCACCAATGGGGTGCTCCAGTTCAAGAGCCAGCAGCACACCGCCGAGAAAGAGAGACTGGAGATAGAGTCCTGCCGTCATCAGCGGGGGAGTGTCTCCATCGAACGTGCCCCGAACCGCAAGGGCGACCGAGATACCAATGGCGACCAGCAGATAGTTGGCGTACGTCCTCCGGGCGTGCTCCGTCCCTCCCATGACCTCCATCAGCCAGGAGACCGACCAGTGTCCAAGGCATTTTGGGTCGCCTTTTCGGCCTGTCGCGCGACGGCCACAGGGAGACGTCCCTTCGGCGTCCTTCGCCGTTGTGTACGAGCAGGTGAAGGCGAGCGAGCTCATCCGTAGACCTCGATCGTTCGCCCGTCTGGCAACTGCTCGCGCCGGGTCGCGACGACGCGTTTGTGGAGCCATTCGATGGCCGCCCGGCGGCTCCTCGACCAGATCTTCCACCAGGGGCCTTCGTCCAGCGGCACGGAGAACCACTTCTGCAGTTCCTGCACCGACACACTGTGCTTGATCACTTCGTTGACCACTCGACGCCGACGGCGAACAAGCAGCCCGTTGATGAGGTTTCCGAGGAAGAACAGCCCGAAGACCACGGCCATGCCGATGGCACTCCACAGCGGCATGAACGACGGGTCGTCCACGGGTGCGGCGCCGCCTCCCGGGACCGCCTCATCGTCGCTCCCGGCGAACTGTCGCAGAAGCACATTGGTGAGGCCGGTCAGCGAGAGCGCGCAATAGACACCTGCGAGCAGCGTGGTCCGGCGTAGAACCCGAGTCAGCCGACCTTTCTCCGCCTCCGCCCACTCAGGGGCGTTCATGAGCCACAAGGCCCATTTGCTGAACCGGTCCCATTCGGTGGGAAGGCAGTCCCGATGCAGGCCACCGCACACATTGCGATCGGACGCCACCAGGATCTGGTGCCATTGGTGCGTCAACTGGTCATAGCCGAGTTCGAAGTTCGGGCGTCCTTCCTCCCAGTCCTGGAAGAGCTTACGGTCGAAGGGCAGGTAGTGGAAACTCATGCCCGGACGGCCGAACCCCGGCCGTCCCCAGTTCTGCGTGAGGGCATCGAGGCTCGGCACCCTGTTGACGACCGTCTCCACGCGCGTCCGGTCGAAGTCCTCGATCAATTGGGCGCAGTTGCTCAGGACGGTGTCCCGCTTGTCCTTGGCGCCGGCAACGGATGTGGCGACGATGAAGGGGTGATGAGCGGATGCGAAGGAGTTGACCGCGAGCGGATCAAAGGTCGCGCCGCAGTCGATCACGATGCAGGTCGCGCCCTCGCGGCTGCCCCGGTCGAAGGCGCCGTTGAGGATCTGCTGGCAGGTGAGGTTGGCCCGGCGATTCTTGATCTCGGCCAGCAGTACGAAAACGAACAGCTTGTCACTCGCCCGGGCCGCGGGAAGCAGGAGTATCTTTCCGCAGTCGTAGCGGCGCAGGTATTCCGGCGTGACGTCCAGGAGCTTGTCACTGAGGTGCCGGGACGGCATGCGGACCTTGGCGCGGGAGAACGTCGCCACGTGATCGGCGAAAGTACGGATGTGTCCGATGTCGATACTGGCCCGCCGACACCATTCACTGGTTCCGCCGTAATGCGCGATATCGGCGTCAAGGTAGAGCACGGTGTTGCCCGACTCGGCCAGCAGCTCGGCCGTCACCATGGCGAGCGTCGTCTTCCCCACGCCGCCGGCGGTACCGGCGAAGGCCCAGCTCGGCATGGGCGGCCGGTAGGTCGCGGGAGGCGGCAGCGGAACGGACCAGTCCCGGCCCTGCGCCGAAACATGCAGCGAGGGCGTTTGGGCGTTCTTGGTGTCGCGCTGCACGGCGTCCCGGACGTCCGCCATCATCGGGATCGCCTTGACCTTTCGATCACCGGTGTCGGCGCCCCGCTCGAATGCCGCCAGGAGCGCCTTGGTGAAGTACCCGTGGCCGTGTTTCGGATCCTCCCTGGCCACCTCGTTCGGACCGCACGCCGAGACCACGATCCGGCCGTGCCCCTCCATCTGGAGGAAGTCATCCGAATCGGCCACGGCGCCGCCCTTGGCACCCAGCGAGAAACCGCGGCTGTCGCCTCCCACGAAGGCACCGCTGAAGCAGGTGTCGAGCAGGACGAGGAGCCTGCGGGTCTTCACCTTGTTGAGCAGCGCCCACATGTGCTGGACGGCCAACGCGGTGCCCAGCGGCTTGTCGAGATCGGTGTCGCAGGGAAGCAGGAAGGTCGAATATCCCCTGTCGCGATCGTCCTTCTCCCGCAGGTCGGTCATCCCGTGGCCGGACCAGTAGATGAGGACGGGGTCGTCCTCGTCGGTGATCCGCTCGTTCAGGCCGACCTCGAGTTCGCTTTCGATCTCTTCGCCGGTCGCGCCGTCGTTGGTCAGCGTCACGACGTCGAAACCGGCGGCCTCCAGCCGCGCCGACACTTCTTCGGCGTCGTTGACCGCGCAGTTCAGGTTGGGTATCCGCGGAGCGGAGTATCGATCGATGCCGATTACCAGGGCCTGTGGCACGTGTCCTCCAAAAGGCATGAAGTCAGGGGAGGTGGGAAGGCGGGAAGGCAGGAGGTGAGTCCGGAAGGCGGAAAGTCCGGAAGGCGTTGTGCGCGCGACGTCGGCGTTACCCGCGGTCCTCGCGGTCCCGGCTCATCTCGATCATGGCTTTGGCGAGTCGCTCCGCCTGCTTCGCGGAGTAGCCCTCGACCGAGTACGACCTGCCCTCGACCTTGAACCGGTGCACCTTTCCACGATGCCGGCGGAGGAAGGCCACGACCATGCCGCCGACCGCCGTCCACGCGGCGGGGTTGCCGGCCGTGGCGGTGACGATCTCCGTGACCGCCCGGGCGGAGCCTTCGGGAACGCGGAACCCCCGCGCCACCAGGTGATCCCGAAAATCATCGGACAGCGAGCTCGCCATCTGGACCGAGAGTTCCGAAGCGCCGTCCGCCGACACGAGGGTAAAGGTGCTCAGTTCCCCGTTGCCGGCCACGGGGCCGTTCTCATTGATGATCAATGCTTCCCCCAGAAATGCATCCCGCTGCATCCAGGGGCACACCTTGTCGATGCCCTGGACGCTCCATAGGGCGGGCGCGATTCCACCGGCCCGTCTCTCAGGACCGGCTGGAAGCCGACGGTAGCACCGGCCGTCAGGGCCACGCAGGTAATTGCACGAACACTCCCATTGTGGAAATGGATCACGGAGTTTCCGCAGGGAGCGAGGTTCCGTCAGTCATGCCAGTCAAAGCGGCAAGTCAATATAATTCACGACAAAAGGGAAAAGGTTGCGGGCTCGCGCGGTAGGCTCCGCCCATTATTCGCATCCGCCTGCACAGGCGGCGCCAAGCCCGGCCGGTGCTCTTGCGGCACACCTGAGCAGGCCCCGGCCGAAGGGCCGGGGCCTGCTCACATCATCAGGTCTGTGGGATCAAGGGCTGGGCGGCCGGTGGCGGCTCGATCGGGTCGGGGACGGCGTGCTCGGCGTGGGAGACGTGGGGCAGCCAGCCCAGCCAGCGGGGCAGGTACCAGTTCGCCCGGCCCAGCAGCGTCATGACGGCCGGGAGGAGCACCACGCGGACGATCGTCGCGTCGATCAGGACCGCCACGGACAGGCCGACGCCCAGCTGCTTGAAGTCCTGCATGGTGAGCGTCCCGAAGATGCCGAACGTGGCGATCATGATGACGGCGGCGCTGGTCACGGGGCCCGCCGTGGCGCGGATGCCCTCCCGGACGGCGCGCGCGGTGTCCAGCCCCCGGTCGTGGGCCTCGCGGATCCGGGAGACGACGAACACGTGGTAGTCCATGGACAGGCCGAACAGGACGACGAAGACGAACAGCGGGATCCACGACTCCAGGGCCCCGGCGCCGGTCGTCCCGACCAGGGAGTCGCCCCAGCCGTACTGGAACACCGCGACCATGACGCCGTACGCCGCGCCGACCGACAGCAGGTTGAGGACGATGGCGCTGGCCGCGATCAGCGGTGAGCGGAAGAAGACCAGCATCAGCAGGAACGTGATCCCCATGACGAAGAGGAAGACGGGGACGATGCTCGTCCTGAGCTGTGCGTTGTAGTCGGTCGACCAGGCGAGCTGGCCGGTGACCGGGGCCTCGCCGACCTTCCCGACCGTCTGCGGGACGATCCGGTCGCGGAGCGTCTCCAGCGCGTGCGCCGACGTCGCGCCGGAGCCCGTGCCCGCCAGCGGGACCTCGATCTCCGCGATGTTCTCCTCGCCGTGGACGGTGACCTCGATGGGCTCGTTCATCTCCTTCGACGCGACCGCCCGCCGCTTCAGGTCGTCGATCGCGGCGGTGACCTCGGGTGCGTTGATGTCGCGGGCCTTGACCACGACGACCGCGGGCTCCGGGTTGCCGGGGAACGCCTCGTTCAGCCGGGTGTAGGTCTGCGCGATCTCCTCGCCCGGCGGGATCTGCTGGTCGATGCGCAGCCGCTCGGTCTTCATGCCGAGCGCGGGCGCGGCCAGCGCGAGCAGCAGCCCGGCGGCGAGCACCGCCGCGATCCCCGGACGGGCCAGGACGGGCTTCAGCAGCGTCCCCACCACCCCGGCACGGTCCCGCGCGGAGCGCCGGCGCCGGAGCGGGATGCGGGCGAACTCGACCTTGTCGCCGAGCAGGGACAGCAGCGCGGGCAGGACGGTCACCGACCCGAGCATCGCGATGAGCACGACGAGGATCGTCGCGACGGCGAAGCCCTTGAACAGCAGCAGGCCGGACAGGAACATCCCGGACATCGCGACCATGACGGTCAGCCCGGAGACGAGGACCGACCGTCCGGACGTGGCGGCGGCGATCGCGAGGGCCGTGCCCCTGTCCCGGCCCTTGCGACGCTCCTCCCGTTCCCGCTGCAGGTAGAACAGGCAGTAGTCGACCCCGACCGCCAAGCCCATCAGCAGCATCACCGAGTTCGTCGTCTCGTCGATGTGCAGGGCGTGGCTCGTGACGGCGAGGAGCCCGCCGGCGGCGAGGAACGCGGTGAACGCCAGCGCCACGGGCAGCAGCGCCGCGACCAGCGCGCCGAACGCGACGAGCAGGATTCCGAGGGCGAGCGGCAGCGCCGTGATCTCGGCGCGCCGGAAGTCGCTGCCGAGGGCCTCGTCGAACCAGGCGTCGGCGGTGGCGCCGCCGAACTGCCCCATCTCGACCGACGGGTTGTCGCGCTCCGCCTTCGCCACCGCGTCCTGGATCGCGGGCAGCGGGTCGGGCGCGCCGTCCGCCGCCTCCGGGACGGTGAACTGCACGATCACGTGCCGCCCGTCCTTGGACACCGCGTCCGGGCGTATTCCGGTGATCTTCCCGGTGGCCTGGACGTTCGCCCGGACGGCCGCCGCCGCCCGGGTCATCTCCGGCGACCCCGCCACCGGCCCACCCGATGACCGCCCGGAGATGAGGACCGTCTCCTGGTCAGGGTCCTCGACCCCCGCCTCGGTGAGGATCTGCTCGGCCCGGGCCGACTGCCCGGTGCCCTGCTCGTAGCCCTCCATCGTGACCTGGCCGGTGGCCCCGCCGAGCACCGTGGCCAGGACGACGAACAGGAGCCACCCGAGAATGGCCGTCAATCGGTGCCGCGCGCTCCAGCCGCCGAGCGTGGCGGCGAAATTCCGTTTCATGGGGTTCCCCGGAGGTCGTCGGTTAGGGATGACACCCATGAACGCTAGGAAGCGCGGGAACGGCGCGACATGGCCCTAGACGCCGTCCGACGGTGTAGCTAGGTACAGGTGTAGCCAGGTACACCCCACCCTCGGGTTGCGGGCACACTGTGCGGAAGGGCGCAGGCCAGAAGACTGAACGTCATAAGGCAGCGACCCCGGAGGACCCCGTGACCAGTGGATTGGCGAAAGAGACGCGAGTGACAGAGACGCGCCCGCGTGAAACGCGGCTGCAGCAGCATGTCAGGGCGCCCTGGCGCGGCCTGGCGTTCGGGTTGCTGGGCATCCCCGCGATGCTCACCGGCGCGTGGTTCATCACGGTCGTCTCGATGATCTCCAGCTTCCTCGGGGTGCTGCTGTTCCCGTCCGCGGTGATGCTGCTGCGCACCCAGCTCGACGCCTACCGCTCCAGGATCAACAAATGGACGGACACCCGGATCGAGCGCCCCTACCTGCCGCAGCCCGAGGTCGAGCCCGGCTTCCAGGGCATGCTCAAGCGCTTCGTCAGGCTGATCACCGACCCGGCCACGTGGCGTGACTACCTGTGGGTGGTCCTCGACCCGGTCCTCGTGCTGTTCACGGCGGCGCTGCCGGGCCTGCTCGTCCTGTACGGGCTGTGGGGCTACGTGGTCGCGGCGTTCACCGGCAGGTGGATCGGCCACTACGGCGGCAGCGACTGGTACGCCTACATCCACATCACCGAGGGCTACGACAAGGACGTGTCGCGGATCGTCTCCACGCTCGTCGTCGCCACCGCCTGCATCGCCGCCGGGCTCCTCATCGGCCCGAAGATGCTGAACGTGTACGGCCGCTGGGGCCGGTTCATCCTGGGCCCGACGAAGAAGTCGGAGCTGGCGCTGCGCGTCCGGCACCTGACCGAGACCCGGTCGGAGGCCGTGGACGCGTCCGCCGCCGAGCTGCGCCGCATCGAGCGCGACCTGCACGACGGCGCGCAGGCCCGGCTCGTCGCGATGGGCATGAGCCTCGGCGCGATCGAGCACCTCCTCGACAGGGACCCGGAGAAGGCCCGGATCCTGCTGGCGGAGGCGCGCCAGTCGTCCGCGAAGGCGCTGCACGAGCTGCGCGACCTCGTCCGCGGCATCCACCCGCCGGTGCTCGCCGACCGCGGTATCGGCGACGCGGTCAAGGCCCTCGCGCTCGACCACCCGCTGCGCGTCGAGGTCGCCTCCGACCTGCCCTCGCGGCCCGAGCCGCCGGTCGAGTCGGCCGCCTACTTCGCGGTGTCGGAGATCCTCACGAACGCGGCCAAGCACTCCGGCGCGGCCCGCGTCTGGGTCGACCTGCGGTACGAGGACGGCATGCTGCGGATCACCGTCACCGACGACGGCCACGGCGGCGCCACGCTGGACGGCGGCACCGGACTGCGCGGTATCGAACGGCGGATCGGTACATTCGACGGGATCCTCGCCCTCAACTCCCCGGTGGGCGGCCCGACGATCGTCACCATGGAGCTGCCGTGCGCGTTGTCATCGCCGAAGACCTCGCCCTCCTGAGAGAGGGGCTGGTCAGCCTTCTCGAAACGCACGACTTCGAGATCGCGGCCGCGGTCGACAACGGCCCCTCGCTGCTGAAGGCGCTCCTCGACCACCGCCCGGACGTGGCGGTGGTCGACGTGCGCCTGCCGCCGTCGTTCACCGACGAGGGGCTGCAGGCCGCGCTGGAGGCGCGCCGGCAGGTCCCCGGCATGCCCGTGCTCGTGCTGTCGCAGTACGTCGAGCAGCTGTACGCGCGGGAGCTGCTCGCGGACGGCACCGGCGGCATCGGCTACCTGCTGAAGGACCGGGTGTTCGACGCCGCGCAGTTCGTGGACGCGGTCCGCCGGGTCGCCGCGGGCGGCACCGCGATGGACCCCGAGGTCATCTCCCGCCTCGTCGCCAGCAACACCCGGAACACGCCGATCAGCCGGCTCACGCCGCGCGAGACCGAGGTCCTGGAGCTGATGGCGCAGGGACGGTCCAACGCCGCCATCGCGGAACGGCTCGTCGTGACCGAGCGGGCCGTGACGAAGCACACCGCGAACATCTTCACCAAGCTCGACCTGCCCGTCACCGGCGACGACAACCGCCGCGTCCTGGCCGTCCTGGCCTATCTGAACCGCTGACGGCTATCTTGCTCGGCGGGATAGCCCTCAGGAGGGCGCGATGACTGTGGTTCTGGTCCTGCTTTGCCTGGCGATCGCCGGCCGGGAAATGTATCTGGCGTTCGACCGCAGGAGGATCCCGGGCGCCCCCGAGATCGCCGATCTCCGCACCCAGCTCCGCGCGCTGAAGGGGACGCGGGACGAACTGGAGAGCCTCCGCGCGTCCCAGCGGGAGCAGCTCGACCGGCTGACCCGCGAGCAGGACCGCGACCGGGAGGCCCTCGGTGCGGCCGACGCGCGGATCCGGTCGCTGATCGCGCAGATCAACGACCGCATGGTGCCGGAGGTCAACGACAAGCTGAACCGCCAGCGCGAGGCGCTGGCCCACCAGGACGAAACGATCAGCGGGCTGGCGGCCAAGTTCGACGACCTGGCGGCCGAGATCACCGAGCTGGAGGGCCAGGCCGCCGTGCTCCGCGCGAACCTGGCCGCGCGGCTCGACCAGGCCGTCGCGGCGTCCCTCGGCGCCGAGCCGGTGGACATGGTCGGCGGCGCGCTGCACGCCGAGCCGCCGCCGCGGCGGATGCCGCTGATCGAGCCGTACGAGCGGTTCACCGAACTCCACGGGCTGCGGGTCGAGATGAACGCCATGGGCCGCTACTACCTGTCGGGCCGCAGCCCGCGCGGCCTCGAACGCGACTTCATCGACCTCGTGCGCTCCCTGCGCACGGCCCCCGGGGATGCGGCCGGGATCCAGGAGCTGCTGGACGCCCTCGGCTCCACCGACCGGGGCGCCGCGCAGATCGGGCCGCTGCTCGTCGTCCGGACGCCCGAGTCGCTGGTGTGCGGGGTGCTGCCGCTCGCCGAGCTGCTCCGTCCCGAGACCGCCGGGCTGCCGCGCGACCCGTCCGCCGCCGCGCGCCGCCTGCGCCTGCTCCCCGAGACGCGGTACGCCGTCCTCAGCGGGCAGAAGCCTCTCAGCGGGCCGGGGCCGTCCAGGTGAAGCCGGGCGCGCGGCGTTCGAGGAACGCGGCGACGCCCTCCTCGACCTCGCCGCTCGCGGCCATCTCGTCCAGCCACCGCTTCGCCTTCTCCGCGACCTGACCGGATGCAACGACGGCGTCCACGATGTCCTTCGTCGCCCGCTGGGTGAGCAGGGAACGGGACGCGAGCGTCGCCGCGAACTCCGCGACCCGCTCGTGCAGCCCTTGCAGCCCGGCGCCCGCGGGGACGACCTCGTCCAGCAGGCCGATGCGGAGCGCGTGCTCGGCGCCGATCAGGTCCGCCGAGTAGAGCAGGTACTTCGCGGCGGACGGCCCCACCAGCCCGACGAGCCGGGCCGTCGCCGCGGCCGGGTAGACGATGCCGAGCTTCGCCGGGGTGATCCCGAACCGGGCGCCGTCCGCCGCGAACCGCAGGTCGCAGGCCGCGGCGAGCTGGCAGCCGCCGCCGACGCAGTAGCCCTCGATCGCCGCGAGCGACGGCTTCGGGAACGCGGCGAGCGCCCGCTCCGCGACCGTCGCCAGGTGCGAGTCGTCGTCGCGGTGGATGTCGCCCAGCTCGGCGATGTCGGCGCCCGCGCAGAAGTTCCCGCCCGCCCCGGTCAGCACCACGACCCGCACGCCGGGGTCGGCGGCGAGGCCGTCGAGGATGCCGGGAAGCGCCCGCCACATGTCCGCGGACATCGCGTTGCGCTTGGCCGGACGGTCGATCACGACCGTGCCGACACCGCCCGCGACCTCCGCGCGCAGCCCCCCGTCCGGCGACTCGGCCATGATCCTCCCTCCGCTCGGACGCGGCTCATCGTACGGAGCCGGAGGCGGAGGCCGAGGCGCGGCCCGCCGGGAGGGCGCACCGGCGCCCGCCCCTCCGGGACAACCCGCCCGAAAGCCGTCCATGACCTTCGGGAATGCGAAACCGCCCCAGAGTGCTGTACTGTCGAGGCAGCGTCTTCGGACTTCCGCTACACGCGGCGAGGGCGTTTCTTCCCCGCCCGGGCCATCTGAGAGCCCGGTGACTTCCGGTTCGGCACGTGGAGAGCAACGTGCTGGGCCGCCGTACAAGGGAGCCGACGTCAGCCCGGTGAACCGAGCTGCATATCTCTCGTTCCACTCGCGTACGCGCCGCGGGTTCCGCCGCCGTACACGGGATTCGACCCCGGGCCGCGCGGAGCGTTCCGCACCGGCCTGAGAAGGGACCCACATGTCCACTTCCACACTCACCCCCGAACGGCCCCCCGCAGGCCGCGCTGCCACCGAGGGCAGGGCCGCCGCCACCGAGGGCAGGGCCACGCGGGCATCGCACAGCGTGTCCGCGCAGAGCGGCGGCCGGAAGAGCCGCCAGGGACGGCGTCCCGCCGAAGAGGCGCCGACCGTCCCGTTCCACGGCGTCCTCGCCGTCCAGGACAAGCACGCGTTCGTCCGCACCTCCGGCTACCACCCCGGGCCGGACGACGTGCACGTCTCCCTCGCCCAGGTCAGCGCCAACAACCTGCGTCCCGGCGACGCCGTCGCGGGAACCGCCCGGCCGCCGAAGACCAGCCGCGAGAAGTTCTCCTCGCTCGCCCGCGTCGACACCGTGAACGGCGTGGAGCCCGCGGACGCGGCGGGCCGTCCCGAGTTCGGCAAGCTGACCCCGCTGTTCCCGGACGAGCGGCTGCGCCTCGACACCGGCCCGCTCGCCACCCGCGTCATCGACCTCATCGCGCCGATCGGCAAGGGCCAGCGCGGCCTCATCGTGTCGCCGCCGAAGGTCGGCAAGACGATGGTGCTGCAGGCCGTCGCCAACGCGATCGCGCAGAACAACCCCGAGGTGCACCTCATGGTGGTGCTCATCGACGAGCGGCCGGAAGAGGTCACCGACCTGCAGCGGACGGTGCGCGGCGAGGTGATCCACTCGACGTTCGACCGTCCCGCGCAGGACCACACCGCCCTCGCCGAGCTGGCCATCGAGCGGGCCAAGCGCCTCGTCGAGCAGGGCCAGGACGTGGTCATGCTGCTCGACTCGATCACGCGGCTCGGCCGCGCGTACAACCTCGCGGCGCCCTCCAGCAGCCGCATCCTGGCGGGCGGCGTCGCGACGACCGCGATCTACCCGCCGAAGAAGTTCTTCGGAGCCGCGCGCAACATCGAGAACGGCGGCTCCCTCACCATCCTCGCCACCGCGCTGGTGGAGACGGGGTCCCGCATGGACGACGTCTTCTTCGAGGAGTACAAGGGCACCGGGAACATGGAGCTCAAGCTCGACCGGGGCCTCGCCGACCGCCGCGTCTTCCCCGCCGTCGACATCGACGCGTCCGGGACGCGCCGCGACGAGCTGCTCATGTCGCCGGAGGAACTCGCGCTCTCCTGGCGTCTGCGCCGCGCCCTCCAGGGGCTGGAGAAGCAGCAGGCCGTCGAGCACCTCCTGGAGAAGATGAAGGGCACCTCGTCGAACGCGGAGTTCCTCCTCCGCCTCCAGCAGACGCTCTGACCTCCGGCATCACGGTTTCTCCGGGCGGAACGAACGGAGGATCTTGTCGTAGAGGCGCTGACCGGGCGTCCACTGCCGATCGGGCGCGTAGAAGCAGAACTCATACCCCGCCGCCCGGCTGCACAGCACATGCCTGGTCCTGTGCTCCCGGATGGAGTCCCGGCCGGGTTCGCGGACCGCACCGCTCCGCGCGGCACTCCGCCAGGTGAACTCCCATTCCGCCGCACCGGCGATGACCTCAGGCACCGGTTCGAGTCGCAACCGGTGGTATCCGGGGTAGCGGTTCTCCGCCACGGCCGCCCGCTCCTCGGCGCGCAGACCGTCCAGAGGGTCCCCCGACGCCGGGGAGATGCGCAGCCCCCGTCCCGTGTGGACGTCCTTCCAGTGCATGACGGGCCCGCGCCGCTCCGCCTGCCATCCCGCGGGCACGCGCACCGAATAGGCCCCCGCCTCCCGGTACTTCGCCGTCTTGGCCTTCACGTCCGAGGCCGGACGCAGCGCGACCGCGTCGCTCTTGCCGATCGACGTCCAGCGGGCCGCCCACGTGCCCGCTCCGGCCGCGACAGCGGCGAGCACCACCACGCCCGCCATCGCACCTGGCCGGACAGCGCGTCCGGCCAGTAGCGCCGGGACGCGCGGCCTCCAGGATCGCCGGGGAATCCGTAGGCCGCGCTGCGGCCACCAGCCGCGGTGCCGCCGCCAGCCCGGGGCCCAGCGGCGCCGCCGCGAACCGCAGGGCTGCGACGTGGCGTCCCGCCGGTCTCCCGGGGGCGTGGCGCTGCGGAGCGTCCACGGGACGCGGGGCCCGCGGAAGACGCGCGAGCGGGCCGCGTCCAGCGACACCCACGAGCCGCGATAGGCCCACGGCACGCGGCGCCGGAGCGTGAGCCGCCGCGCCGAGAACCCGCGGACCTCCTGCGGGAGGGGGGTCAGCTTCGCCCGTGTGGCGCCGGGTGCTGGAACGTTCCCCATCACGCCCTGGAGAAGTTCGGCGGTGGCCTCGGCCGTCAGGCGGTCCTCCGGCCGCTGACGCAGCAACCCTTCGATGACCGGCGTCAGCGGCCCGGCCCGCACCGGACGCGGATAGTCGCCCAGCAGCACCGCCACCATGGACGCCAGCGCGTGGCACCGCAGGAACGGCGAGAATCCCTCGACGGCCGTGTAAAGCGTCGCGCCGAGCGACCACAGGTCGGACGCCTCCGCGCTCTGCTGCCTGTTCACCCGTTCCGGCGGGAGGTAGGCGGGAGAGCCCTCGATGCCCGCGGGCATCGTGTCGGCGGACTCCTGCCCGTTGTCCATGTGGACGGCCAGCCCGAAGTCGGTGAGCAGGACCCGCCCGTCATCGCAGAGCAGGACGTTGCTGGGCTTGACGTCGCGGTGCAGGATTCCCGCGGCGTGCGACGCGCGCAGCACCGACAGGACGGCCGCGCCGATCTCGGCCGTCCGGCGCACGCCCAGCGGCCCGTCCTCGGTGACGAGCCGGTTCAGCGAGCACGACTCCAGGAACTCCATGACGATCCACGGCCGCCCGCCCTCGATGAGGAGGTCGTGGACGGCGACCACGCCGGGATGCTTCAGCGCGGCGGTGGCGCGTGCCTCCGCCAGTAGGCGCCGGCACATCACCTTGCGCTCGCTTTTGGTGATGCGCCCGGGGAGATGGACCTCCTTGACGGCGACGTCCCGGTCCAGCACTTCGTCGTAGGCGCGCCAGACGGTCCCCATGCCGCCCCTGCCGACCACAGAGAGCAGGCGATACCGCCGCGCAAGCGGTATCAACCGATCCCCATTCATGCGGAAGTTAATCGCCCGGAAGCGCTCAAGGCACGCTCCCTCCGCATCCATCATTTCTTGACCGGTGACACTGGGAGAGAAAGCGGTCGAATGTGATATAAGGCCGCGCTCCGGGAAAAACGTGCTTAAGCGAGGACGCTCCGTGCCCACGTGTAGTCGGATTTGCCGACGGCCGTACGCCGCACCTCGTCCACCACCTTGATCTGGCGCGGCAGCTTGTAGCCGGCGAGCCGCCCGCGGCAGTGCCCGGTCAGGTCCTCCAGCGTGATCGTCGCGCCCGGCCGGGGCGCGACGACGGCGGCGACGCGCTGCCCGAACCGCTCGTCCGGCAGGCCCACCACGACCGCGTCGTGCACGTCCGGGTGGTCCTTCAGCGCGACCTCGACCTCCTCGGGGTACACCTTCTCCCCGCCCGTGTTGATCACCAGGGAGCCCCGTCCGAGCAGCACGATCGTGCCGTCCTCCCGCCGGGTGGCGTAGTCGCCGGGGATCGACCAGCGGGTCCCGTCCGCCGCGGCGAAGAACGTCGACGCGGTCTTCTCCGGGTCGTTGCGTCAGCGGCGCGCCACCGGACGCGATACCGATCAGCGAGGACACGTCATATTCACCGGTTGCCAGGGCGTCCGCACCGGACGCGCCATCACGTCACCCACGACCATCAGCACATTCGCCCGTTCTTCGGCGACCAGCCTGAGCGCCTTGTCGGCGTCGAATGCGCGGTCCGTGTAAAGGACGACTTTCGCTCCGCCGAACAAACCCATGAACGCGACCCATTGCCCGGCTCCGTGCATGACGGGCGCGCAGTCGAGCACGGCCGTCGCGGGCCGGCCGGCGTTGGCGGCGAGCTCCTCCGGGCTGCCGATCGGGTCGCCGAAGACGTTCCCGCCGCCGAGCGCGCCGAAGAAGATGTCCTCGCAGCGCCATTCGACCCGGTCTTCGCCAAGAGCGAACACTCGCCGATCAGCGCGACCGCGTCGGAATCGGCCAGCACGTGCCGCAGCTCCGCCGCCACGTACCGGTAGTTCACCGGGATCGGCACCGCGCGGATCTTGAACACGCCGAACATCGCCTCGATCCACTCGGCCCGGTTGTGGGCGAGGATCGCGACATGCTCCCC
>NZ_VCKW01000015.1 GCF_005889715.1 Actinomadura soli
CATCCGGCCCTCCCGGCGCGTCGATCCCGCCCGGCCCACCTGGTGCTTCAGGCCCGTCCGGCCCATCGGGCCCGCCCGGCGCGCGGCCGGGCCCGCCCGGCCGAGGCCAGGTCTAGACCTCATGAGCGGCTCGGCTAGCCTTGCCAGTTGAGCCTTACAAGGTCTGAGTCTTTACAGCTGGCCAGGTGTAGGAAAGGGACAGCAACAGTATGCCCAAGATCAAAGTAGCGGGCCCGGTCGTCGAACTCGACGGCGACGAAATGACGCGGATCATCTGGAAATTCATCAAGGACCAGCTGATCCTGCCCTACCTCGACGTGGACCTGAGGTACTACGACCTGGGAATCGAGCACCGTGACGCCACGGACGACCAGGTCACCGTGGACGCCGCGAAGGCCATCCAAGAGCATGGCGTCGGTGTGAAGTGCGCGACCATCACCCCCGACGAGGCGCGCGTCGAGGAGTTCGGCCTGAAGAAGATGTGGCGGTCCCCGAACGGGACGATCCGCAACATCCTTGGCGGCGTGGTGTTCCGCGAGCCGATCATCTGCTCCAACATCCCCCGGCTCGTCCCCGGCTGGACGAAGCCCATCATCATCGGCCGCCACGCGCACGGCGACCAGTACCGCGCCACCGACTTCGTCGTCCCCGGCCCCGGCACGGTGACCCTCACGTACACCCCCGATGACGGCTCCCAGCCGATGGAGTTCGAGGTCGCGTCGTTCCCCGGCGGCGGCGTCGCGATGGGCATGTACAACTACGACGACTCGATCCGCGACTTCGCGCGGGCGACGATGCGGTACGCGCTGGAGCGCGGGATGCCGCTGTACATGTCCACGAAGAACACGATCCTGAAGGCCTACGACGGCCGCTTCAAGGACATCTTCCAGGAGATCTACGAGGCGGAGTTCAAGTCCGACTTCGAGTCCAAGGGCCTCACCTACGAGCACCGGCTCATCGACGACATGGTCGCGGCGGCGCTGAAGTGGGAGGGCGGGTTCGTCTGGGCCGCCAAGAACTACGACGGCGACGTCCAGTCCGACACCCTCGCGCAGGGCTTCGGCTCCCTCGGGCTGATGACGTCCGTCCTGATGACCCCGGACGGCAGGACCGTCGAGGCGGAGGCCGCGCACGGCACGGTGACCCGGCACTTCCGGCAGCACCAGCAGGGCAAGCCGACGTCGACCAACCCGATCGCGTCCATCTTCGCCTGGACCCGCGGCCTCGAACACCGCGGCAAGCTCGACTCCCAGCCCGAGGTCGCGAACTTCGCCCGCTCCCTGGAGCAGGTCTGCGTCGAGACGGTCGAGAACGGCCAGATGACCAAGGACCTGGCCCTGCTCGTCGGGTCGTCGACCCCCTACCTGACCACGCAGGAATTCCTGGAGGCGCTCGACACCAACCTCCAGAAGAAGGTCAACGGCTGACGCCTTCGCCGGTTTCGGAGGCCGTCCCGGATTCGTCCGGGGCGGCCTTTGGCGTGTTCGGGGAGTCGGGGGCATGCCGGGTGGTGCACCTGGCGGGTGGAGGGTAGGGGGTGCGCGATAGCCTGAACCCCGAAATATCTCGATGGCGAGAGAACCCGCGCGGCGGCGGGCTGGCGGGCTCAGGACACAGCAGGAGAGAAGAAGAAGGCAATGACGCGCACCCCAGTCACCGTTACCGTCACCGGCGCCGCGGGCCAGATCGGCTACGCGCTGCTGTTCCGCATCGCGTCCGGGCAGCTCCTCGGCCCGGACGTACCCGTACGCCTGCGGCTGCTCGAGATTCCACAGGCGGTGAAGGCCGCCGAGGGCACCGCGATGGAGCTGGACGACTGCGCGTTCCCGCTGCTGTCCGGCACCGACATCTTCGACGACCCGATCAGGGCGTTCGCGGGCGCGAACCTCGCGCTGCTCGTCGGCGCCCGGCCCCGGACGAAGGGCATGGAGCGCGGCGATCTGCTGGAGGCCAACGGCGGCATCTTCAAGCCGCAGGGCGAGGCGATCAACGCGGGCGCGGCGGACGACGTCAAGGTCCTGGTGGTCGGCAACCCGGCCAACACCAACGCCCTCATCGCGCAGCGGCACGCGCCGGACGTCCCGGCCGAGCGGTTCACCGCGATGACGCGCCTCGACCACAACCGCGCGCTCGCGCAGCTGGCGACGAAGGCGGGCGTTTCGGTCGCCGACATCCGCAGGCTGACGATCTGGGGCAACCACTCCGCGACGCAGTACCCGGACGTCTTCCACGCCGAGATCGCGGGCAAGAACGCGGCCGAGACGGTCAACGACCAGTCCTGGCTGGAGAACGACTTCATCCCGACCGTCGCCAAGCGCGGCGCGGCGATCATCGAGGCGCGGGGCGCGTCCTCGGCGGCGTCGGCCGCGTCCGCGGCGGTCGACCACGTCCACACCTGGGTGAACGGCACCGCCGACGGCGACTGGACGTCGATGGCGGTCGTGTCGGACGGCTCCTACGGCGTGCCCGAGGGCCTGATCTCGTCCTTCCCGGTCACCACGAAGGACGGCGCGTGGGAGATCGTCCAGGGCCTGGAGATCGACGACTTCTCGCGCGGCCGGATCGACGCGTCCGTCGCGGAGCTGGCGGAGGAGCGCGAGGCGGTCCGCAAGCTCGGCCTCATCTGATCTGCCGCCCGAACGACGAGCCCCGGACCCGGTCACCGGTCCGGGGCTCGTTCGCGTCCGGCGCGCCATCGCGAATTGGCCTTCTCTGGCCGTATGTCTCCGAGCCGTTCCTCTGGGTGACGGAGGTCGTAGAGGATCGCGATGCGGGCGTCCGTTCGCGGGAACGCCATCGAACCCTCAGCGAATTGCGAATACAGGGGGAATTCATGGGTGAGCTCGGACTTGCCGAGAGCATCGCCGCGCTCCGGGCCGAGTTAATGGAGGCTTTGGACGCGGGGAAGGACGCGGAGTTCGGTTTCGGCGTCGGCCAGATCCAGCTCGAATTCCATGTCGGCGTCACACGGCAGGCCGGCGGGTCGGGCAAGGCGAAGTTCTGGGTCCTGGAACTCGGCGGCGACGGTTCCTATCGGCGCGAGGAGATCCACCGCGTCACGGTGACGCTGGAGCCGCCGCTCGACGATGACGGCCGTCCGATCAAGGTGACCCGTGGTCTCGCGGACAAGCCCTGAGGAGTCCGAGCTCACGAACCGTGCCGTCGAGGTTCTGCGCCGCGGCCCCGGCGGCGGGTGGCATGTCGGCTCCGGCTTCCTGGTCGGAGGGCGGTGGGTGCTTTCGGCGGCGCACAACGTCCTGGACGCCGCGACCCTGCTCGTCCGGCGGGTGGACGAGTCGGAGCACCCGGCCGAGACGGTCATGGTGGACGAAGCCGCGGACATCGCCCTGCTCGCGGTGCCCGGGGACCCCTCCCTGGACGGCCTGCGCCCGATCCGTTTCGCCCGTGTCGACCGGTCCCGGATCACCGTCATCGACCGGTGCTGGACGGTCGGCTTCCCCAGGTGGAAGGAGCGCGAGCGGCAGCCGCGCACGGTCCCGCTGCGCGAGAGCGCCCAGGTGGACGGCGAGATTCCGACGGGTTCCAACCTGCGCACGAACCTGCTGGAGCTGCGCAGCAGGTCGATGCCCCGTTCGTCCAGCGGGCGGGGTCTGAGTGAATGGCAGGGGATGTCCGGGGCCGTCGTGTTCGCCGGAAGTCCGGCGGGCGACGCGTTCGCCGTCGGCGTGGTGACGGAGCACCACGCGGCCCAGGGCAGCTCCGTGCTCACCGTCGCCCCGCTGGACCGCTGGGCCGACGCCGTGCAGGCCACGCCCTGGGGGCGGGAACTCGGCCTGGACGTCCTGATCGATCTCCCGCGCCCGGCCGCCACCGCCGCCGCGTTCCCGTCCGGCCATATGAACCTGCGCAGGTCGCTGCCGGACTTCACCGACCGGGACGAGACCATCGAGAAGGCGAAGGCCCTGCTCACCGACCGGCTGACCGAGACCTGTCCGCTCGTCGTCCTCCACGGCATGGCCGGGGTCGGGAAGACCGAGCTGGCCAACGAGCTGGCGCACCGGCTCGGCGCCACGTTCACGCACGCGCGGATCCGGGTGGACGTCGCCGCGGCCGCCACCGCGGACGCCGCCATGGTGGAGGTTCTGGCCGCGTTCGGCCTGTCCGGCGACGAGCTGCCCCGCGACCCAGGGCAGCGGCGGCGCGAGTACCAGTCGCGGCTGAGGCAGGGCCCCAGCCTGCTGCTGCTCGACAACGTGTCCGAGGCGCGGCAGGCGGCCCCGCTCCTGCCCGGGTCGCCCGGCACGGCCGTGATCGTGACCAGCCGGACCACGCTGGCCTCGGTGGACGGCGCCGACCGGCTCCGCCTCGACCCCCTCCCGGACCCCGACGGGCTCCGGCTGTTCGAGCGGATCGTGGGCACCGACGCGGTGGACGGCGACCGGTCGTCCGCGGGGCGGATCGTCCAGCTCCTGGCCGGGCTTCCGCTGGCGATACGCATTGCCGCCGCCCAGCTCGTCATGAGGCGCGGATCGCTGGCACGCTATCTGTCCGACCTCATGGACGAGACCCGGCGGATGTCCCGCCTCGAAGGTGAGGACAGGGGAGTGCGCGGCAGCTTCGAGCTCAGCTACCGGTCCCTGCGGCCCGAGACGGCGAGGCTGTTCCGCCATCTGGGCGTCCTGGCGGGCCGGGACTTCACCGCCGGCGTGGTCGCGCGCACCGGCGGCGTCGACGAGGAGGACGCCGAGCGGATGCTCGGCGAGCTGACGGACCGTCATCTGATCGAGGTCGCGGGCGAGGACCGCTACCGCCTCCACGACCTTCTCCGGCTGTACGCGAAGGAGCGCCTGGCGGACGAGGAGCCGCCGTCCGACCGGCGCGACGCGTTCCGGCGCTCGCTGACCTGGTACGGCGACCTCCTGCACGGCTGGATGTCGCGGCCGGGCGCCCACGAGCAGCCTCCGGCCGAGGCGATCGCCTGGTTCGCGCACGAGTCCCTCAACGTTCAGGCGAGCCTCCGGGCCGCCGCGAACGCGGAGGAGCACGGGCTCGTCGTCAGAATCGCGGAGTCGCTCTACGGCCTGCTGTTCTACCGCGCCCATTGGGAGGAGATGGAGGCGGTCAAGGACCTCGCCGTGGGGGCGGCTGAGCGCGCCGGGGACGCCCCGGCGGAACTCGGATCGCTGATCCACCTCGCCGAGGCGCGCCGGATCCTCGGGCGCGCGGCCGAGGTGCTGCCGCTCTATGAGCGCGCGCTGGAGGTCGTCCGCTCGATGGACGATCCGGGCAAGGAGGCGTGGGTGCTGACCCACTTCGGCGACTTCCAGTGCGACCTCGGCCGGCCGGAGCAGGCCCTCGACCGCTATGCCGAGGCGCAGGCCATCTACCGGGCCCGCGGCGACGCCGCGGGCGAGATCTGGCTCGCCGCGCACATCGCCGACGCGCACCGCCAGCGCGGCCGGCACGCGGACGCCGCCCGCGTCCTGGAGCACGCGATGGCGATGGCCGAGCGGCGCGACGACCGCGACGAGGTCGTCTGGTGCGCCTGGCATCTGGCGCTGGCCTACGACGGCCTTGGCCGTTTCGCCGATGCCGAGGAAGTGCTCGGGCCGGCCATTGAGTTCCATCGCGAGATCGAGAACAAGGCCGGGCTGGCCACCATGCTGTGCATTCTGGGCGACGTCCACCGTCATGCCGGACGCCCTTTCGAGGCCCGGCCCGCCTACTCCGAAGCGCTCGATCTGCTCATCGAGATCGACGCTCCCAGCAGGGTCCGCGAAGTGCGGGAACTCCTCGCGAATCTCCCCCGGGACAGCGGGCACCGGCCGTAGGCGAATCCCGGCCCACGTGGCGGTCTCCGGCCGCCGCCCGAGCGCGCAAATGATCTGTGGGCGTCGGTATCGGTCGCTAAGGTGTGATCGCTCGTAAAGGTGATCGGGGAGGCGTGCCGGTGGCAGAACAGGCATTTCAGGTCGACCTGCGCGGCGTGGTGGATCTGCTGAGCCGGCATCTCTACGCGAGCCCGCGCGTCTATCTGCGCGAGCTGCTGCAGAACGCGGTGGACGCGATCACCGCGCGCGGCGAGGGCGGCGGGCGGGTCGAGATCGAGACCACCGGCGGGACGCTGCGCGTCCACGACGACGGGATCGGGCTCACCGCCGACGAGGTCCACACGCTGCTCGCGACGATCGGCAGGTCGTCCAAGCGGGACGAGCTGGGCTTCGCCCGCCACGACTTCCTCGGCCAGTTCGGCATCGGGCTGCTGTCGGCGTTCCTCGTCGCGGACGAGATCGAGGTCGTGACCCGCTCCGCGAAGGGCGGCCCTGGCGACGGGCACGGGGCGGTCCGCTGGACGGGCCTGTCCGGCGGCAGCTACCGGGTCGAGCCCGCCGAGCGCGACGAGCCCGGCACGACGGTCACGCTGCGAGCGCGTCCGGGGGCGGCGGAGCTGCTCAGCCCGGCTGTCGTCGCCGACCTCGCCCGGACGTACGGGTCGCTGCTCCCGGTCGACCTGACCGTGGACGGCGTGCCGGTCACCGGCGGCGGCCCGCCCTGGCAGGTCGCCCATCCCGATCCGGCGTCCCGGAGGCGGGCGCTTGAGCGGTACTGCGAGGACCTCTACGGCTTCACGCCGTTCGACGTCGTCGACCTGGACGTGCCGGAGGCCGGGCTGACGGGCGTCGCGTTCGTCCTGCCGCAGCCGGTCTCACCGGCCGCGCGTGCCGCGCACCGCGTCTACCTGAAGCGGATGCTGCTGGCCGAGAGCGTCGAGGGCCTCCTGCCCGAGTGGGCGTTCTTCGCCCGCTGCGTCGTGGACGCGGGCGAGCTGCGCCCGACCGCGAGCCGCGAGGCGCTCTACGAGGACGAGCTGCTCGACTCGGCGCGGCAGGGTCTCGGCGACGTCCTGCGGCAGTGGCTGGTGCGGCTGTCGGAGACCGACCCGGGGCGGCTCCGCGCGTTCCTGCGGCTGCACCAGCTCGGCGTGAAGGCGATGGCGCTGCACGACGACGAGATGCTGCGGATCGTGGACCGGTGGCTGGAGTACGAGACGTCCGCCGGGCCGATGACGCTGCACGAGTTCCGCCGCCGCCATCCGGACGGCCGGTTCACCCCGAGCGTGGACGAGTTCCGGCGGCTGTCGGCGGTGGCGGGCGCGCAGGGCGTCGGCCTCGTCAACGGCGGCTACGTCCACGACACCGAGATCATCGAGCGGCTGCCCGCGCTGGACCCCGACATCCGCCTGGCCAGGCTGGACGCGGCGCAGCTGACCACCACGTTCGGCGTCCTGGACCCGGCGGCGGAGCTGCGGCTGCGGCCGTTCCTCGCGGCGGCGCAGCGGGCGGTGGAGCGGCTCGGCTGCGAGGTCGTGGTCCGCGAGTTCGATCCGGCGTCGCTGCCCGCGCTGTACCTGACCAGCCGCGACGCGCAGTTCCGGGATGAGCTGGCGCGGGCGCGGGAGGAGGCGGACGAGCTGTGGGCCGACGTCCTCGGCGCGGTCAACGCCACGACGGGCGTCGACCGTCCGCAACTGGTGCTCAACCACCGCAACCCACTGGCCCGCCGCGTCACCTCGCTCGGCGATGACGGCCCTGTCTCAGGTGGGGAGACGACCCCCCACGCCCCCCGCGACGACCTTATAGAACTGGCTGTCCAAGCCCTCTACGGCCAAGCGCTGCTGCTCGGCCACCACCCGCTGCGGCCCGCCGACACGGCGGTGCTGAACCGTTCCTTCATCGGCCTGCTGGAATGGGCCGTCCACTCCCCGGAGGCTCCCCATGAGCACGGATGACGTCTATGCGTTGATGGCGCGGTCGCAGGAGCTGCCGTACGGCGAGGCCAGGACCGTCCTGATCGAGGACGCGCTGCGCCGCGCGGAGGCGGCGGACGACGAGGTGCTCGCGTTCCACGTCCGGGTCCGGCTGACGGACGCGTACCGGTACGGCGGCGAGCCCGTGAAGGCGTTCGCGACGTTCAGCCGGTCGCTCGCCGACCACGACCGCGACCCCGGCCGGTTCGACGAGACGCACGGCCTGCTGTGGCAGATGAAGGCGATCGTCAGCTCGCTCACGCTGTTCCCGGAGATCCCGCTCGACCGGGCCTACTCGGTGCTGGACGACATGGAGCGCCGCTACAAGGCGGGCGGCCACAGCCTCCAGGCGGTGTACCACTACCGCAACGTCGTGGCGCGGCACGTCGGCGACGGCTCGGCGGACGAGTGGTACGCGAAATGGCGCGCGGCCGAGCGGGACGAACTGTCCGACTGCGAGGGCTGCGACCCGACCGGCATGGCCCGCCATCTCGTGGAGGCGGGACGGCACGAGGAGGCGTTCGAGATCGCCGCGCCGGTGCTGGACGCGACCCTGCGGTGCAACGAGCAGCCGCAGTCGATCCAGACCGCGATGCTGCCGGTGTACCTGCGGACGGGCCGCGCCGAGCAGGCCGCGGACGCGCATCGCCGCGCGTACCGGGTGCACCGGACCCGGCTTGCCGATCTGAGCGACGTCGCCGAGCATCTGGAGTTCTGCGCGATCACGGGCAACGAGGCGCGCGGGCTGGAGATCGTCCAGCGGCATCTCGGGTGGCTGGACCGGGTGCCGAGCGCGCACGCGGAGATGGACTTCTGCGCGGCGGCGGCGCTCGTCCTCGGGCGGGTCGAGGCGGCCGGGCACGGCGACGCGACCGTCCGGCGGCCCGCGGCGGACGGCCGCCCGGCGGCGGACGTGCCGCTGTCCGGCCTGCGCACCGAGCTGGTGGAGCGCGCGACGGAGCTGGCGGGCCGGTTCGACGCCCGCAACGGGACGTCCCACCAGGGCGACCGGGTGCGCGCCGTCCTGGCGGCGGAGCCGGTCGCGGAGTTCGTGCCGCTCGCCGCGCACCACCGCCGTCCGGCCCCGGCCGCGCCGAAGGCCCCGGCGGCCCGGCCCGTCGAGGACCACGACGACCTGTCCGCCGAGACCGACCTCGACACGCTCCTCGACATCGCCGACCGGCGCCGCACCCGCCGCGACATGCCCCGCACGCTGGCGGCTTGGCGGCGGTTCGACGTCCTCGCCGAGACGACCGAGCCGACGCCGCTGCAGAAGGCCCGCCGCCTGGACGGCAAGGGCGTCGAGCACGCCGTCGCGGACGAGCGGGCGCCCGCCGCCGCGCTCTGGGAGGCGGCGCATGAGCTGTTCGGCGAGCTGGGCGACGAGACGCGCCGGCACCGGGTGCTCGGCCGCCTCGGCGCGATGCACGCCCGCATGGACGACCCGCGCGGCCTCGACGAGATGGCGGCCGCCGCCGAGTACTTCGCGAGCAACCCCACCGGCGAGGGCGACGCCACCGGTTCGCTGCTGCGCCTCGCCACCGCGTACGTGGAGCTCGACCGTCCGGCCGGCGCGCTGGCCGCCCTCGACCGGGTCGACCCGGACGACGACCCCGCCAGCGCCGCCGAGATGTGGTTCGTGCGCGGGCAGGCGCTGCTGATGTCCGCCGACCCCGACGGGGCCGTCGCGGCGCTGCGCCGCTCCGCCGAGGCCGCGCGCGGGTCCGACGACCCGGAGGACGCCGCCCCGCCCGTGCTGCTCCTCGCCCGGACGCTCGCCCGGCTGGACAGCGGCCCGGACGACGAGGTCATCGCCCTGATCGACGAGGGCCTCGCCGCGCTGTCCGGCCCGTCGCCGATGCGGGCGGCGGCGCATTCCGAACGAGGGCTCGCGCTCCTCGCGCTCGACCGTCCGGCCGACGCCGCCGCCGACCTCGCCGAGGGCATCGCGGGCTGGACGGCCGAGGGCCTGCACGAGCAGGCGGTCCACCTGCGCGTCGACCTCGCCGCCGCCTACCTGTCGACGGACCGCCACCTGGAGGCCGCCGAGACCGCCGAGGAGGCGATCGCGGCGCTCACCGGCCCGCAGAACGGCGACGCGGAGCGGCGCTGCCGGCTGATCCTCGCGCACGCGCAGAAGGGGCTGGGCGAGGGGGGCGCCGCCGCGACGTTCACGTCCCTCGCGCAGGACGCCGCCGGCGAGGGGCGCCACGACGCCGTCGCGCACTTCCTGAACGAGGCCGCCGACGTCCTGACGAGCCAGGACCAGGACGCCCAGGCCGCCGAACGGTACGCCGAGGCCGCCGAGGCGTACAAGAAGGCGGGCGACCCGTACGGCGTCGTCCGCACCCGCCGCCGCCGCGCGATGTGCCTGCTGTGGACCGGCGACGCCGACCAGGCCGCCACCGTCGCGGACACGGCCCGCGCCGCGCTCGCCGGCCTGCCGCCGGACAACGAGCCGGCCCGCGTCTGGGAGACCGCGCTCGTCTCCTACGACCAGGCCCGCATCCTCGCCCAGGCGGGACGCCTGCCCGAGGCGGCGTCGGCCGCGTCCGCCGCCGTGGACGGCTTCACGGCCCTGGACGAGACCGAACCCGCCGAGGAGGCCGCCAGGCTCCGCGACGACATCACCTCGGCTATGGGGCAGTGACGCGCGCGGCCCCGCCGGACGGGACGGCGTCGAGGAAATCCGGGGCCGTCCAGCCGCGCTTGGCGTAGGCGGCGGCGATCGCGTCCCGGATCCGATCGGCCCGCCCGGCGGGGGCCAGGACGATCACGGAGCCGCCGAAGCCGCCGCCGACCATCCGCCCGCCCCGCGCGCCCGCCCGCACCGCCGCGTCGACGGCCGCGTCCGCCTCGGGCCAGGAGACCTCGAACTGGTCGCGCAGGGACAGGTGCGACGCGTTCAGCATCGCCCCCAGCTCCGCGACGGCCCCGGCGCGCAGCAGCCCGACCGTGGCCTCGACCCGGTGGTTCTCGGTGACGACGTGCTGGACGCGGCGCCGCAGCAGGGGGTCGCGGAGCGTTCGGAGCGCGCCCGCGAGGTCCTTGACGTCGCGGAGCGCGTCGACGCCGAGCAGCGCCGCCGCCTCCTCGCACTCGGCGTGCCGCCTGCCGTACTCGCCGCCGGTCAGCGCGTGCGCGGCCCGCGTGTCGACCACCAGCAGCGCCAGCCCGGACGCCGCCGGGTCGAACGGGACCTGCGCCGACAGGCCGCTGCGGCAGTCGAGCATCAGCGCGTGCCCGGCCGTGCACAGCAGGGACGCCGACTGGTCCATCGGCCCGCACGGCACGCCGACGTGCTCGTTCTCGGCGCGCCGCGCCAGCCGCGCCAGGTCCGGACGGTCGATCTCCACCCCGTGCAGGTCGCAGAGCGCCAGCGCGGTCGCGCACTCCAGCGCCGCGGACGACGACAGGCCCGCCCCCTGCGGCAGGTCGGAGTCGATCAGCAGCGACGCGCCGCCCGCGCCGTGCTCGCGCAGCACCCGCGCGACACCGACCGGGTACGCCGCCCACGCCTCATCGGGCGGACGGCCCTCGGACACGACGGGCCCGCCGTCGACGGGCGCGGTCACGGCCCCGCGGGCCTGGTGCGAGCGGACTTCGATCACGCCGTCGTCCCGCCGCGCCGCGGCCACCGAGACGCCGAACGGCAGCGCGAACGGCAGCACGAGACCGTCGTTGTAGTCGGTGTGCTCGCCGATCAGGTTGACCCGTCCGGGCGCGTGCCAGACGCCGTCCGGCTCCCGCCCGTACGCCGCGGCGAAATCGGCCCGCAGCCGGTCGGCGCCGAGCCGGGGGTTCACCGCGACCGCAGGAAGGTCCACGCGTCGTCGATCATGGTGCGCAGGTCGCGCTCCGGCTTCCAGCCCAGCGCCGCCTGGATCTTGTCGGACGAGGCGACCAGGACGGCCGGGTCCCCGGGGCGGCGTGGTGCCGTCTCCGCGGGGATCTCGCGCCCGGTGACCTCGCGGCACACGTCCACGACCTCCTTGACGGAGTTCCCCGTGCCGCTGCCCAGGTTGAAGATCTGGTGGGTGCCGGGCGCGCAGGCGTCCAGCGCGAGCAGGTGGGCGCGGCCGAGGTCGGTCACGTGGATGTAGTCGCGGATGCAGGTGCCGTCCGGCGTCGGGTAGTCGTCGCCGAACAGCTTCACCGCCTCGCCGTCCCCCTGCGCGATCTTCAGCACGTTCGGGATCAGGTGCGTCTCCACGGTGTGCCGCTCGCCGAGCCGCCCGTACGCGCCCGCCACGTTGAAGTACCGCAGCGACACCCCGCCGATGCCGTGCAGCCGCGCGTACTCGCCCAGCGCCGTGTCGATCGCCAGCTTGGACGCGCCGTACGGGTTCGTCGGACGGGTCGGGTCGGTCTCCAGGATCGGCGTCGACTCCGGCTCCCCGTAGGTCGCCGCCGTCGAGGAGAACACGATCCGCGGGACGCCCGCCCGCCGCATCGCGTCCAGCAGCGCCAGCGACTCGCCGAGGTTCTTGTCCCAGTACAGGCCCGGCTTCTCCACCGACTCGCCCACCAGGGACTTCGCGGCGAAGTGCAGAACGGCCTCGAACCCCGCGCCGGCCAGGACGTCCGCCGCCGTGTCCCGCAGCGTCCCACGCACGAGGCGGGCGCCCTCCGGCACCGCGTCCTCGTGCCCGGTGGACAGGTCGTCCAGCACGACGACCTCGTGCCCCGCCTCCAGGAGCAGAGCGGAGACGACGCTGCCGACGTAGCCTGCGCCTCCGGTGACGAGCATCTTCACGGACGGACCTCCAAAAGGGCGACACTGTGACGGCGGGGTTAGCCCAGGCTATCCGGAACGCCGAACGGGGAAGGCTCAACGCATGGACCGGACGCCGTCCCGGCCGCCCTGGGGGCTCGCACGCCCCCTGGTGTGGCTGCTGTCGAGCTCGACCAACCTCGTCGTGCGGCTGTCCGGCGGCGACCCGGGCGCGCTCCGCGAGGAGCTGACGGCGGAGCGGATGCGGGCGCTCGTGGCCGAGAACACGCAGCTCACCGCGGACGAGCGGGCGCTGATCGGGGAGGTGTTCGCGGCGGGGGAGCGGCCGCTGCGCGAGGTCCTCGTCCCGCGCACCGAGGTGGTGTTCCTGGACGCGGCGCTCCCGCTGACCGCCGCCGCGCGCATGGCCGCGGGCAGCCCGCACTCCAGGTTCCCGGTCTGCCGCGAGTCCCACGACGAGGTGATCGGCTTCGTCCACATCCGCGACCTGCTGGCCCCCGGCCCCCCGGAAAAGGACGGGCCGGTCCCATGCGGGGGGACGACCCCCCACGCACCCCGGGACCGCCCTGTGGGCGATCTCGTGCGCCCGGTGAAGTTCCTGCCGTCCTCCAAACGGGTCCTCCCGGCGCTGTCGGAGATGCGCCGCGAGGGCTGCCACCTGGCGATCGTCATGGACGAGTACGGCGGCGTCGCCGGGATCGTCACGATGGAGGACCTTCTGGAGGAGCTCATCGGGGACATCCGCGACGAATATGATGTCCAGGACGCGCAGGCACGGCGCCTGCACGGCGGCGTGGTCGAGGTCGACGGCCTGCTCAACCTGGACGACTTCGCCGCCGAGACCGGCATCCGGCTCCCGGCCGGGCCCTACGAGACGGTCGCCGGGCACATCATGGCGGTGCTGCGCCGCGTGCCCTCCGAGGGCGACTCGGTGGAGGCCGGCGGTCACCGCCTCGCGGTGGCCCGGATGGACGGCCGGCGGGTGGCCCGCGTGCGCGTCACCCCGCGGGCGACGCCGCAGGCCGTCACGGCGACGCTCGCCATCCCGTCCGCGACCCCGCGGGCGGGCACCGGCGACACCGCCGCGGGCGCCGCGACCAGCGGTCCCGCGGGCCCCGCCGCCAGCGGGGCGCCCGGCCCCGCGACCAGCGGCGCCACCCGCGGCGGAGCCCCTGGCGACACCTGAGAGAATCGGTCCGTGCACATGCCCGAAGCGTCCAGCCCAGCAGCAGCTCCCGAGACGAGCGGCGCCGTCAGGCCCCGCGTGCTGTCCGGCATCCAGCCCACCGCCGACTCGTTCCACCTCGGCAATTACCTGGGCGCATTGCGGCAGTGGGTCGCGATGCAAGACACGCATGACGCTTTCTACTGCGTGGTCGACCTGCACGCCATCACCGTCGAGCACGACCCGGCGGTGCTGCGCCGCCGGACGAAGGTCGCCGTCGCGCAGCTCCTCGCGATGGGCCTGGATCCCGAGCGCGCCACCGTGTTCGTGCAGAGCCACGTCCCCGAGCACGCCGAGCTGGCGTGGGTGCTGGGCTGCCTCACCGGCTTCGGCGAGGCCGGGCGCATGACCCAGTTCAAGGACAAGTCGTCCAAGCAGGGGACGGCCGGTACCACCGTCGGGCTGTTCACCTACCCGATCCTGCAGGCCGCCGACATCCTTCTCTACTCGCCCGAGCCGGGCGAGGGAGCCCGGGCCGTTCCGGGGGGTGTGGGGGGTCGTCCCCCCACAGGAGAGAGGGCGCTGCGTGTGCCCGTCGGGGAGGACCAGCGGCAGCACCTGGAGCTGACCCGCGTCCTCGCGCAGCGGTTCAACCACCGGTTCGGCGAGACGTTCGTCCCGCCCGAGGCGCACATCCTGCAGGGCGCCGCGAAGATCACCGACCTGCAGGAGCCCGAGGCCAAGATGAGCAAGTCGGCCTCCTCCCCGCAGGGGATCATCGACGTGCTGGAGGAGCCGGGCCCGATGCGCAAGAAGATCATGCGCGCGGTCACCGACACCGGCTCCGAGGTCGTCCACGACGAGGAGAAGAAGGCCGGGATCACCAACCTCCTGCGGATCTACGCGGCGCTGGACGGCACGTCCATCCCGGATCTGGAGCGCCGCTACGCGGGCTCCGGCTACGGCCAGTTCAAGAAGGACCTCGCGCAGCTCGTCGTCGACACGTTCGCGCCGATCAGGGAACGCACGCTGGCGCTGCTGGACGACGAGAAGCAGCTCGACCGTGTCCTCGCGCTGGGCGCCGAACGCGCGTCCGGGGTCGCCGCGCGGACGATGGAGACCGTCCGCGACCGGGTGGGATTCGTGGGACGTGGTCGCTGACCGCCCACTCCACGACGCCGCCGCGGAGGGCCCCGGGGAGGCGCCCTCCGCGGGCGCGGGCGGACCGGCCCCCGGCGTCCGCGCGATCGGCGTCGCCATCCCGATCCCCGACCCGCACGGCGCGCTGCTGCAGGCCAAGCGCGCCTCGTTCGGCGATCCGCTGGCCACCGCCATCCCGACGCACATCACGCTGCTCCCGCCGACCGACGTCCACGAGTCCGCGCTGGACGACATCGAGGCCCACCTGCGGGAGATCGCCCGAACCGAGGAGCCGTTCCAGATCAGGCTGCGCGGAAGCGGAACGTTCCGACCCGTGTCCCCGGTCGTGTTCGTCGCGCTCGCCGAAGGAATCGGCGGCTGCGAACGCGTCCAGGCGAGGGTACTGTCGGGCCCGCTCGCCCGGCCGCTGCCGTTCCCCTACCACCCGCACGTCACCATCGCCCACCACCTGTCCGACGACGTCATGGACAAGGCGTTCAAGGAGCTCGCCGGCTACAGCGCCGACTTCGACGCGTGGGGCTTCTCCCTCTACGAGCACGGCCTCGACGGCGTGTGGCGCCCCCAACGCGACTTCGTCTTCACCGGACGCGGTATTTAGCGGCCTTTAACACCCGATTACCGTCTGCCGCATCGACTGACCGTGAGTGGGTACGCCCCGTACATGCGGCAGGTGATCAACAGGGTCCAGCGGGGGAGCGAGGACCTGTTCGGCCGCGGCAAGGCCATGCTCCGCGACGCCCGCGGACGCTGGAGCTGGCTCGACCACCACGCCCGCGCGTTCAACCGGTACCGGGAGCGGCGCGGCGACCGGCTCGCCGCCGCGCTGACCTGCTACGGCTTCCTGTCCTTCTTCCCGCTGCTGGCGCTCGCGTACTCGCTGCTCGGGTACGTGGTCGGCGTCAGCGCGGAGGCGCGCGACTACTTCGTCCGGGCCGTGAACTCGCTGCTGCCCGGCCTGTCCGACCAGCTCCGGGTCGAGGAGATCGCGCAGTCCAAGACGACCGTCGGGGTCATCGGCCTGATCGCGCTGCTGGTCACCGGGCAGGGCTGGGTGCAGGTCCTGCGCGAGGGGCTCCGCGACATGTGGGGCAACGAGCCGGGCGGCGGCGGGAACTACGCCGTCAAACGGCTGTGGGACGTGGCCGTCCTGGCGTTCCTCGGCGCGGTCCTGATCTGCGGGATGGCGGTCTCGACGGTCACGACGTCGGCTACGCACTCCGTCCTCGGCTGGTTCGGGCTGCAGGACGTCACCGGCGCCGGAACCGGGCTCCGGCTGCTGTCCCTCGCGTGCGCGACCGCGTTCAACACCGTGGTCTTCCTGGTGCTGTTCACCCGGCTCTCGGGCACCCGCGCGCAGTGGCGGCGGATCATCCGCGGCGCGCTGTTCGGGGCCGTGGGCTTCGAGCTGCTCAAGCTGCTCGCGACGCTGTTCATCGCGCGGACGACGTCGAACCCGGTCTACGGCGCGTTCGCCGTCCTGGTCGGGCTGATGGTGTGGATCAACATCGTGTCCCGCTTCACGCTGTTCGTCGCCGCGTGGACGGCCACCCGCCGCGTCGTCCTCACCGCCGACGCCGACAACCCGGAGAAGGCGGAACCACCCGCGGCCGACGACCCCGTGCAGCCGTCCACTCCGGACAAGAAGGCGGGTCAGGACCAGAAGGCGGGTCAGGACCAGAAGGCGGGTCAGGACCAGAAGGCGTCGTCGGCGTACTGATCCTCCGCCAGGGTGCGGATCTCGGTGATCTTCCCGTCCTCGATGCGGAACAGGTCCACCGCGCGGCCGTCCAGGACGCGTCCCGGCAGCCCCGGGCGTTCGGCGTACGTCTGGACGAGCGCCGCGCCGTACTCCTCGTTCGCCATCACCGCGTACGGCTCGGCGCGGAACGTCCCGCCCGACAGCTCGAACAGCCGGACGTAGAAGTCGAGGACCTCCTCCGCCGTCCGGTACTCGCCGCACAGCGGCCCGCGCCCCGGGACGCGGTGCACGACGCTCTCGGCGAGCAGCCCGCGGATGGACGCCATGTCGCCCTTCGCGAAGGCCGTGTAGCCGTCCTTCAGCAGGGTCACGTTCGGGTGTTCAAGTGTGCGGTCGCTGAACATGGACGCACCGGCCATGGAGACATGCATGTCGGACATGGCGCGCTTCCTCCTGCGGCACCGGTCCGCCGTCTCCTGCGGCAGCGACGAGGTCACCGGCGCCACCGCGAGCGTAAGCCCGCTCGCGCCGCCAGACCAGCGTCCCGGAGGGCCCTGAGCGAACCTTTACCACCCGCCCAGGGCGTGCCCCTGGCGCCGGGGCGGCTCAGCGGGATTCCAGGCGGCGACGGCGGCGCAGGACGACGAAGAGGACCGCGATGGCCAGCAGCGCGCCCGTCGCGCCGCCGCCGACGAGCAGCCACTTGCGGGACGCGTCGTCGGACGCGAGCGGGGCGTCGGGCAGCACGCCGTCGGCCGCGGCGTCCCTCCCCTTCTGCCCGGTGCTGCCGGGGGCGACGAGGGCGCCCACCGGCTCGACCTTGCCGCGGGCGGCGAAGCCCCAGTTGAGCAGGTCGGTCGCGTACTCCGACGGCGGCTGGTCGGCCTTCATCAGCGAGATCACGATGGTGTGCCCGCCGCGCCGCGCCTGCGCGACGAAGGTCTGCTGCGCCGCGATCGTGTAGCCGTTCTTGCCGCCGAGCATGCCGGTGTAGGAGTGCCGCTCGCCCGGCAGCATGCGGTTGTGGGTGTGGATCGGGTACCCGCCGACCTTCTTGCCCTTCTTGCGCTCCTGCTTCGTCGGCGGCGCGGGGAACTTGTAGTCGATCGCCTGCATGTACTGGCGGTAGGCGGGGTGCTTCATCCCCTCGCGCAGGATCAGCGCCAGGTCGTAGGCGGACGTGTGCTGGGTGCGGACGCTCAGCCCGAGGTCCTTGTCCAGCCCGTTCGGCGACCCGGCCAGGGTGTCGCGGGCGTTGATCCGCCTGGCCTCGGCGTTCATGTCGGCGAGCGTCTTCCGCATGCCGCCGTGCGCCTCCGCCAGCGTCACCGAGGCGTCGTTGGCCGACATCATCAGCATCGCGTGGAACAGGTCGGAGACCTTGTAGCGCATCTTCGGCGTGAGCCCGACCTTGGTGCCCTCGACGTTGCAGGCCGCCTGCGACGGCTGGACGAGCCGGTTCGGGTCCAGCTTGGGGACGAGGGTCAGCGCGGTCAGCGTCTTGATCGTGCTCGCCGGCAGGTACTGGCCGTGCGGGTCCTTGGCGGCGAGGACGTCGCCGGTGTCGGCGTCCGCGATCAAATACGAGCCCGCTGTGACCTTCGGCAGCGCGGGCACGCCTGGCGCCCTGTTGAGGACGACCCCGCGCCCGGCGAGCTGCGGCCCGCCGACCGTGTCGTCCGGCGCCGCCCCGGGCGGCCCGGCGAGCCGCGCGGGCGGGGCCGCGGCCGCCGCCGGGGCGGCCGTGAAGGCGGGTGCCGCGGCGAGGGACGCCGAGGTCAGCGGTACTGTGATCATCGTCAGGGCGCGGCGGACGCTGGTCCGCTCTCGCCGCTCTGCTCGCAAGCTTCCGACGCTCCTCGATCCCGTGGAAGCCCGATCGCTCCCGACGCGCATACGCGTGACGCCCATGACTCCCCCGAAGACTAGGCGACCTATCCGGCGAAGGGGTACCCGAACGCGAACACGGCAAGCACGGTACGTACGCGACGCAGGGCGCACCGGGAGCACCGGGGGACGCCACGGTATGTAAGGGACGACCGCTATCGGTGACACACTGTCATCGACGGTATTTTGGGACGGACTGACTAGTTCGATCGGATGGTGTCGCAGACAAGATCAATGACCGAAAGGTAGGGCCTACGCGTGCGCGCCGACCGTCCGCATGAGTCAATTGATCCGCAAAGGGCATGGACACCTGCTGGGCGGGAACCGCGGACGCCATCATGGAGCGAACACGTGAACGCGTGACCTGGACCGGCGTTTGTCCAGGCTTAGGGACCCGCTGGCTGAATTGCGCCACGTGCCACGCAACGACCTGCAAGGATTGTGGACGGAGGTTGGCCGTGGCCATTGACTTCAACGCATCGAACGGGGCGACGCTCGGCGTCGAGTGGGAGATCCAGCTCGTCGATGCGGAGACGAGGCACCTGCGGCAGAACGCACGCGAGGTGCTCGCCGCCCTGCCGTCGCTCAGCGAGGACGGTGAGAACCCGCCGGTCCGCCACGAGCTGATGGAGTCGACGGTCGAGGTCGTGACCGGCATCTGCCATACCGTGGGCGAGGCCAAGGCCGACCTGGCCGGGACGCTCGCCGCCCTCCGCGCCGCCGCCGCCGAGCGCGGCATCGCGCTCGGGTGCACCGGCACCCATCCGATCAGCGACTGGCGGGACGCGGTCATGGCGCCGATGGGGCGCTACGCCAAGCTCGTCGAGGAGATGCAGTGGCTGGCGCGGCGCATCCAGACGTTCGGCGTTCACGTCCACGTCGGGGTCTCCGACGGTGACCGGGCGATCCCGATCGTCAACGCGCTGACCTCCTACCTTCCGCATTTCCTGGCGCTCACCGCGTCCAGCCCGTTCTGGAGCGGCAGCGACACCGGGCTGGCGTCGTGCAGGGCGGTCGTCTTCGGTCAGCTGCCGACGGCCGGACCTCCCCATCTGCTGGACGACTGGGCGGCGTTCGAGGATTACATGGACACGCTGCTGCGTTCTGGAACTATCCGGAGCATCAAGGAAGTCTGGTGGGACATCCGTCCGCATCCCGACTTCGGCACCGTCGAGATCAGGATGTTCGACGGCATCCCGACCATGCGCGAGGTCGGCATGGCCGCGGCCCTCTGCCAGAGCCTGGTCACGCTGTTCGAGCAGCAGCTCGACCGCGGCTACACGCTGCCCCGCCCGGCCGCCTGGGTGGTCCGCGACAACAAGTGGCGCGCGACCCGCTACGGGCTCGACGCGATCGTGATCACCGACGACAGCGGGAACACCGCGCCGCTCCGCGACGACCTGTACGAGCTGATCAGGGAGCTGGAGCCGGTGGCCGACCGGCTCGGCTGCGCCGAGGAGCTCAAGGTGGCCGGCGAGGTCCTGGAGCACGGGGCCCCGTACGAGCGCCAGCGCGCCATCCGCGCCGACGGCGGGACACTGGAGAACATCGTCGACGCGGCGATCGTCGAACTCGCGGAGGACAGGTTCGTCACACTGGGGGAGGTCGCACATGCCGGCACCTGAGGAACCGGCCGTCCCGGGGAACCCGCCCGGTGCCGCCGTCCCCGCCCACGAGGCGGCCCCAGCCCATGAGGCGCCCGCGCCTCGCGAGCCCGTCTCCGGACGCGAGGGCGGACGGCAGGCCGAACGCAAGGCCGATGTCAAGGAAGACAGCACGGTGACAACAGGGCGGAGGCCCTCCGGCTCCGCCGTCGCACAGGGGGCGCACATGACACAACCGAGGCCCGGGGTGATGCCCGGCCTTGAACCACCCACCGCCTCGGGGCCCGCGGGCTCCGGGCGCCGCGACGAGGCGGTTCCGCCGTCGGGGACGGTGGCGCGTGACACGGTGTCGGCGGCGGGGAACCCGCCCGGCGGCGAGGACGTCCCCCAGGACATCCCAGGCGAAACCGCCCAGGAAGGAACGGTCCCGGACGAAACTCTAGGGCAGGAGTCCGTGGCGGGCGAGATCGTCCCGGGGCCCCCGGCTCCGGCCGCGGCGTCCGCGGGATCGGCGGTGCTCGGCGGGGCGGTGCTGCAGCCGCAGCTCGACGCCTTCCTCGCCGCGCACGAGGACGAGCTGATCGCGTTCCGCCGCGACCTGCACATGCACCCCGAGCTGGGCTACGCCGAGCACCGCACGACCAGGAGGCTCGCCGAGCGGCTGCGCGCGGCGGGCCTGAAGCCGGTCATCCTCCCCAAGGGCACCGGGCTGTTCTGCGACGTCGGCCCCACCGACGGCAGCACGGTCGCGCTGCGCGCCGACATCGACGCGCTCCCCCTCCAGGACGAGAAGGCCGACGTCCCGTACCGGTCGACGGTCCCCGGCGTCGCGCACGCGTGCGGCCACGACGTCCACACCGCGATGGTGCTGGGCGCGGGCCTGTTCCTCGCGCAGCAGGCGGAGGCGGGGCTGCTGCCCGGACGGGTCCGGCTGCTGTTCCAGCCCGCCGAGGAGACCCCGGGCGGCGCGCTGGACGTGATGGCCGCCGGCGGCATCGCGGGCGTCGACCGGGCGTTCGCGCTGCACTGCGACCCCCGCATCGAGGTCGGGCAGCTCGGGCTGCGCACCGGCCCGATCACCGCGGCCTGCGACAAGGTGTACGTGAAGGTCACCGGGCCCGGCGGGCACACCGCGCGGCCGCATCTGACCGCCGACCTCGTCTACGCCCTCGCCAAGATCGTCACCGAGCTGCCGTCCGCGCTGTCGCGCCGCGTCGACCCGCGCTCCAGCCTGTCGCTGGTGTGGGGACGGGTGTCGGCCGGGTCCGTCGCCAACGCCATCCCCGACGACGGGATCGCGGAGGGCACCGTCCGCTGCCTGGACGACGACGCGTGGCACCGGGCGCCCGAGATGATGAAGGCGCTGCTGCAGTCGGTCGCCGCCGCCTACGACGTGGAGGCGTCCCTCGAATACGTCCGGGGCGTCCCCCCGACCGTGAACGAGGCGACCAGCGTGCAGATGTTCCGGGACGCCGCCGCGCAGGTCATGAGCGAGGAGGGCGTCGTGCCCACCCCGCAGAGCCTCGGCGGCGAGGACTTCGGCTGGTACCTGGAGTCGATCCCCGGCGCGCTGGCCAGGCTCGGCGTGCGCACCCCCGGCTCGCCCGGCGAGTACGACCTGCACCGCGGCGACTTCGACGTCGACGAGCGGTGCATGGCCGTGGGCGTCCGGGTGCTGAGCGCGACCGCGCTGACCGCGCTGTGGGAGGGCGGGCGCCCCGGCGACGCCGAACCGATCGAGGGTGCCGCCCTGGCCTGATCTTCCCCGCTGACCTGCGGCGCTGACCTGCCGCACCGACCTGGGGCGAGATGCCTACGCCTTGGTAACGGACCTGTTGCGAATCAGTGCAAGCGGGAAGTTTGCACTGATTCGCGAGGTAGCGTCCGATCGATTTCGGTGACCGGAGCGGTCGCCGTCCCGTTGGTGGGGAACGGAAGGAGCGCTACCTTGCGCCGTGGACTGAAGATTTCGCTCGTCACCGTGACGGGTGCTGCGCTGCTGCTCAGCGCTTCCGCCTGCGGCGGCAAGAAGGCCGACACCGGCGGGGGAGGGGACGACGGCAAGAAGACCCTCAAGATCGGCCTCGCCTTCGACATCGGCGGCCGCGGCGACCAGTCGTTCAACGACTCGGCCGCCGCCGGGCTCGACCGCGCCAAGAAGGACCTGAGCGTCCAGACCGAGGAGATCTCCGCCAAGCCGGACGAGCCGGACGCCGACAAGGAGTCGCGCCTCCGGCTGCTGGCCAACAAGGGCTACAACCCGGTCATCGGGGTCGGTTTCGCCTATACGACCTCGATCATCAAGGTCGCCAAGGAGTTCCCGAAGACCAAGTTCCTCGTCGTGGACGCCGACCAGTGCAAGGTCGAGGGCGCGAACGTCAGCGGCGCCTGCTTCTCCGAGGAGCAGGGGTCCTACCTCGTCGGCGCCGCCGCGGCGCTGAAGTCCAAGTCCGGCACGATCGGGTTCATCGGCGGCGTCAACGTGCCGCTGATCGTGAAGTTCTACGCCGGGTACCAGGCCGGGGCGAAGAAGGCCAAGCCGGACATCAAGGTCCTGCCGCCGAAGTACCTGACGCAGCCGCCGAACTTCAACGGCTTCAAGGACACCGGGCTCGGCAACGAGGCCGCCAAGGGCCAGCTCGACCAGAAGGCGGACGTCATCTACCACGCCGCGGGCGGCGCCGGCATCGGCGTCATCAAGACCGTCGGCGCGGCCGGCAAGTGGGCGATCGGCGTCGACTCCGACCAGTACAACCAGCCCGCCGTCGCCGGCGTGAAGGAGCAGATCCTCACGTCGATGATCAAGCACGTGGACCTCGCCGTGTACGAGTTCGTGGAGAGCGTCGCGAAGAACACCTTCCAGGCGGGCACCAAGCAGTACGACCTGAAGAACGATGGCGTCGGCTACTCCCCGTCCGGCGGGCACGTCGACGACATCAGGGCCAAGCTGGACGAGCTGAAGGCCGGCATCGTCAGCGGCACGATCCAGGTCCCGACCAAGGCGTGACCCGTGCCGGGTGCGGGAAGCGCCCCGGTGCCCGCGTCCGCGCGGGATGGCGCGACCCGGCCCGTCCCGTACGGCCGTAATCGCGCACCGGGCGTCACCGATCGGGTGACGCCCGGTGCGGTCCCAGGTCAAGAGGAGGGGCGACTCGTGCCTGAGCAGGTGCCGGCCGTGCGGCTGACATCGATCACCAAGCGGTTCCCCGGGGTGGTGGCCAACCGCGACGTCAACCTCACCATCGAGCGCGGCGAGGTGCACGCGCTGTGCGGTGAGAACGGCGCCGGCAAGTCCACCCTGATGAAGATCCTCTACGGGATGCAGCGGCCGGACGAGGGCGCCATCGAGATCGAGGGCGAGCAGGTCACCCTCCGGACCCCGGCCGACGCGATCGGCCGCGGCATCGGCATGGTCCACCAGCACTTCAAGCTGGCCGACAACCTGACCGTCCTGGAGAACGTGATCCTCGGCGCCGAGCCCCGCACCTGGTTCGGCGGCATCGACTTCGCCGCCGCCCGCGCGAGGATCGAGGAGATGTCGCGGGCGTACGGGCTCAGCGTCGACCCGGACGTGCTGGTCGAGACGCTCGGCGTCGGCAAGCGGCAGCGCGTGGAGATCCTCAAGGTGCTGTACCGGGGCGCCCGCGTGCTGATCCTGGACGAGCCGACCGCCGTCCTCGTCCCGCAGGAGGTCGACGAGCTGTTCGGCAACCTGCGGGAGCTGCGCGCCGAGGGCCTGACCGTGCTGTTCATCTCGCACAAGCTGGACGAGGTGCTCGCCGTCGCCGACACGATCTCGGTGATCCGCCGCGGCACGACCGTCGCGACCCGGCTCGACCCGCGCGAGGTCACGTCGCGGCGGCTGGCGGAGCTGATGGTCGGATCGGAGCTGCCGACCCCGGAGCTGCGCGACTCCACGGTCACCGAGGACGTCCAGCTCGACATCTCGGGCCTGACGGTCCTCACCCCGGAGGGCCGTCCCGTCGTGGACGACGTTTCGCTGCGCATCCGCCGCGGCGAGATCGTCGGGCTGGCGGGCGTCGAGGGCAACGGGCAGACCGAGCTCATCGAGGCGATCATGGGGATCCGGCACGCGGACGCCGGGACCATCCGGTTCTTGCCGGGGGGTGTGGGGGGTCGTTCCCCCACAATGACACGCGGCGGCGACGACATCACCCACTGGGCGACCCGGAAGCGCCGCGAGGCGGGGATCGCCTACATCCCGGAGGACCGGCACCGGCACGGGCTCGTCCTGGAGGGGACGCTCTGGGAGAACCGGATGCTGGGCCACCAGACGCAGCCGCCGAACGTCCGCGGCCCGTGGATCGACCGGCGCGGCGCCCGCCGCGACACGACCCGGATCGTCCAAGCCTACGACGTCCGGACGCCCGGGATCGACGTGCCCGCCGCGGCCCTGTCGGGCGGCAACCAGCAGAAGCTGATCGTCGGGCGGGAGATGTCCGGCGAGCCGCACCTGCTGATCGCCGCGCATCCGACGCGCGGGATCGACGTCGGCGCCCAGGCCGCCATCTGGGACCACCTGCGCCAGGCCCGCGCGGACGGGCTGGCCGTGCTGCTGATCAGCGCCGATCTTGAGGAACTCATCGGTATGTCCGACACCCTGCACGTGATCTACGGGGGACGGCTGGTCGCGGAGGTCGATCCGCGGACCGTCACCCCGGAGGATCTCGGCTCCGCGATGACCGGCGCCGGAGACGATTCCGGGGACAGTTCCGGAGACGGTTCCGGAGCCGGCTCATGAGCGAGCCGAAGGACCCGGGAAAACCCGACCTGTCCAAGGCGGAGCCGCCTTCGGACGTGCCGGAGCCGGTGCCGGCGTGGAAGGCGATCATGCAGGGGCTGGGCCCGACCGGGCTGGCGCTGCGGATCGGCTCGCCGCTGCTGGCGCTGCTGATCTCGCTCGTCATCACGATGATCCTGCTGCGGGCGACCGGCGCCGACCCGTTCAGCTCCGTGCAGAGCATGATCGACTACGGCACCACCGAGAACTCGATCGTCGACATCGTCAACCGCGCGACCCGCTACTACCTGTCGGCGGTCGCGGTGGCGATCGGGTTCCGGATGGCGCTGCTGAACATCGGCGTGGACGGCCAGTACCGGCTCGCCGCGTTCCTGGCCGCCGCGCTCGGCGGCGCGATCACCCTGCCCGCGCCGCTCGGCCAGCTGCTGGTGATCGCCGCGGCGATGGTGGTCGGCGGGGTGTGGGCGGCGATCGCGGGCGTGCTGAAGGTGACCCGCGGGGTCAGCGAGGTGCTGTCCACGATCATGCTGAACGCGATCGCGACCGGCCTGATCGCCTACCTGCTGAACGACCAGCGGCTCGCCGAGCTCCGGCCGGGCAGCAACAACGTCGCGACCCCGAAGATCCCCGAGGACGGACGGGTCGGCTCGCTCAACGGCTTCCTGTCGTCCATCGGGATCGACCTGCCCGGCGCGGTGTACGGGCTGCTGCCGCTCGCGATCGTCGTCGGGATCGTGTTCTGGGTGGTGATCAACCACACCAGGTTCGGGTTCGATCTGAAGGTGTCGGGGATGTCCCCGTCCGCCGCGCAGGCCAGCGGCGTCAACGCCCGCCGCATGATCGTCTACACGATGGTCGCGTCCGGGGTGGTGGCCGGGCTGATCGGGATGCCGGAGCTGCTCGGCGCGTCCCACGAGTACTCGCTGAACTTCCCGGCGGGCCTCGGCTTCACCGGCATCACGGTCGCGCTGCTCGGCCGCAACCATCCGGCCGGGATCGCGCTCGCCGCGCTGCTGTTCGCGTTCCTCGACCAGACCTCGGACGTGCTCCAGGAGGTCGACGTGCCGAAGGAGATCGTCGGGGTGATGCAGGGCGTCGTCGTGCTGACCGTCGTCATCGTGTACGAGCTGGTCCGGCGCTGGGAGATCCGGCTGCAGCAGCGCACCGTCGCGGCGGAGCTGGCCACCGGCCACGACCTGGCCCGCGAGGCCAGGGGGAGCACGGGGAGCGCCTCATGAGCACCGCGACCGGGATGGCGGCACTGAAGAAGGCCGCGAACGGCAAGCGCACGCTGCGCTGGCCGCACTACCTGCTGATCGCGTCCGGGCTGCTCGTCCTCCTCTCCCTCGTCCGCGTGATCGACGACGCGAACCCGGTGACGTCCAGCGGGACGGTCAGCGCCTCCCTCCGCCTCGCCGTGCCGATCTTCCTCGCGGGGCTCGGCGGGCTCTGGTCGGAGCGCTCCGGCGTGATCAACATCGGGCTCGAGGGCATGATGATCCTCGGGACCTGGACGGGCGCCTGGGCCGGCTACCAGTGGGGCCCGTGGATCGGCGTCCTCGCGGGGATCCTCGGCGGCGCGCTCGGCGGGCTGCTGCACGCGATCGCGACCGTGTCGTTCGGTGTCGACCACATCGTGTCCGGCGTCGCGATCAACATCCTCGGGATCGGCCTGACGCAGTTCCTCGCCGGGCTGATCTTCGACAAGGGCGAGGCGAAGGCGCTCGGCGGCGGGCCCCGGCAGTCGCCGCCCGTCGACTCGATAGACACGCTCACCCTGCCGGTGCTGTCCGGCGGGAAGATCGGCGGCTGGCAGAGCCCCGACTGGCTCGGCTCGCTGGAGGACCGGCACTGGTTCCTGCTGTCCGACCTGGCGGGCATCCTGCGCGGGCTGACCAGCGAGATGTCGCTGCTGACGTTCGTGGCGCTGCTGCTGGTGCCGCTCAGCTTCCTGATCCTGTGGCGGACGTCGTTCGGCCTGCGGATCCGCTCGTGCGGCGAGGACCCGTACGCCGCGGAGTCCCTCGGCGTGCGGGTCTACCGGATGAAGTACGCGGCCGTGATCATCTCCGGCGGGTTCTCCGGCCTCGCGGGCGCGTTCCTCGTCACCGTCGCGGGCAACCTCTTCCAGGACGGCCAGACCAACGGCCGCGGCTTCATCGGCCTGTCCGCGATGATCTTCGGTAACTGGCGTCCCGGGGGCCTCATGGCGGGCTCGCTGCTGTTCGGCTACACCGACGCGATGAACGTCCGGGGCGGCGGCGAGTCCGTCCACGCGCTGCTGCTGTTCGTGACGATCCTGCTGGTCGGCGTGGCGGTCTGGCAGGCGGTGCGCGGGACGCGGCTGCGGCCGGAGGCGGTCACCGATCTCGGCCACCGCGAGGTGCGCAACGCCTACTTCGGTTCCGTGCTGGCGCTGGTCGCGGCGGCCGGGCTGCTGGCGTGGTTCCTGATGAGCGACCTCGTCCCCGGCGAACTGGTCTCGTTCACGCCGCATCTGGTGACGCTGCTCGTCCTGTCCCTGGCGAGCCAGCGCCTCCGCATGCCCGCCGCGAACGGGCTCCGGTATCGGCGCGGTGAGGCACGATAAGGCCATGGAGCACGCTAAGGCAATCGAGATCGACTGGCCTGCCCTGCGCGACGCCGCGCGGGAGGCGATGAAGCGCGCCTACTGCCCGTACTCCGGCTTCCCGGTCGGCGCGGCCGCGCTGGTGGACGACGGCCGCATCATCAGCGGCTGCAACGTCGAGAACGCCGCGTACGGGGTCGCCCTGTGCGCGGAATGCGGCGTCGTGTCGGCGCTGCACGGCCCCGGCAAATCGGAGAACCCGCGCCTGGTCGCGGTGGTGGTCGTCGACCGGCACGGCAACACGCTGATGCCGTGCGGCCGCTGCCGCCAGCTCCTCTGGGAGCACGGCGGCGCGTCGATCCAGATCGAGACGACGCAGGGCATCCTCCCCATGTCGGACGTCCTGCCGGACGCGTTCGGCCCCGACGACCTGATCAAGAGGGTGTGATCCGTTGGACGCCATCGACGTCATCCGCGCCAAGCGCGACGGCGGCGCGCTGACCCCCGAGCAGATCGACTGGGCCGTCGACGCCTACACGCGCGGCGCGATCGCCGAGGAGCAGATGGCGGCGCTGGCGATGGCGATCCTGCTGAACGGCATGACCCGCGCCGAGGTCGCCCGCTGGACGGACGCGATGATCCGCTCCGGCGAGCGCATGGACTGGTCGGCGCTGGACCGTCCGACCACCGACAAGCACTCCACCGGCGGCGTCGGCGACAAGATCACCCTGCCGCTGGCGCCCGTGGTGGCGGCGTGCGGGGCGGCCGTCCCGCAGCTGTCCGGCCGCGGCCTCGGCCACACCGGCGGGACGCTCGACAAGCTGGAGTCGATCCCCGGCTGGCGGGCGTCGCTGTCGAACGAGGAGATGCTGGACGTGCTGCGCTCCGCCGGCGCCGTTGTCTGCGCGGCGGGCGGCGGCCTCGCCCCCGCCGACCGCAAGCTGTACGCGCTCCGCGACGTGACCGGCACCGTGGAGTCGATCCCGCTGATCGCGTCCTCGATCATGTCGAAGAAGATCGCGGAGGGGACGGGCGCGCTCGTCCTGGACGTCAAGGTCGGCTCCGGCGCGTTCATGAAGACGGTGGAGAACGCCCGCGAGCTGGCCGAGACCATGGTCGCGATCGGCACCGACAACGGCCTGCGCACCACCGCCCTCCTCACCGCCATGGACCGTCCGCTGGGCAACGCGGTCGGGAACGCCGTCGAGGTCGCGGAGTCGGTCGAGGTGCTCGCCGGGGGAGGCCCGGCGGATGTCGTCGAGCTGACCCTGACCCTCGCCCGGGAGATGCTCGCCGCCGCCGGGCTCACCTCGAAGGACCCGGCCGACGCGCTCAAGGACGGCGCCGCCATGGACGTCTGGCGCCGCATGATCACCGCCCAGGGCGGTGACCCGGACGCCCCGCTCCCGTCCGCCCGCGAGACCCACACCGTCACGGCGCCGTCCTCCGGCGTCCTGACCAGCCTGGACGCCTACGGCGTCGGCGTGGCCGCCTGGCGTCTCGGCGCCGGACGGGCCCGCAAGGAGGACCCGGTCTCGTTCGCCGCGGGCATCACCTGCCATGCCAAGCCGGGCGACACGGTCAAGGAAGGCCAGCCCCTCCTCACCCTCCACACCGACGACGAGTCCCGCCTGCCCCGCGCCCTCGAATCCCTGGACGGCGCGTACGAGATCACCGCGGATGGCACCCCCTCCCTCCACCCCTTGGTCATCGACCGGATCACCTGACCGCTCAATGCAGGCCCCGCTTGCCGGGCGTCCAGAACGGCTTGACCTTGACGGACGTGCGCGGCCACCCGCGATCACGCACCAGGTGATCACGGACCAGCTGGCATGTCCGCGCCTCCCCGGCCACATAGGCGGCACCCGGTTCCTCAGGAAGGTCGAGCCGTGACACGGCGTCGAGCATGACCTTCGACGACGCAGCGGACGCGCCCTCCCGATGCGCCCGATCCAGCCGATGCGGGCCGGGCAGCGGCGGGGCGAGCTCGGGCGTCTCGCTCTCCAGCACCCCGTAGACCCGCGCGGACGCGTCCAGCTCCCGCAGCATCGGCCCGAACGCGACCGACGCCGTCTCCTCTCCGACGAACACGTGGTAACCGGCGTCTCGGACGGAGAAGTCCCCCTGCGGCCACCAGAACGTCACCGTGTCGCCGGGCTTCACGTCCCGCGCCCACCGGAGCCCGATGCCGTCGCCGTCGTAGAGGTGCGCGCGGAGCTCCAGCTCCCGCGCGTCCCGGTCGAAGTCCCAGATCGTGTAGCTGCGGAGGGTCTCCACGGGGTGCAGCAGCCCGTGAATCGAGAGCGGGTCGTTGATCTGGATCCGGACGTGCTGCCCCGGCGAGTAGCGGAACTCGATCGGCGCCTCGGTAGCTAGCCGGATGCGCTTCATCGTTGGCGTGACCTCCCCGACGCCGGTGACCGCCGCGTCCATCGCGTACTTGCCGACCAGCCGGTTCAGTGGGTTACGGGCCATGGCTCCTTACTCCCTCTAGATTGATTTAGAGGTATTAAGGAAACATAGAAGCCCTAGACTGTCAACGCCCGTCGACGACCCGGAAGGACGCCCATGAGCCCCAGCCGCCGCGACCGCCTCCGGCAGGAGACCCTGGCGGAGATCCGCGAGGCGGCGCGCACGCTGCTGACCACGCGGGGCACCGCCGCGGTGACGATCAACGCCATCGCGCGGGAGGTCGGGATGAGCGGCCCCGCCCTGTACCACTACTTCTCGGGGCACGACGAGCTCGTCCAGGCCGTCACCGCCGACTTCTTCGCGGAACTGGGCGCGCAGATGCGGGCCGCCCGCGATGCCCGGCGCGCCGCCGGCGGCACCGTCTCAGCCCGCCTCCTGGCGGCCTGCCGCGCCATGCGGGGCTGGGCGATCACGCACCCCGCCGAGTTCGGCTGGATCTTCACCAGCCACGTCCCGTCCACGGTCACCCGCAGCCCCGACTCCGCCCGCAACCTGGCAGGACGCGAGTTCGAGCGCGTCTTCCAGGAAGAGATCGCGACGCTCTGGGAGACGAGCCCGTTCCCCGTCCCGGACGCCCTGCCGCCCGCGATCCGCGAACAATTGCGCGCCTACATCGACCGGCTGGGCGTCAAACTGCCCGTCGAGGCCGTCTATGTGACGACGTCCTGCTGGATCAGGCTCTATGGGCTTCTCTGCATGGAGGTCCTGAACCAGCTCGACTACATCTACACCGACGTGGAACCCATTTTCGAGGAATGCCTCAAAGACATGGCCGGAGTGCTCGGACTCGACTACGAGCCGCCACCGGCCTGACTGGCAGGTTTGTTAACAATCACCGTTGACGCAGGTCCGCGCCGCTCTGGAAAGCTGATCAGGTTTCTTTCAGTGATCAGGGAGCGCAAGTTGAGACCCTCACTCCTGTCCGTCACGGCACTCGTGGGCATGACGACGTTGGCGGCCGGCGCCTTGTCGCTGCCCGCCCACGCCGAGACGGCACGTCCTCACATCGTCGTGAAGGACGGCAAGACGCAGCCCGTGTTCTCCTACAAGGACGCCATTCGCGAAAAGATTTTCGTCGAGACCAAGGTGGACAGCGACGGGGACGGAAAGCGCGACCGCGTGTCCGTGTACCTCACCCGTCCGAAGGAGACGAACGACGGGCTGAAGGTGGCGTCCATCATCGAGGGCAGCCCTTATTACGGCGGCCTCCACGACACGCCGTACCACCCGGCGGACGTCACCGACTACCCGCGCCTCGCACCGTGGACGCCCCCGTCCGGCCCGCCCGGCGCGCCGAACTACGCGTTCCCCTATTACGACAACTATTTCGTTTCCCGCGGCTACGCCTTCCTCGCCGCCGACACCCTCGGCACGGGCGATTCCGACGGCTGCCCCACCGCCGTCGGCCCGAACGAGGCCCAGGGCATGAAATCCGTCGTCGAATGGCTCACCGGCGACGCCGTCGCCTACGACGCGAACGGCAACAAGGTCGGCGCGAACTGGTCGACCGGGAACGCCGCCATGGCGGGCAAGTCCTACGACGGCACCCTGCCCCTCGCCGCCGCCGGGACCCGCGTCAAGGGCCTCAAGACCGTCGTCTCCATTTCCGGCGTCTCCAACTGGTACGACGAATACCGCGCCAACGGCGGCGTGGTCGCCCCCGACGGCTGGGCGGGCGAGGACCTGGACCTGCACGCCAAGGTCGTCCTGTCCCGCAAGAACCCCGCGATCTGCGCGCCCGCCATGAACGACCTTGCAACGAAGATGGACCGCGTCACCGGCGACTACAACCGCACCTGGGACGACCGGAACTTCGCCAAGAGCGCCCCGCATTTCCGCGCCAGCGTCTTCATGACGAGCGGACTCGCCGACTGGAACGTCAAGCCGCTCCAGATGTCCCTTCTCTGGGACGGCCTGAAGAAGGCAAGCGTGAACCGGAAACTCTGGATTCACCAGGCCGCCCATGACGAGCCTCTCGACGTCCGCCAGAGCGCCTGGCTCGACGCGCTGAACCTCTGGTTCGGGCACGAGCTCTATGGCGTCCGCAACGACATCATGCGCCAGCCGAAGGTCGACCTCGAACGCACCCCGGGCAACTGGGAAACATACCGGGATTGGCCCGCGCCGACCGCCCGCCCCGTCCGCCTGGGCCTCAACCAGGACGGCTTGGGCAAGCCCGGCAACGGCATTCAGCACCTCGTGGACGACCCGTCCCGCAAGGCCGAAGAACTGGCCGCCAAGCCGGACGAGTCCGACCCCAACCGCCTGATCTACCTCACGCCCGAGCTGAAGGAATCGGTGAAGCTCAGCGGCACCGCCCAGGTGAAGCTTCGGGCCGCCATCAATGGAAAGTCGCCCTACCTGTCGGCCATTCTGGTCGACTACGGCACCGACGAGCGCGTCTCCGGCTACGTCCGGACGTCCGACACCTGGTGCTACGGCGACTCGATCCCCACCGACCAGGGCTGCCGGGCCGTCCGCAAGTACACCACCGAGGTCAGCCCCTTCAAGATCGTGACGCGCGGCTGGACGGACATCCGCAACCGCGAATCCATCTGGCGAAGCACCCCGGTCAAGCCCGGCCAGGAATACACGTTCTCCTGGCCGATGCAGCCCTATGACTACGTCTTCAAGAAGGGCCACCGCATCGGCCTGGTGATCCTCGCGACCGACCACGCCTACACGCTCCGCTACCCGGCGGGCACCAAGGTCGACGTCGACCTGCGCGGAAGCACCCTCACGCTCCCCCTCACCCGCTGATCCGAGGGACGGCCCCGCAGCACACAGCGGGGCCGTCTCCTCTCACCGGCTCCCCACGCTCATCCCAGCTCCCGGACGAGCGCCGCGACAACGCCCTCGACGTTCCGCACCGGCGCGATCGGCCGCCCGTCACTCCAGGTGAACCACCACGCCGCCCGGACGTAGTCGCACCCCACCTCCACCAGCCGCCCCGACCCGCCGATCCGGACGACGCTCACCCACGTCATCCCGCGCCGCTCGATCAGCCTGCAGGCCAGCTCCCGCCGCGCGTCCACCGCGGCCCGCAGCGCCTCCAGATGCACGAGCCGCTCGTTGGGCAGGACGTTGCCCGCGGCATGCTTCCCAGCGCTCACCGTGCGGTTCATCCTTGCCGACGGGCCGCTCACCGAGATCGCCAACCATTGGCTGCGAGAGCCGGGCCTGCGGGAGGTCATCACCACGCTTTCGACAGGTGACGCTGATGTCGACCACCCGGACGGCATTCCTGAACATCGCATTCCGCTTACATCGGAGACGCTTGGTCCGGCGAAACAATCTTTGGTATGACTCCGACGACCTGGCACGTCGGTCCATTCCAATTACCGGGCCGACTCCTCGGGTATCACGCGACCGTGTCAGTCGAACTCGTCGGAGGGGGGACGCCCCCGCTCACGGAAATGGCCCCGGAAATCGTCCCCATCCGCGCATATCTCCTAGGCCGCAAGGAACTGCTCGCTCGCTGGCGCTGAAGCCGGGGTGGGGTGCGCGACTCCATGGATCCGGACAGGCCCAAACTCATGTTCGGTTGTGCCGCCTGGTGGGTGTTCGCGTACCGTTTGAAGGCGAACGAATTCGACCTGGTGATAGGTGTTTCGCCGTAGTTCAGCTCCGGCGCCAGCGCGACCCTGGCTTGCCTGATCACTTTGCTGACACGGGGCGGGGACTTTTACTCGAGGCCTTTCTGATTTGATGCGCGGGGCTGGTTTGGTGTGGTTATCTGCCGGTATGACGGCGCCGGGGAGTCTTGTGGCCGGGCGGTATCGGCTGCTGGGGTTGCTGGGTGAGGGCGGGATGGGTGCGGCGTGGCGCGCCCGGGATGAGCGGTTGAGCCGGGAGGTGGCGGCCAAACAGCTCAAGGTGCCGCCCGACGTCGGTGCCGAGTCTGTGGCTCGGATGGTCAGCCGGATGCAGCGAGAGGCTCGTGCCGCGGCGGCGCTGCGGCATCACGGGATCGTCACGGTGCATGACCTGGTGGACGATGAGGATGGTCTGCCGTGGATCGTCATGGACCTGGTCTCCGGCTGCTCCCTGGATCAGGCTGTCAAGAATGAAGGTCGGCTGAGCGTGAAGCGAGCAGCGCGTATCGGTGCCCAGGTGGCCGACGCGCTGGCGACCGCGCATGCCGCCGGGATCGTGCATCGGGACATCAAACCCGCCAACATCCTGTTAGAGGCGGATCGGGCACTGGTCACCGATTTCGGGATCGCCGCCGTCGAGGGAGCCGCCCGCATCACCCACAGCGGCATTCTCATGGGCACCCCCGCCTACATGCCCCCCGAGCAACTGGAAGGGCGACGGGCCGCCCCGGAATGGGACGTCTGGTCGCTGGGCGCCACCCTGTACTTCGCCGTCGAAGGCCGCCAGGCGTTCGTCGGGTTCAGGCGGGATAGATCGGCACCCATGACCCACGCTGGTTGGCTGCGGTACGTCATCAACGACCTGTTGTGTGAGATTCCGTCCCGCCGCCCCACCGCCGCGCAAGCCGCCAAGTCCTTACGACAGGAACCCGCACCCGCTACCAGACCAGAACCGACCGACAGCACCAACGGTCCTCTGTCCGCCCTCATGTGGGATCACCCGATCCGGACCGGCCAACTCTCCGGCAATGCAACTCCTGTCACCGCTGGGGCGTTCAGCCCGGACGGCAGCACCCTCGCCACCGGCAGCGGCGATAATGCGGTTCGGTTGTGGGATGTCGGGAGCCGTTCTGAAATCGGCCGGCCCCTCACCCACGGCTACCCGATCCATGCGGTGGCGTTCAGTCCGGACGGTAAGACTCTAGCTACCGGTGATCTCGGCAATAAGGCGCGGTTGTGGGACGTTCAGAATCGCTCCCAGATCGGCCAATCCCTCGGGCATAGAGGCAAGTCCGGATCGGTCGACGCGGTGGCGTTCAGTCCGGATGGTAGGACCCTGGCCACCGGCGGCAGCGATAAGACGGTCCGGTTGTGGGACGTTGAGAACCGCTCCCAGGTCGGCCAATCCTCCGGCATGTTCCTCATTAGGGAAGAAGCGTGGGTCTTAGCGGTGGCGTTCAGCCCGGACGGCAGGACCCTGGCCACCGCCGGCAGCGACACAAGAGTCCGGTTGTGGGATGTCGAAAACCGCCGTCAGATCGGCCAGCCCCTCCTTCACAAAGGCCGGGGCAACGCGGTCTTAGCGGTGGTATTCAGCCCGGATGGTAAGACCCTGGCCACCGCCGGCAGCGACACAAGGGTCCGGTTGTGGGATGTCGGGAGCCGCTACGAAGTCGGTCGGCTCACCGGTCACAAGAAACGCGTCGTGTCGGTGGTATTCAGTCCCGATGGTAGGCGCCTGGCCACCGGCGGCGACGACGGGACGGTGCGGTTGTGGGATGTCGGGAGTGGCTCCGAGGTCGGCCAGCTCACCGGTCACAAGAAACGCGTCGTGTCGGTGGCGTTCAGTCCGGACGGCAGGTCCCTGTCCACCGTCGGCCTCAACGGGACGGTTCAACTGTGGACGCCCTGAATACAGCACGCGATGACCTGCTCGGGATGAGCGGTCACCCCCCGAAAATGGGCTGACGGTGGGGCCGGGCGTGCCGTGCGTCCGTCGTCGAAGATCGTGAGGACACGCGCGTGAACACGCCCGCTGTCTCTCTCTGACCCGTATCACCAGCGCTTCGTAGGCCGACTCCGTTGGGTTCTGTCGGTCTCTGCCGGGGTGCCCCCGGCTCTTTTAGCGTTTCCGGCCGTCTGAGCGCGGCCTTGTATCTGGTCTAGAGAGATCGTGTCTTCACAAGCCCATAAAGACTGTTCCGTGCTGTCCTGGGCAGTGCGGTGCGTCCGCCTGCCTCTGTTTTCTCTGCGGTGCCTGGAGTGCGGTGCGACGACGGCCACGGCCGAACGGCGGATGTTTCGCGTCAACGCCAACAAGAAGCTTCTCGACGTGTGGCTGCTGGTCGACTGCGTTCGTTGCGGCGCGACGTCGAAGATCGCGGTTCATGAGCGCGTTCCGGTCCGCTCGGTCGGCCGGCTGCGCGCGTTCGAGAAGAACGCCCCGCGACTCGTCGAGCGGGTGCTCCTGGATCCGCAGGTCGCCCGTCGCAACCGGTTCACGCTGGATTGGGACGGCGCGTGGTATCTCGATACGCCGGAGGTTCCGTCGCTCGACGCGGACTGGCCGGTGTGCGTCGAGGTCGCATTCGAGGCTCCCGTGCCGCTCAGGCCCGATCGCTTGATCGGTCAGGGGCTCGGGCTCAGCAGGCGCGCCGTCGAGCGCCGCGTGAAATGCGAGGTCGGGCTCACGCGCAAGGCGTGTCGTGCGTTCGCCTTCACCCTCCTGCCGAGGCTGGCCTAGCACCGTTTCCAGGAGAATTCGTAGACCTCTTCTTTGCCCATTGCCACGTGGCTGGTCTTGGACTTGTCGGAGGTGCCGGCGTCGACTCGCAACTCGGTGGAGAGGTTGAGGACGCGTTGCGCGCCGCACGGTTCGAAGGGCGGGACGTCGTCGGGTGCGGCGAATCGCCAGTCGCCGGAGAAGGGCCTTTGAGGGTGTCCGTCCTCGGCTGCGGCTCGGGCGTGCCCTGAAAATGGGCTCGTGACGTCAGAACGGCTGATGCGCCGGACTCCAGGTGCGCGGAGCCGTTAGGGGCGGGTGGCCTGATGCCCCAGGTGTACCTGCCGCTTTGGAAGGTGTAAACGACCATGCTGATCTGGCAGGTTCTGCGGGCGTCCGCCGGGTCCGCGGTGCCGCCGGTCTCAGCGCGCATGGCCTTTCGCGCGAGGCTGAAGCTCGTGAGGTCGTCCGCCAAGTGGAGATCCACCGTGTCGTACGAGCAGCCTGAGCCGCTGATGGTCCGCAACTCGATGGCGATCTCGCCAGGTGGGGGATCGGCGGCCGCGGCGGTGGAGATCAGGGCGGGCAGCACGAACGCGGCGCTGATGGTCGCCAGCGCTGTCCGCCCTGTCTCCGTCATGACCGGCCTTTCAGGTCGGGCCCGGTGCCGTGCTCAGGTGATGGGGCACTTTTTCCAGATGAATTCGTAGACTTCTCGTCCGTCCGTCTCCATGTAGCTCTTCTTGGACGGGTCGGACGTGCCGAGCAGGACCCGCAAGTCGGCGGAAAGGTTGAGAGTGCGCTGTTCGCCGCAAGGCTTGTACACCGGACCGCTGTCGGGAACGACCCACTGCCAGTTATCGAAGAAGGGGCCATTGAGGGTGAAGGTTCTCGGCGACGGGTTCGGCATGCCCTGGAAGGAGGCTACTGATCTCAGAACACCTGATGCGCCGGACTCCAGGTGCGCGTAGCCGTGGTAGTCGAACGTCCTGATGGCGTAGGTGTAGTCCGCCGGAATGTGGACTCTGACGGAGAGCATGCAGTTCACCCGAGCGGCCGACGGGTTCGACGTGCCGCCTGCCTCTGCGCGGATGTTCTCCCGTGTGATGGTCATGCGGCTTTTGTCGTCTGAAATGGCGACCGCCGTCGTTCCGGTCCGGCAGCCCGGGCCGCCGACGCTCGCCACCTCGACGGTCAAACTGCCAGGTGGGGGATCAGAGACCTCGGCGGCCACGGGGGTTGTGGTCAGGGCGGCGAGGGCGAATGTGGCGCACATCGCGGTGAATACCGTGCGTCCTGTCTTCTTCATCGACATGGGCAGCCTTCCAGGCGGGCGGGAGCGGGAGCCGTGCCGGTGGTCCGGCACCGGTGCGGTGATCCTGGTGGGCCCGTGAATCCTTCGCCAGAGTAATTGGGCGGCAGGAAATCGTCAATGTTAATTGATATTCTGTTTCCTTTTCACATTCAACCTGCCGGGCCGCCGGGGCGCGGGCAGGTCCGCCATGCGAAGTGGTAGGTGCTGCCGGGGTCGGAGTGCATGTCCAGGGTGCTCGTCCTGGTCCGGTCGGGGGCGGTGAGACGCAGTTCCGTGGAAACGTTCAGATTGCGCTTCTCGCCGCACGGTACATAGATGAACCGGCTGGGGTCGATCACCTCGGTGACCGGCCAGGCGCCGGAGAAGGGGCCCTTGAACGAGCGGAAGGTCGGCGTTTGCGCCGGGGAGCCCGCGTAGTAATACGACGCCTTGAGGACGCCCGTCGAATCGGGTGCCAATTGGGCCGAGCCGCGATAGTCGATGCGCATCACCGCGTACGTGAAGCCCTCCGGGGGGATGATCTCCAGGTTGACCTGGCAGTTCTTCCGGAAGTCCGTCGGGAGGGAATCGCCGCCGATCTTCGCCGAGTAATCGCTGTACCTGATGGTGAAACCGTTGGGTTCGGGGGTGGCCGTCACGGTCTCGGGGCGGCAACCCGACCCGTTGACGGTCGCGATCTCGATCGTGGGAGCGCCGTGCGGCGGGGTCGCGGACGCAGGGGGAGAGGTCAGGAGGGGCAGGGCGGCGACGACGCCTAATCCCGTGACCAGCGTGGCCTTGGTGTTCATCGGTGGCTCAGCACGTTGACCACGCGGCCGTTGGGGTCGCGGACGAAGAACCGGCGCACTCCCCACTCCTCGTCCTGCAGGGGGTGGACGATCTCCGCGCCGTTCTCCTGAATCAGCGCGTAGGCCGCGTCCACGTCGTCCACCTCGACGCTCATGTCCGGCACGACCGGCGCGGTCTTGTCGTGGGTCATGAAGGTGACCTGCGCCGTGGGGTTGGACGGGGAGGCGAGCGTCACGACCCAGCCGTGGTCCATGACCTCCTCGAACCCCAGGAGGCCGTAGAAGTCGCGGCTCTCCTCGATGGCCTCGGATCGGATATCGGGCATGACCCGGCGGACGGACATGGCGACCCCTCCTGCTGACAGGTGAGAGCGAACGTGACCCCGATTATGTCCAGTGGCGCCACGGTCTCAACCGTGCGCATGGCCGGAAAATGACACGGATAGTAGTTGATCGACTTCGTTGGGTAAGTAGCGGTCGGGTCGCGCCACAGCGGCCCGTCGGAACCCTACGGAGGGAACGTGTACAAGTTCACCCCACCGTCCGCGCTGCGGACGGCGAAGATGCGCGTCCGGGCGATCGCCGGAGCCGTCGCCCTGGCCGTCGTCGTGCCGCTGACGTTCGCCAACGCCACGCCCGCCAGCGCCGACCCGGCGGCCTACTTCGTCTTCACCGACATCACCCGGGAGGAGGCCGTCCTCAAGCTCACCGACCCCGCCAAGATCCAGCACGCCCGGGACCTGGTCAACGGTGAGACCTACGACAGGCCCCACGTCGTCGGCCGGATCCTCAAGCGCCAGGCGGACTACAACCCGCGCTGGAGCTACCACTACAACCCGGACACGATCGACTTCTTCGACGTCGCCATCGAGGTCTGCGACGCGACCATTCCCTACGTCGAAGACCACCTCGACGAGGCGGGCGGCGCGTTCCTGCCCGGCCTGGTCTGGTGCCCCTGGACGTCCCGCCTGATCAGGGAGATCCACGCGCCGTAACAATTTCGCGGTGCGGCGTCGCATCCATTCGCCCAGGGGCCGGTGATGCCAGGTCCGGCCCCTGGGCGTCCCGCCGTTCTGTTCTCAGGCGCGGATAGGGCGCGATTCCTCTTACTTTCCGGCGCCTATGTCGATGCCTTTCTGCATGACGTCGCTCATCGGAATAGGTGCTGGTGCGAGTGGGCGCCCACCCGTGATGGCGAGGGGGTTGAATGACCGGAATCGGCCCTTGGTCGGAGGTTAGTGAGCAGGTCGGTGCGGAGGGCCAGCGGCTGGACGCGAAGGGTCAGGTCGGCGGACCCGATGGGACGTCGTCCGGGCGTGTGATGATCAAGTCGTAGCACCCCGTGTTCTCTTCACGACCGACCGGAGGTATCTCGTGCACCAGACGACGAACAGGGGCCCGCGAGCGATCGCAGGAGCCATGGCCGTGGCCTTAGCCGGGCTGCTTGTCATGGCAGCCGTCCGTCCGGCCGACGCCGCCCCGACGGCCGCGGCCCACTTCGTCTTCACGGACATGGCCGGCCAGGACGAAGCCGTCATCGAACTCACCGACCCCGCCGAGATCCAGCACGCCCGCGACCTGATCAACGGCACCGCCACCGACAACCCCCAGGTCATGGGCAAGATCGTCAAGCAGCCGGCGCCGTACAACCCCGGCTGGAGCTACCACCTCGACCCGGCGACGATCCAGTTCTTCGAGATCGCCACCGAGGTCTGCGACGCGTCCATCGCCTACGTGGAAGAGCACCTCGACGAGGCGGGCGGCGCGTTCCTGCCCGGCCTGACCTGGTGCCCCTGGGGTTCGCGCGTGCTCAGAGAGATCCCCGCGTAGATCCTTCGTCAGGCACCCGGGGGCCGAGCCAGGCCCCCGGGCTTTGGCGTTGGGGCCGCTTTGGCGGCGGGGCCGCTTTGGCGGTGGAGACCGGACGGGCCTAGCGGGTCACCGCGGTCTCCCGCTCCACGCGCGACAGCTTCGCGGGATTGCGCACGTAGTAGCAGCCGCTGACCAGGCCGTCGTCGAACCGCATGGCGAGCACGCCGTCGAGTTCCCCGTCGAGCCGGAGGAGCAGGGCCGGACCGCCGTTGATCTGCACCGGTTCGACCGTCTTGACGGCGTCGACCTTGGCGAGGCCCCCGGTGAGCAGGCGGGCCACCTTGTCCGCGCCGACGACGGGCTGCAGCACGGCCTGCTTGACCCCGCCGCCGTCCCCGATCACGACGACGTCCGGCGCGAGGATGTCCAGCAGGCCCTGCACGTCGCCCGTCTCGACGGCCCGCTGGAACGCATCGAGGGCGCCCCGGGTCTCGTCCGGCGAGGTGACTCCGCGCGGACGGCGCGCGGCGACATGGGCCCGCGCCCGGTGGGCGATCTGCCGGACGGCGGCCGGGTTCTTCTCCACGGCCCCCGCGATCTCGTCGTACCCGAAGTCGAACACCTCGCGGAGCACGAACACGGCCCGCTCCAGCGGGGTGAGCGTCTCCATGACCAGCATCATCGCCATCGAGACGCTCTCGGCGAGCTCGACGTCCTCCGCCAGATCGGGCGTGGTCAGCAGCGGCTCGGGCAGCCAGGGGCCGACGTAGGTCTCCTTGCGGCGGCCGAGCGTCCGGAGCCGGGTGAGCGCCTGGCGGGTGGTGATCCGGACCAGGTAGGCGCGCCGGTCCCGCACCGTGGCGAGATCGACGTTCGTCCACCGGAGCCAGGTCTCCTGGAGGACGTCCTCCGCGTCCGCGGCCGAGCCGAGCAGCTCGTAGGCCACGGTGAAGAGCAGGTTGCGGTGCGTGATGAACGCCTCGGTGGCAGGGTCCGGACGGCCCTCGACGCCGGGCGGTCCGGTGGCGTCCATGCTTCGCTCGCCGCGGTCGCCGGGCTTGTTCATGGACGGTTCCTCCCCGTTCGCTGTCGGTCGTCCCCTCCAAGAGACGCAGGTCCCCGCCGGTCTGTGACATCCGCGGCCGGTGGCGCACGTCACACGACCTGGGACGTCACAGGGACAGGCCGGCCGGCATCTCCATGTCGTCAGGACGCCGCGCCGGCGGTCGGCGCGGCATTCAAGCTCGTGAGCGAGGAGAAGCCATGGAACCCCGTATCAACCTGATGACCAACGAGTTCGGCGCCAAGTTCTCCAAGCGGTTCGCCGCCGCCGGACTGATGATCCACCAGTCGACGCTGCCGAGGTCCACGCAGGAACTGGTGTCGCTGCGCACCAGCCAGATCAACGGCTGCGGCTTCTGCGTCGACCTCCACACGAAGGAGGCCGCGGCGGTGGGGGAGACCGCGGTCCGGATCAACCTGGTCGCCGCCTGGCGCGAGTCCTCGGTGTTCACCGATGCGGAACGGGCCGCGCTGGCGCTCGCCGAGGAGGGCACCCGGCTGGCGGACGCCCACCACGGCGTGTCCGACGAGACCTGGGCCGAGGTGCGCGAGCACTACGACGACAACCAGATCGCCGCCCTGGTCTCCCTGATCGCCCTGGTCAACGCGGCCAACCGGACCGGTGTGATCACGCGTATGAAGGGCGGCTCGTACGAGCCCGGCATGTTCGACGCCGTCGCGAGCTGACGCACGGAGAGTCCCCGTCCGGCCTGGAACGGCCCGGCCCGGATCGGATCAGCCGATCCGAGCCGGGCCGGGCCGGGCTCGTTCTCAGGCGATTCGCCGCCGGGCCTTGTCCCTCAGTTCCTCTGGGAGGGCTTCGAGCGGCAGCAGTCGCGGCAGCAGATCGGATTCACCCGTAAGGGCCCGGAAGGCAATGGCCACGGTCACGTCGTGCTGGGGCCGGTGCACCAATTCGATGGGGTCGCCGGGACGGATCGCGCCCGGCTCGATCACGCGCAGATAGGTGCCTGGACGGGCCGTCCGGGTGAACCGTTTGATCCAGCCCTCCTCGTCCAGCCAGCCCTGGAAGGTGCGGCAGGGAATCCGCGGACGGCTCACCTCCAGGACGACCTCGGAGCCCAGCCGCCACCTCTCGCCGATCAATGCGCCGTTGACGTCGATTCCGGTGGTGGTGAGGTTCTCGCCGAAGACGCCGTCGGGCAGGGTCCTGCCGAGCTCGTTCTGCCAGACGTCGAGATCCTCGCGCGCGTAGGCATAGACGGCCTGGTCAGGCCCGCCGTGACCGGAGCTGAACGTCCTGTCGCCGGCCAGGCCGACCGCTCCTGGCGCCGCGGGTTCCGGGGCGGTGACCATGATCGGGCCGTCGACCGGCCGCTTGTCGATGCCCGTCGTCGCGGACTTGTTCCACTGGTTGGTCCGGGGCTTGCCGATGTTGACCGAGAGCAGCATCACAATGCGACGATACGTCGCGGATCGGCCCGCCGTATCGGCCGTGGTGCCGAGACCGGGATCACCTGCGGCCGCCGAATTCCCAGTGGTGGATCTCGACGGTCACGTACAGGCCGTTCCGGGCGTAGGGTTCGTCCGCCATCAGGGCGTCGGCGGCGGTCCGGTCCGGCAGTTCGACCATCAGGGCGGTGCCCGCCCATTCGGCGCCGTCCTCTTCGGCGCCGTCCTCGGAGAAGAGCGGGCCGTAGGCGATGAGGCGGTCGCGGTAGCCGCGTTCGAGGTAATCGTGGTGCGCCTCGTCCAGGGATTCGCGAGACGCGGCCGTTTCCGGCTTGGCGTGCGCGAGAATCAGGAAACGCTGATATCCGGCCACCGCTCCGGTGAACTGCCACATGGTGCGGCCCAGGACGTTCCGCCAGCGGCGGACGAGGACCTCACGGTAAACACCGGCCTGGTAGTTGGGCTCGTCGAACGCGAACTCGCGCGCGGCCGCCGAGTCGGGCAGGCCGACGATGTGCAGGCTGCCGGTCGACTGCTCGCCGTCCGGCGTGAGGGTGGGACCGCGCGCGATCATCGTCTCGGCATAGCGGTCCATGAACGTCCAGTGAGCCTCGATCAGCTCCGAACGCAGTGCCGCGCTTTCCGGCCGGTCACGGCAGTAGAAGAAATAATCCACGTCGCCTCTTCGGGGTGGTCCAGATGGCCGCGGGAGGCGGCAACGAATCGTACCAACGGCCGCGCGACCTCCCCGCGGACCCATGTCAGCCGACGCGCTGGAGCGCCTTTTCGCGGTATTCGGCAAGGCGCGAACCGGATTCGCGCCGTGCCATGCGGCGCAGCAGGATCGGCGCGAGGACGACGCCGGCCAGCGCCCATGCCCCGAGGACGCCGAAGGTCTCCAGATGCCGCCAGGAATGGCCGGGTTCGACGTCCGCCATGGCGTCGGGCAGCAGCGCCGAGCGCATGCCGAGGCCGAGCCAGTAGACGGGGAAGACCTCGGCGGTCCAGCGCAGCCAGCCGGGCAGCGCGGTGCTCGGGTAGAAGATGCCGGAGATCGCGATCAGCGCCATGACCGGCAGCGACATCAGCCCGGCCGCGCGTGGGCTGGAGATCAGCGAGCCGAGGACGGCGCCGATGGACTGGGTCGCCACCAGGCCCAGCGCCAGCACCCAGGCGAGCGTCAGCCAGGATTCGACGTCGCCGAATTGCAGCCCGTCGACGATGAAGAGCCCGGGGACGAGGAGGATCGCCAGATAAACCAGAATGGACGCGGAACAGGTGACGAGTTTGCCGATGTAGTAGGCGCGTATCCCGTGCGGGGTGGCCTTGGCGCGCAGAAGGGTGCCGTCCTCGCGTTCCGCGGTGAGGTACTGGATCACCAGGAGCATGCCGGTCGCGACGAACATTCCGAGCGTGCTCGGCAGGATGAGGGTGCCGAGGTCGAATCCGCTGTCCCCGAACTGGTCGTCGCGGAGGAAGAAGACGGTCACGAGCGTCGCGGTGGGCCAGAGGAATTGGGGGACGAGGTCCCAGCCGGTGAATGCCTGGCGCAATTCGATCAGGCCGCGGGCGAAGCCCGCGCGGAGCGCTGTCGTGCCGGGGTTCATGCCACTGCCTCTTTCCCGCCGGATTCGGTGCGTTTCTCGCCGGATTCGGCGCGGTGCACGAGGGAGAGATAGGTGTTCTCCAGCGACGACGGCCGCACTTCCAGGTGGGAAACGGCGTCGCCGTGCTCCTTGAAAAGGTCGAACACGAACCTGGTCGAGTCGCGGGCCGTGCGTTCGTGGCGCTGTCCGTGGAGGGTCCAGCGGACTTCGTCCTCGCCCACGATCTGCCGGGCCAGCTCCTCGGCGGTGCCGTCGGCGACGATCCGTCCCTCGGTGAGGATGAGGATGCGGCCGGCCAGTTTCTCCGCCTCGGGAAGGTCGTGGGTGGTGAGCAGGATCGTGGTGTCGCCCGCGGCGGCGAGGTCCCGGATCAGGTCGTGGAAATCGTGGCGCGCCTGCGGGTCGAAACCGGCGGTGGGCTCGTCCAGGAACAGCATTTCGGGACGGCCGACCATGCCGATCGCCACGTCCAGCCGGCGCCGCTGCCCGCCGGAAAGCGTCTTGAGCCGTTTACCGGCATGCTCGGTCAGGCCCACCGCCGCGATCAGCTCGTCGGTGTCCCAAGGACGCCGGCGCCGCGCGGTGGAATGGCGGGCGTAGTAGGCGCCCTGGTGGGCGAGTAGCTCGCGCACCCGCCATTTGGAATGGTCGCGCCACGATTGCAGGACGACGCCGACCCGCGCCCGCCAACGCTCGTCGCCGTCCGCCGGATCGGCGCCGAGCACCGTGACCCGTCCGGCCGACCGCGTCCGGAAGCCTTCCAGGATCTCGATCGTGGTGGTCTTCCCGGCACCGTTGGGGCCCAGCAAAGCCAGCACTTCTCCGCGATGCGCCTGGAACGTCACGTCACGCAGGACGTCATTGGCGCCGTATCGCATTCGGAGTCCGTCGACTTCGATGGCTTCCGTGGTCATCGTTGACCGGCCTCGCCTGGCAGTGATCGGCGTACTCGCGCGGTGAGGTCGTTCCGGTCGACGCCGGCCAGAGCGAGCGCACGCGGCACGGTCCCGGCATTGAGCCGCAGCACACCGAGCAGCAAATGCGCAGGCCGCAGATCCTTCTTATGGGCGACCGCCGCGACGCCCCGTTCGAGGACCAATTTGCCCGAGGCCCCTATTCGGGACGGGCGCCTGGGAGACCTGCTCGGCGGCGGAAGTTCTCGGTCGTCCACGATCACTCCGGCCGCGCTCAGGCTCCGCCTGAACTCCTCGTCCAGCGCGTCGCGGATCGCCCGGTGATCGAGCCCGGCCGAATCCAGGAGCCGCCGCGTCGTGCTCTCCGGCTCGGCGGCCATCGCCAGCAGCAGATGCTCCGCCTCGATCGCCGCCGCCCCGGCCCGCTGCGCCTCGTCCGCCGCGCGCTCCATGACCGCCTTGACGTACGTGCCGAACTCCTGCGACATCACCGCCTCCTCGGCAGCTCGACGCCCGCGGCGATGAGCCGCTTGGCGTGCTTCTTGTGGACCGCCTGGCGCGTGATGCCGAGCGCCTCGGCGACGTCCGACCACGTCCAGCCCGCCCGCATGGCCTGCTCGACCGCGGCGTCCTCCAGCCGGTCGGCCAGCCGCCGCAGCGCCACCACGGACGCCAGTGCCTCGGCGGAGTCCGCGGTGGCGGGGACCTCGATACCCGACATGCAAGCAACCTAGGTTGACAAGAAGGGTCCTGTCAACCTGAGTTGCCAACCATCCTTGACCTCGACCGGGCACATCGGGCGGCCGAGCGTCTTGACGCAGGTCAGGGCCGGTGCAAGCGTGGAAATGATGGTGAAGGGGGGATTCATCATGTTGGAAATCAAGAGCATCGATAAGCCGGACGACCGGCGGGACATGCCCAGGGCGCACCTGGAACTCGTCAACCTGTCCGGGCTGGTGTTCGGCAAGGCGACGTTCGAGCCCGGCTGGCGCTGGTCGGAGTCCGTCAAGCAGATCGCGGGCACGGACCTCTGCCAGGTGCACCACAACGGCTACGTCGTCCAGGGGCGAATGCGCATCCGCATGGAGGACGGAGCCGAAGGGGAGGTCGGGCCCGGCGACGTGTTCGTCGTGACGCCCGGCCATGACGCGTGGGTCGTCGGCGACGAACCGTGCGTCGCGTTCGACTTCGGCGGCGGCATCGGCGAGTACGCGAAGGCCGACACCCACTGACCGTGGCGGGGGACCGCAGGGTCAGGCGTTCAGGACGGCGAACGGCCCGCGGTTCTGGTCGCCGTCCGGTGAACGCCACCCGGCGGTGACGGAGCCCAGGGCGTTCGCGGGTTGATCCTCGCGGAGGACGCGCACGACCCGGATGGTCAGCGCGTCGCCGGCCTCGGTCCGCACCGTGATGTCGGTGCCGTGCTCGGCGTCCTCGACGGACGTCAGCGCGGCCATGGCCACAGGCCCGTCGCCGGTGAAGTCGCTGGTGACGGACGGGTCAGGGGTGTCGCTCCGGTTCTGGTGCTGCGGCTCGGCCCGGCCCTGGAGCAGGGCGAGAAGCCGGCCGATGGCGACGGGGTCGCGGGTGGCGTTGTACACCCAGCGCCGCCCGAGCACACCATGCTCGGACGTGCCGATGAGCGCCCCGTCAGCGCTGTCGGTCCCGTCGGCGCCGCTGAGAGGCGCGCCGCGGTAGCTGAGCGGGACGTGGTAGGCGACGGGCGCGCCTCCGGACGTGTCCGTGACCACCATGAACTCGATCCCGACCGCGCCCTCCGGGTCGTCGAGCCGGAAACCGCCCGACCTGGACAGCTCGGGCCCGTCCGCCGAGCCCGCGTACCACGGCCGCGCGGGCAGCCACGCCGCGAGCAGCTCCAGCTTGCCCGGCGTCATCGTGGTCTCGTGGATGAAGGCCATGGCGCCGAACCTATCTCCACCGGATTCACCCGCTTCCGCCGGGTCGCCGTGTCAGGATGAGCACGTCAGGCGTCATTGTTCGCGAACCGCCCCGGGGGGCCGACGATGGACCGAGAGCCGCTGCCCGACGGAATCCTTGACCTCCCCGACGCGATCGAGCTGCTCCGAGATCAGGTCGTCCAGGCGCAGTTGCAGGCGAGTCCAGCGGGGATCAAGTTCCTTCTGGAAGAGGTCACGGTGGAACTGGCGGCGGAGCTGGTCAAGACCACCAGCGGTGGCGGGGGCCTGCGGTTCGCCGTCGTGTCGGCGGACGCGAAGCTCGAGCGCTCCTCCCGGAACTCGCACAAGGTCACGGTCAGGATGCGGCCGCGCACGGCCACCGGCGGTGACGTCGAGGTCAGCGACGACGACGATGACTGAGCACTCCCACCGAGCCGCGGAAACCTAGGCGGAAGCCAGGGGACCGCACGGAATCTGGGGGACCGCACGGAATCCGGGAGGCTGGGTGGAATTCGACCGCGCCGTGCAGGTCCGGGCCCGTGGCCTGGACGGGCGTCCGTCGTTCGGCAGCGGCTACCTCGTGGGGCCTCGGCTGGTCCTCACGGCGGCGCACGTCATCAGGGGCGGCGCTCCGACGGTGTGCAGGCCCGACGCCGGCCCGGTCCGGTGGGACGCCGTCGTCCGCTGGCAGCGGTACGACGAGGTCGTCGACGCCGCGCTGCTGGAGATCCCGGACGCCGGCTGGCCGGTGCCCGAGTCCCTCGCCGACGTCCGGACCCAGCCGCCGCAGCGCTGGGGCAGGCTCGCCACCACCCTTCCCGGACGTCCCGCCACGGCACGGGGATTCCCGCGGTTGCAGAAGGAGCCCGCGGGCCGGTGGGACGAGCTGCTGTCCGGCACGATCAGCAGGGGCACCGGGGATCTCGCGCGCCGGTACGAGATCCTCGGCCAGGACGCCCTCCCGGCGCGCGGGGAAGGCGGGCACCTGTCCTCCTGGGCCGGAATGTCGGGTGCGGCGGTGTTCGTCGACGACCTGCTGGTGGGGGTCGTCCGCCGGGACCGGCGGGCCGAGAACGGCACGCGCCTGACCGCGACCCGGACCGACGAGCTCGTCGTGGACGAGGAGTTCGCCGCGTGCGTCCACGACCGCACGGGCTGGGCACCGCGGGCGGAGGCCGCCGAGCTGACCGGCCTGATCGTCACGGGCGTCTTACCGGAACGTGATCTGCGGTCGCCCGCCATGCTGCTCCGCGCCGATGTGGAGGCGGTCGGGTTCTACGGCAGAGCGGACGAGATCGAGCTCCTCACGGCCTGGTGCGCGAGCCCGGAACGCCTCTCGATCCGGGTGCTCACCGGGCCCAGCGGGCAGGGGAAGACACGGCTCGCGCGGCGGCTGGTGGAACTCCGGCACCACGAGGGCTGGGTGGCCGGGCACCTCAGGGCCGATGTGACCGACGACCCGAACCGTCCCGACCCGGACGTCACCCCCTTCCGGCACGTCGACGGTGATCAGCTCATCGTCGTCGACTACGCGGAGGCGCGCCCCCGGCAGGTGCGGCGGATCATCGACGTGGTCCGGCGCGGGAGGCGGAAGGTCCGGCTGCTGCTCGTCGCCCGGACCAGCGGTCCCTGGCGGACCGAGGTACGGCAGGCGGACGCGGTCACGCACGAACTGCTGGCCTCGGCACCGGAGATCGAGCTGGGGCCGCCGCGCCCGCCGGACGATCCCGACGCCGCCCGCCGGGACCTTCGCGCGCTCGCCGGCCTGCTGGGGGAGGTCCCCGGCCATGAGAACGTCGACTGGACGGAACACGCGGCATCCGTGCCCGCCTCGCCGCACGTTCGGGTCCGTTCCGGCTCCCCGCTGGAATGGCAGATGGCCGCCCTTGTCTCGTTGCTCCAAGCGGGCCCCGACCCCGCACCGGCCTCTCCGAACGAACCGGTGGAAGCGACGTTGCTCAGGCATGAGGAACGCTACTGGGGGCGCACGGCATCGTCCTTCCGACTCGACGACCTGACCAGTTCCGTCATGGAGCGCATCGTCGCCGCCGCCGTCCTGTGCGGCGCGCTGGACGAGGACGAGGCTCTGGCGACCGTCGCGCGCATTCCCGGCACGCCGCCGGACAAGCGGTACAACGTGGCGGAATGGCTGCGCCAGCTGTATCCGCCCGCCCGCGGGTTCTACTGGGGGACGATCCAGCCCGATCGGGTCGCCGAGTTCTACATCGCCGCAGTGGCCGCGAGCAATGCCTCATTCGTCCCGAAGGTCGTCGGCGCGGCTTCGCCGGGGCGGCGCGGGCAGGCCCTGACCGTCCTCGCCAGGGCCGTGGTGGGCGAGGCCAACGCGGGCCGGGACGCGAGGGCCGCGGAGGTGCTGCGGCGGGTCGAGGGGCTGCTCGATGAGATCGAGAACCCTCCGGCGGTCCTGGAGGGCCTGCTCACGGCGATGCCGAGACCGTCGGAGTTCCTGACCGGGCTGGCGGTGCGCCTCACAACGGACCTCACCGCGGCTTACCGGGAGGCCGCGGCGACCTATCCCGATCAGTACGAGCCCAAGCTCGCCGAGACCCTGGGCAGGCACGCCATCACGCTGCGGGAAGCGGGCCGCAAGCTGTCCGACCTGGCCGCCGCGGAGGAGTCCGTTTCCCTCTACCGCCACCTCGCGCGAAAGGATCCGGACACTTTCGGGCCGCTGCTCGCGAATGCCCTGACCAATCTCTCGGTCAGCTACCGGACGCGTAATCGTGCGGCGGAGGCGGTCGAACTCGCCGTCCAGGCACGCGACCTCCTGCGGAGCGGGGCCGACGATTCGGCGTCACACCTCGAAATGTTGTACTCCGCCGTGGCGGAAATCGCCATCGCCAACATGGAGGACGACGGCAACCCGTCCGACGCGCTCGCCGCCGCCGAGGAGGCGGTGGAGATCCACCGCCGGCTCCCCATCTCCGACCCTGAGTCACGTATCGCCCGGCGCGCCACGCCGATGTTCAACCTGGCGTCCATCTACTTCCAGTTCGGGCGGACCGAAGAGGCGGCCGAACTGGCGGACGAGGTGATCGCGGGCATTCGTCCCTTGGCCCGCCTTCGTCCGGACTCCTACACGAATCTGCTGTCAAGCGCGCTGGACCTCAGCGCGCACTGCCACCGGGTGGCCGGACGTCGAGAGGAGGCGCTGAGCGCGGCCCGCGAAGCGCTGCGCGAACACCGGAAAATCGTGGAGCGCAATCGCGCCGCCCATCTCGACATGCTCGTCGCACGCCTCAACACACTGCTCCTCTGCGCCGCGCTCGCCGGCGACCGCGTGACGGCCCTCGCGCTCCAGTCCGAAAGGGACCAGGTCAGTGACGAACTGAAACGTAGCGCCGGTTCGGTCGACCTGACCTATTGGATGGAGAGGCTTCAGGGCAGGCGTGACGAGGCCGATGCCCTCAGGGCCCGGATCGAGGCCGAGCGGGATCGTGCCGAGCCGTCCGAGCTCGCCGAGTCGCACGTCCGGCTGGCGGAACTGCTGGGCGAAATCGGGATGCGCGATGACGCGGTCGCGGAGGCCGAGCGCGCGGTCGCCCGCTATCGCGAGTGCATATCCCAGGGCGACGGTGCCGTATTGCCGCGCCTCGTTTCCGCGGTGAATGTTCTCGCGAGCCGCTACGGCGAGGTGGGCCACTGGCCCCGGATGCGCGAGGCCGCCGCTGAGGCCGAGTCGCTGGGACGTCTTCTCCAGGAATCCAACGAGGAGGAGTCCGGGCCGCTCTTGGCGGATGCGCTATGGAATTCCGCCACCGCGTGCTCCCGGCTAGGTGACGCCGCGCTTTCGCTGCAACAGCAGAGGGAGTCCGTTGCGGTCCTTCGGGCTCTTCCGCCCGCCCCGCCACTGATGGAGAGGCTGGAGGATCTCGCGGAGAGTTTTGCCGCGGCCGGTGACCTTGAGGCGGCACTCGCGGCCATGGACGAGGCCGTGACCTGCTACCGCCGCCTGCCCGCCGACACGTGGGCGCCGTCAATGGCCGAGGCACTCGGCAGATTCGCCGCCCTCTGCAGCAGGCTCCGCCGCCATACGGAGGCGCTGGCGGCCTGCCAGGAATCCATCGCGATCTGCCGCCCTCTCGCCGACCGTGACCTGGGCGCCCACGGCAAATTGCTAGGTGACCTGCTGCGCGGACTCGCCGTTCAGCACACCCACCTGGGCTCACCATCGAAGGCATTGGCCGCCGCCCAGGAGTCGGTCGACGTGTTCCGCCAGGTCCCCGGCCGTGCACCCGGCGAATCGCCTCGCGAGGAGGTGAATATCGTCGGCGTGCAGAGCCGTGAGATCGAAGCGACTCACCCGCTCCCCGAAAAGCCCCCGCCCCGCGAATCGCTGCTGGCTCCGGCGCTCATCACGCTCTCCGCGTGCTATTCGGACCTCGGCCGGATCGAGGAGGCCGTCGTGGCGTCCGAGGAGGCCATCGCCAACTATCGGAAACTGGCATCGGCTGAGGACGGATACCACTTCCCGCTGGCCCTCACCCTCACCGAGACCGCGGATCGCTATGTCGCGGCGGGACAGGCCAAAGACGCGCTGGCCGCACTCCGCGAGGCCGCCGACATCTACCGCGGCCAGACCCGCGAAGGCGAATTCCACTCCGAAATGGTCCGAGTGGATTACGAGCTGGCCAAGCTGCACCTTCACACGGGGCAATTGGATGCGTGCCTGGCCCGTGCGCAATCCGCGGTCCAGCACTACCAGGCGCTGGCCGACCGGATGCCGGACGAATTCGTCCCGCGCCTCCGCGCGGCGGCCGACCTCCTGATCACAGCGCTGGAGCGGAGCGGACGCCACGAAGAGGCTTCCTGGATCCGCCGCCGATTCGGCCGGTCTCGCTGAACGTCGTAATTGTTCACACCTGGGCCCGGTGATGACTGTCGCGTCTGGGCCTGGACACCGCCCGGATTCGGAGAAAGATCGATGGGTGGCTACCAACGCATCCCCCGCCGACCATTCATCTCCCGCCGGGCCGCCGTCCACCACGGCCAGCCGCCGGACGTTCCTGTCCCTGTCGACGGCGGCCGCCGCCGTCACCGCGACCACCGGCGCCGGTGTCGCGCTGACCGCCGCCCCCGCGGCGGCGAAGGAGCCGGGCTGGCCGGACGGCCCCGGCAGGCCCGTCACCGACCAGCGCCCGGACGCCGAGCTGCGCGCGCTGCTGCGCGAGATCGACCAGGACCGCGTCGAGGCGAACGTCCGCAAGCTGGTCAGCTTCGGCACCCGGCACACCCTGTCGGTCCAGGACGATCCGGCGCGCGGCATCGGCGCCGCCCGCGACTGGATCCTCGCGGAGATGAAGCGGTACGCCGCCGCGTCCGGCGGGCGGATGACCGCCGAGCCGCAGTCCTACGTCCAGGAGCCGGGGCCGCGCATCCCGGCCGCGACCCGCATCACCAACGTGGTCGCGACGCTGCGCGGCTCGGCGAGCCCCGACCGGATCTACGTGGTGTCCGGCCACTACGACTCGCGGGTCACCGACGTCATGGACGCCACGTCGGACGCGCCCGGGGCCGACGACGACGCGTCCGGCGTCGCGGTCGTCATGGAGCTGGCCCGGGTGATGGCGAAGCGCCGCCCGGAGGCCACGATCGTCTTCACCGCCGTGGCCGGTGAGGAGCAGGGCCTGTACGGGGCCAGGTACCAGGCGAAGCAGTACAAGACGGCCGGCGCGGACGTGCAGGGGATGTTCACCAACGACATCGTGGGCAGCAGCACCGCCGACGACGGGACCCGCGACCCCCGCTCGCTGCGGCTGTTCGCCGAGGGCGTGCCGACCGCGGAGTCCCCGAGCGAGGGCGACGTGCGGCGCGCGGTCGGCGGCGAGAACGACTCCCCGTCCCGGCAGCTCGCCCGGTTCGTCTCGTCCGTCGCCGACAACGACGCGACCGGCATGCACGTCCGGACGATCTACCGCCGCGACCGCTACCTGCGCGGCGGCGACCACATCGGCTACCTGGAGCAGGACTACCCCGCCGCCCGCTTCACCGAGCCCCACGAGGACTACGCCCACCAGCACCAGGACGTCCGCGTGGAGGACGGCAAGCAGTACGGCGACCTGCCCGAGTTCTGCGACTTCGCGTACATCGCCCGTGTCGCCAGGGTGAACGCCGCCGCGCTGTGGTCGCTCGCCCAGGCGCCCGGGACGCCGAAGAACGCCCGCGTCCGCACGAGCGAGCTCACCAACGACACCGACCTGGTCTGGGACCGCGGCACCGAGCCGGACCTCGCCGGGTACGAGGTCGTGTGGCGGGAGACGACCAGCCCCGACTGGACGCACGTCATCCCCGTCGGGAACGTCACCGGGGTCCGGATCGACCTGTCCAAGGACAACGCGTTCTTCGGCGTCCGCGCCGTCGACCGCGACGGCCACCGCAGCCCCGTCGCGTTCCCCGTCCCGGGCTGACCCGGCCCTCAGCGTGCGGGGGTGTCCAGGAGGGACGCGAAACCGTCGTGGAGGCGGTCCAGGCCGAACTCGAAGAGCTGCTCGTGAGAGAAGTCGAAGGTCTTCTCGTCGAGGCTGGCCATGACCGGGAAGTCGCCGCTGCTCAGGGCCCTCTCCAGCGTCGGCCCCTGCTCAGCCCAGAACTCCTCGTTGGTGACGCCCGTCCGCGCCACGGCGCGGAGCTCGTTGATGTGGCTGCGCGCGACGCCGTTCACGTAGTCGTACTGGACGCCGATCAGCATCATCAGCGTCCGGTCGTCGGACCCGAAGCGGCGCATCCGGCCGAGCAGCCGGTCCAGGCCGCGCAGGGAGTTCGGGCCGAGGAGCGGGCGGCTCTGGTCCACGAACGGGTACCAGGGATGGTCCAGGCAGAGCCGGTAGTGGCCGCGGGCGTCGGCGGCCAGGATCTGGCGCCAGCCGTGCCCCTCGTCCGCGCACCGCTCCGGCTCCTGGTCGGCGGGGCCCTCGATGACGCGGTCGAGCATGAGGTCGAGCAGCTCGCTCTTGCCCGGGACGTAGCGGTACAGCGACATCGTGCCGACGCCCAGATGCGTCGCGACGCGGCGCATCGACAGCGCTTCGAGCCCCTCGGCGAGGGCGAGGTCGTCGGCGACCTCGACGGCCGCCGCGACGATCCGGTCGAGGGTGAGCCCGGGCGGACGGCCGCGCGGCGGCCGGGTCCGGTCACCCCACAGCAGCTTCAGGCTGCGTCCGAGGTCGCGGTCGTCGCCGTGCTCCGTTGCCATCGTCCGTCCTGCTCTTCCCCTGTGCGGCGCCGCCCGCCGGCGTCCGGGACACGACGCTATCGCGAAGGTCCGCCGCGACTTCGAGTATAGTGTACGCTAATTTGCGTAGGGCATACGCGAAATAGGAGGCGGCATGCCGGAGCACGCGATCCTCGCCGAGGGGATCCGCAAGAACTACGGAGAGAAAAGGGCACTGGACGGCTTCGACCTCGCCGTGCCGAGCGGCATGGTCTACGGCCTGCTCGGCCCGAACGGGGCGGGCAAGACCACCGCCGTCCGCATCCTGACCACGCTCGTCCGGCTGGACGGCGGCCGCGCCGAGGTCGCCGGGCTGGACGTCGCCACCCGCCCCCGGCAGGTGCGCCGCCGGATCGGCCTGGCGGGGCAGCACGCGGCCGTGGACGAGGTCCTGACCGGACGGCAGAACCTGCGCATGTTCGGCCGCCTGTTCCACCTGGGCAAGAAACGCGCCGCCGAACGCGCCGAAGAGCTGCTGGAACGCTTCGACCTGCTGGACGCCGCAGACAAGGGCCTCAAGGAGTACAGCGGCGGGATGCGCCGCCGCCTCGACCTCGCGGCCAGCATGATCCTCGCGCCGGACGTCCTGTTCCTGGACGAGCCGACCACCGGCCTGGATCCGCGCGGCCGCAACGAGGTCTGGGACTCCGTCCGGTCGCTCGTCGCGCAGGGCACGACCGTCCTGCTGACCACGCAGTACCTGGACGAGGCCGACCAGCTCGCCGGGCGGATCGCCGTCCTCGACCGGGGCAAGGTCATCGCCGACGGCCCGCCCGAGTCGCTGAAACGCCTGATCGGCGGCGACCGGATCGAGGTCGTCGTCACCGACCCGGCGAACCTGTCCGCCGCGGCGGCGATCGTCGCCCGCGTCGCGTCCGCCGAACCGGAGGTCGACACCACGGCAGGGCGGGTGCACGCGCCCGTCACCGAGCGGGTGGCCGCGCTGACCGAGGTCGCCCGCACCCTCCAGGACGACGGCATCGGCGTCGAGGACATCGCCCTGCGCCGCCCCACCCTGGACGAGGTGTTCCTGCGCCTCACCGGCCACCGCGCCGAGAGCGCCGGCGAGGCCCCGGAGAAGGAGAAGGTGAAAGCGTGAACGTGCAGGCCAAGACCGCCGATGACGACGCGCTCGGCGCGCGGCTCTACTGGGCGGCGGCCGACTGCTGGACGATCGTCCTGCGCGGCCTGACCCACTACGTCCGGCAGCCGAGCAACATCGCCTGGCAGCTCGGGTTCCCGCTCGTGTCCGTCCTGCTGTTCGGGTACGTGTTCGGCAGCGCGATGTCCGTCCCCGGCGGCGGCGACTACCGCGAGTTCCTGATGCCGGGCATGTTCGGCATGACGATGGCGATGGGCTTCATGAACACCGCGTACGTCGTCGTGTACGACAGCTCCCGCGGCGTCACCGACCGGTTCCGGTCGATGCCGATGTCCCCGTCCGCCGTCGTCACCGGCCGCGGCGTCGGCGACCTGATCGGCGCGTCCCTCGACCTCGTCGTCCTGGGGCTGACGGCGCTCGCGATCGGCTGGCGCTCCAGCGGCGGCGTGCTCGACACCCTCACCGCCTTCGGGCTCCTCCTCCTGCTGCGCTTCGCGCTGATCTGGATCGGCGTCCTGCTGGGCCTCCTGGTCCCCAACGAGGAGGCGGCCGGAAGCCTGTTCGCGGTCGCGTTCCCCTTCGCGATGATCTCCAGCGCGTTCGTGGCGCCGTCCCTGATGCCGGACTGGCTGGGCACGATCGCGATGTGGAACCCGGTCTCGGCCACGGTGACGGCGTCCCGCGAGCTGTTCGGCAACCCGGCCGCCGTCGGCGACACCTGGATCGAGCAGCACGCCCTGCTGATGTCGGTCGTCTGGCCGGTCGTCCTCACGGCGATCTTCCTGCCCCTCGCCGTCCGCCGCTACCAACGCCTGAGCCGCTGACCCCGTGAACCTTCCCCGCCCCCTGCTCGTCGGTGATGTAGTGGGGCGGGGGAGGGGGCCGGCGTGGACGCTCGGCCCAGCATCGAGGATTCAGGCTCGGCCATGGATGTCCATTGCACGGGGCTGTCGCCGCCGCGGTGGAGACGACGGAGCGGTTTCTCGCGCTCGTCCGAAGACCGGTGGGGGTAAGTTCGGGGGATGAATGTTCGGCCGGGGCTTGAGGATGTTCGGCGGGCGCCGAAGGTGTTGCTGCACGACCATCTGGACGGTGGCGTGCGGCCCGGGACCGTCGTGGACCTGGCGCGGGAGTCCGGATACGGGGACCTGCCGACCACGGACGCCGGCAACCTGCGCGCGTGGTTCGAGGAGTCGGCGAACTCGGGGTCGCTGGAGCGGTACCTGGAGACGTTCTCGCACACCGTCGGGGTGATGCAGTCCGTCGAGGCGCTGACGCGGGTCGCGTACGAGTGCGCGGAGGATCTGGCGAAGGACGGCGTCGTCTACGCGGAGGTCCGGTACGCGCCCGAGCAGCATCTGCGGGACGGGCTGTCGCTGGAGCAGGTCGTCGAGGCCGTCCTGGACGGGTTCGCGCGGGGCGGGCGCGAGCACGGGATCCGGGTCGGGACGCTCGTCACGGCGATGCGGCACCAGGCGCGGTCCATGGAGATCGCGGAGCTGGCCGTCCGGTACCGGGACGCGGGCGTCGTCGGGTTCGACATCGCGGGCGCCGAGGCCGGATATCCGCCGACCCGGCATCTGGACGCGTTCGAGTACCTGCAGCGGGAGAACGCGCACTTCACCATCCACGCGGGCGAGGGGTTCGGGCTGCCGTCGATCTGGCAGGCGATCCAGTGGTGCGGCGCGGACCGGCTCGGCCACGGGGTGCGGATCATCGACGACATCAAGGTGGACGGCGAGGAGGCCCGGCTCGGGCGGCTCGCCGACTACGTCCGCGACAAGCGGATCCCGCTGGAGATGTGCCCCACGTCCAACATCCAGACGGGCGCGGCGAAGTCGATCGCGGAGCATCCGATCGGGCTGCTGCGGCGGCTGAGCTTCCGCGTCACCGTGAACACCGACAACCGGCTGATGAGCGGGACGACGCTGTCCCACGAGTTCGCGAAGCTCATCGAGGCGTTCGGCTACGGCTGGGACGACCTGCAGTGGTTCACGGTGAACGCGATGAAGTCGGCGTTCGCGCCGTTCACCGAGCGGCTCGAACTGATCAACGGGGTGATCAAGCCCGGTTTCGCGCAGCTCAAGTGGAGCGGCGCCCGGCCCCTGGCATGATCGAGCCATGGTGACCATTCGTTCCACCGGCGGGCGCGTCGCGGCGTACGCGTGGCTGGTGTTCGCCGCGCTGAACCTCGCCGACCTGCTGTTCGGCATCACCGGCGACGCGAGCTACACGCCGATGACGTTCGGCATCGGCGTGCTGCTGCTGCTCGGCTCCGGGATCGCGTACGCGGTCGGGCTCCGTCCCGCGATCCTGGGGGACGACGACGCCGTCACGATCCGGAACCCGCTGCGGGACGTCCGGGCGCCGTGGGCCGCCGTCCGCCGGATCGAGGGCACGAACGCCGTGAAGGTGCGGTTCACCGGCCCGGACGGGGCGGAGACCGAGTCACGGGCGTGGGTGCACCAGACGTCGCCCCGTGCGCAGGCGAAGGCCGAGGCTCGGGCGCGGAAGGAAGCGAGCGAGCAGCAGGAGTTCGACCTGCGGGGCCGGACCCCGGCGGCCTACGCGGCGCAGCAGCTGAACGAGATCCGCGACCGGCGGCGACCGCGGACCAGGTCGGGGGCGCCTGACCGGGCCGCCGCCGCGAAGGAGGCGGCGGACGACTCGGCGCGGGGGACGGTGACCTGGTCGGTTCCGGCCCTGGCGGCGCTGGGCGTCCCGCTGGCGCTGCTGGTCGTGGTCGCGATCGTGGGCGCGGTCAGCTGAGGGCGGTGGAGAGGGCTTGGCGGAGGGTGTCCAGTTCGGCGGTGGCGCGGGCGCGGGCTGCGGGGATGTCGCCGGTGACGGGTTGGACGAGTTCCAGGTAGCACTTGAGTTTGGGTTCGGTGCCGGATGGGCGGATGATCACGCGTGCGCCTCCGGTCAGGTGGAATCGCAGGGCGTTGGTGGGTGGCAGGCCGCCGGTGGGGTGGGCGAGGTCGTCGAGGGTCTCGATCGTGTGTCCGGCGAGGGTTGCTGGGGGTGTGGTGCGTAGGCGGGTCATGGTGGTGGTGATCTGGGTGGGGTTGTCGGTGCGGATGGACAGTTGGGTGGTGGTGTGCAGGCCGTGGCGGCGGGCTTGGTCGTCCAGGAGGTCGAGCAGGGTGCGGCGGTGGCGGCGGGCG